>NZ_JBEGHD010000030.1:0-1972 GCF_049334165.1 Halocola ammonii
CTCTTATGGTCACTCAGGACAGCTGTCAGTTTGTTACCGATTGCTTGGAATTTCCTGTGGTTAGTGTGGAGGAATTAGATGTCAATCAGATTGAAATTTATCCTAACCCGGTTTCCGACATCCTCGAAGTCCGCGGCCCAAAAAACGGCCAAAGGGTTCTTATTTACAGCCTCTTGGGAAAGCAGATTTCAGAAATCAGTTCCAACTCGGGCACGACTAAAATTGACCTCTCAGAGCTTGCTTCTGGAATTTTTCTGCTTCGAGTCTCTGATGGTGACCATGTTTCCACTTTCAGAATTGTGAAAGAATGAGAAAGTTTTTTCAAAATAGCTCACGAGTTGGGCCACACTTCGAAATTGCTTTTAGTAAATTGATGAGCCGAGGCAAGTAATTCACTTGCTGCCAACTTAACAAAACCATGGACTATGCTTAATTCCTACAATACCAACATCCGATTTATAGAGATAATTCTGTTTGGAGTTCTTCTCTTTAACACTTCCAATTCTATGGGGCAGCTCGTGACTGATGACAGCCCTACTCCAATGGAAATTTTGGAAGGACTGTATGACGAAGGCTTGTTTGTGTATAATGTAGAATACAATGGTGAGGATTTTCAAATGGGCAGCTTCACTTGCAATGATTGTGGTATCGGCATAGAGGAAGGACTTTTAATGACAAACGGCTTACTTGATAATGCAGAAGGTCCAAATCACACTGGGGACGAATCATTTTCCGCGTTCAATCCCGAAGCTACAGAAGAAGATCTTGAAATCCTTTTTCCCGACACAACTCTAGACTTGAGTGATGTGGCCGTTATGGAATTTGATTTTAGGGTCGCGGGAGATTCAGTGTCGATCGATTATGTTTTCGCCTCTGAAGAATACCCGGAGTTTCTGGATACCAATGGACCTTTAATCACCGATCCTTTCGGAATTTTTGTAAGTGGCCCCGGTATCAACGGACAGTTTAGCAATGGAGCGAAAAACATAGCGGTAGTGCCAGGTACTGAAACACCTGTGGTGACAGCCAACTTAAACAATGGACCGAACAATGAGGGTCCATGTTTGAATTGCGAGCACTACATTGCTAATCCTATTGACCCATCGAATATCTACAGCGTCCAGTATGACGGATACTCCATTGTTTTATCTGCTGGAATAGGAAATTTGCAGGTAGGCGAAACCTATCATATGAAAATAGCTATTGCCGATGCAAATAATCAGGACTACGATTCTGGTGTGTTCTTCGCCAATAAGAGTCTTCGCTCCAATAGAAGGTTTGTAGATTTCAGGCAAGGTGATAGCAGCCTTGAGTTTTTGGTAGACTTCGTAAATGAATGCGAATCTTTAACATTAGAAATTGTTCGGCTTAATGATCTTTCAGAAGATCAGGATTTGGTCATGATATATAGTGGAATGGCTGTGATGGGCTACGATTTGAATGAATTACCTGAAGAGGCTGTTATTCCTGCAAACGAAGAATCAATCAGCATTCCTGTTCACACCTACGATTCTTATATAGACGATATGGACACTTTAACCTTTTCGGCCTTACCCTATTACGAGCCAGATGTGCAGGAGGATTTTATTTTCAATGCATACGACACTTTCATAATGACAAATCACCCTGAAATTCCAGAATTGCCCGAAAACCCTGTTTTTGAAGACACTGTGGAATTATGCAGCGGCAATAGCTACACCCTTCATCCTGATAGCTACAACTATTTTTGGTTTGATGTAAACTGGAGTATACAAGATGGCCCGGAGTTAAGCTCAAATGACTCCGTCCTCGTATCCCCCAATCAAACCACGACCTACATTTTTACAGCTGATCACCAGTGCAGCGATTTGTCGGTGGCGGACACAATCACGCTCCAATTGCCAGTTAACCTCAATGTTGAGCTCTCGCCAGATAGCAGTTCTTTGATAGCTCAGGAAGACTTTGCGCATTTCCAGTGGCTAGATTGCAATGA
>NZ_JBEGHD010000031.1:0-1748 GCF_049334165.1 Halocola ammonii
CTTGATTGGGAGTATGAGTCAACAAGTGAAGAGGGGCTTGCTGCGATAAAGGATGCTTTTATTGATGATGGCTATTTTGCTTGTATGGCCACACTGCCTAATGAAAACTGGACCGGTGTAATTCCTACAGTTATGAAAATGGACATGGAAGGCAACCAGCTTTGGAGAACTCCAATATGGGAAGACCAGTATCATTACAACCATGGCACAAGGAAGATACTTCTCGCAGAGGACGGAAATTACGTTGCCGCAGGCTGGCGGTATAAAGTTCTGGATGAACCTAACGACACTTCCGGCACATACAACGACCTGGCGTGGATCTCGAAACTGAACAGCGAAACAGGTGAAATTTTGTGGACGCGCTATTACCAATACCTCGATCTGCCTTTTGAAAAACACCGGCTCTACGACATGAGAAACACCTCTGATGGTGGCTTTATCTTTTGTGGCGAATCCGGAGCAATTGGACCCAGCATTAACGAGGTTGATCCTCCCTACCAACAAGGCTGGCTGGTGAAGCTAGACGAATACGGCTGCCTGGTGGAAGGATGTGAGGAATTTGACATTGCGGTTGAAGAAAAATCTCCCAGGCAGATTGAATTCTTTAAAGCCGGTCCCAACCCTGCCAGTGAAGTGCTGCACATTTACCAAACTCAGCAATTAGATAAAAACGCCTCGTACACCATCACCGATCTTCAGGGAAAAGTCATTCAGCAATTCCCAGCCCCACAGGCAAACACAACGCTCATCTTAAATGTCGAAAGCTGGGCAAGCGGTACTTATGTGTTGAGTCTTACAGAGAGTAATAGGTTGTTGCAGAGTGAAAAGATTGTGGTGAGATGAGGAAATACTCTCCTGGACACGTGATAAAAGTTTTACCTTTAAGAGGCAATCGTGATTTCAAAACCATCGATGTACGAGAATGGACCTCGGGCCTATATTTTTACAGCCTGATGGGAAAAGATCAAACGCTAGAAAGTGGAAAATTTGAAATACTTAAATAAACATATCCTAAAAAAGGAAGCCCTCATCCTGGGCTTCCTTTTTCTTTTTTTCACTGTTTCGGCACAACAGGAGCGATTCAACGTCCGCTTTGACAGCGACTTTCCAAATACTCTCCTCATGAGTGTGATAGAATTGGAGGATGGATACGTCAGTACAGGATTTCTTGGAGACTCTTTAAACCCGCTGGCGACACCTATGATCTTTGCCAAATTTGACCTGGAAGGGAATTTTTTATTTCAGGAAACTTATGGAGGTTTGGGTGATGCTGAATACTACTCTCAAAATCCAGATCTCAATTTTCTTAATGACTCCGTTCTTATTCACAGTGGCATCACGTACGATTCAGAAGGAATAAGACAAGGATACATAGCATATTTCAATATGGACGGTGACACTCTTCAGGTTCGTAGGTATTATTCACCTAATCCAGACCCTGAATACCCATTTATTGCTGCCCTCAGTGTGAAGAAGGGCACCAATAATTATTTGTTCTTTTTAGCAAATTTTGTTCAGGAAAGTACTGGAAACGATTTTCTCATTTGGAAAATTCACGAAAATGGCGATATTATTTGGCAGTACACTTACGAAACAAACCAAAGTCCCGACTACTGCCGGGTAATCATTCCCACCGATGACGGAGGCGTGATCGCCATTGCTAAAATTGGCGTGTCGGGTGAAGAACCCAACTATCATCATATTTTCAAATTAGATGTTGATGGTGAACTTGATTGGGAGTATGAGTC
>NZ_JBEGHD010000032.1:0-1666 GCF_049334165.1 Halocola ammonii
TGGCTATCAAAGATGCCAAGGACAAATATCACTACTCCAAAAAACTTAAGGTTTCTGACCTCAGAGTTTTAAAAGCAACTGCAGAGGTTAGAAATCAGGTGCGGTGATGAAGACCTATGTTTTCACATCGGACTCACTCCAAGTCTATGCTTTAATAGAACTCTATTTACATTGAAGAACACCTTTTTCTAGTTCCACATACCGTTCATCATAAACATAAATTAGGGAGTCGGGATCATGAATAACTCTTGGATAATCTTTAACTATCACAACCTCCACAGAATTACCAGCTGAATCGGCAAGACTATTGTATATTCTCATAAAAGAGGAATCTGATGGATAATTAAGATCTTCAACAAGTAATGCCCTTACTAAATCATCACAAAAAATCGGGTGCACCAAAACTGTATCATTTCCATATTTGAAAAGAAAAGGATCGTAAATACTATCCTTTCCTATTACCTTTTTTTTGTGTTGCCCTGAATAGATATTCGAAAAAAGTTTATTCTTTTCACTTCTCTGGCATCCCAGAAGGAGTACAATGCTTAATAATAATGATACAAAGACACTCTGATAACAACTCATTGCTTGCCTCCATATTTTTGCATAAGACTTTCTTCTGACTCTTCTACTGTGCCATAGCGCCAATAATTATAGATCGCACCATCCACGTCAAACTCAATTCCCGGTATTGAACTTTTTGAAAGATAACCCCAGCCATATTCATAATAGTTATCAATTAATCCAGCTCCCCCTTTTGGAGTTGTATATAGAAACCTTACATCATTCTCACCATAAAATTTAAATCTAAAATAGTTTTCAAAGCCCACTGCCTGAATCTCGCTGAATGGGACAAAATTCTCCGTATGGGTGAATAATGCCACATATGACTCTCCTCCTAAAGTCATTGCCTGGTGTCCATGCCAAAGCTCGTGAGCTAAAACTGTAGTAAAATTAAAATCAACCCCATCTTTGTCATCTTCGTAAACTTCTTCTCCTATCGGCATGTTAATATTAAAGATCATTGTACCATCAATTAAGTTCCCAGCACTTCTATACTTTCCTGAAGCAACTAGTTTCTTAAACTGGTTTTCTCTTTTTTGATCAAGTATACCAAATCCTGCTCCATACAATGAACGTCCACCAGGTCTAATATCTAATACCTGATCATAATTATTCACTAATCCATTTATTACTTCAGCTCCCACTTCTGTTGAGTGCACTTCATTAAGCGAATTTATCACTCGAGCAGCAAATTCATCATCCGTAGGCGGTTTCATCCCCGGGATATAAAGTCTCATCATTCCGTGCCAATACACATAAATTGCCTCTCCATCAGGATCAACAAATAAGATAGGGTTATTTCCAAAAGCGTTATATGGTGATGCATATGGATATTCTGATGCCTGAGGATCCACTTTCCACCACCTCATTATCCTTGGGTCATACATTCTAGATCCAAAATCATAGGAGTTCCCACTCCCAGCAATCTCATCATCTTTAAGCATTCCGTTAAACCCGAAGTCGTAAGAAGTTTCATTAAAACTCATCCCGGGCATGAGAGACCCGCCTGTGAAGTAGTTAACATCAGATTTTTGGGGTGCTACGGATTTTCCCTTGATCACTTCCAGATTTTTTCCAAAAGCGTCTAAAGGCCTTTCCTCTT
>NZ_JBEGHD010000033.1:0-1467 GCF_049334165.1 Halocola ammonii
TAGCATCCATGTAAAAGCAGCGTCCTTGGCTAACTTTAAGTTCAAAAAAGCTAAAGATATGAAAGTCAAGGACACTGCAGATAAGGAGCTGTTTGTGGGGATTGATATTCACAAACGCAGCTGGAAGATACATACTTCCACGGATTTATTCAATGGCACGAGTTTAACAATGCCGGTTGATCCGATTAAACTAAAGAATTGGGTAGACAAGCTCTACCCTGGCCACAAGGTAAGTTGTGCCTACGAAGCAGGATGCTGCGGCTACAGTGCACATCGGATGTTTCGGGCATTTGGCTGGCGATCGATTGTTTTCAATCCAGCCGATCTTTCGCGCACCGGCAAGGCGCAGTATCAAAAAACCGACAAAATTGACGCACAGTTGATTTGTCGGGAACTCAAAGATGGCCGGCTGCACGGAATCACTGTTCCGGATCCAGAGCGCGAACAACTCCGCAGTTTGTTTCGGGCACGCAACAATCTGGTAAAGGACCTGAGGCGCACGAAGTCCCGGATCAAAAGCCAGTTGCTGTTTATGGGAATCAAGGTTCCCCAAGAGTTCGATAACCCCAATTGGTCGAAGGCTTTTTTGGAGTGGATATCGAGCCAGGAGTTTGCTTACAACACCGCCAAAGAAAGCCTGCAGAGCTTACTTCGTCAATACCAGTTTGTGGATGAACAGCTGCGCGATGCTAGCAACCGATTGAGAGCCTGGTGCCGCAAACACCAAAAAAGAGATTACAACCTATTGCGCAGCATACCGGGAATAGGAGGGATCACTGCATGTGGGATATTGAGTGAGTTGGGAAACCTGAGGCGATTTGGTAACTTCCGTCAACTCTCGGCTTACGTGGGATTGATCCCCGGAGTGAGCGAGAGTGGAGAAAAACAAGCCACCAGCCGGATGAACCCACGAGGAAACCGAATCATGCGGAGCTACTTTGTGGAAGCCGCATGGCAAGCCCTTCGCTTCGACCCGGTGATGCAGCAATACTACCGCAGCCATGCCGGCAAAGACAGCAAAGCAATAATTGTGAAGGTGGCCAATAAACTTTTGAGACGAACTCTGGCAGTGATCAAAACAGGCATACCTTACCAACCAGGAGTAGTGCAGTAGAAAACAAAACATAACACCTTTGGTGCTCAAAGAAAATACAAGGTATTAATCAAGAGGACCTCAAAACAACACCGGTGACTTTGGTTTAACTGAAGATCACAAGCTATAGCAAGGGGCCTTTTTACCTGATGGAATCAAATTGATGCTGGTGGTGTCGGCCTTTTGCCGGCAACTACACATAGGAGGTAGAGCCAAAAGGATAGCTGTTGACTTGGTGGACAACTCACCGCCCACACGGGAGCCTCGCGAAGTTGACCACAACCCAACAGCCCAACACCAACTACAATGACATAAAAGAGTATAGAAAAATATTATTTATTACTTTTAGAGTGAGCTGAGGGCTTTACATAGGA
>NZ_JBEGHD010000034.1:0-1403 GCF_049334165.1 Halocola ammonii
GAATCAACAGTGCTGTTACCGCAAGCATCAGTAGCAGTGAAAGTGCGAACGATAGTGAAGTTTTGCGCGCAGTCACCAGCGATGGTGTCTACAGCTACTTCAAGATTCACTTCTGAACAGTTGTCAGAATACTCAGCACCTGCGTAGTTGATGTCCTCATCGCAGCTGTAAGCAGCGTCAGCAGGAACAAACAACTCAGGAGCAGTAGTATCTATCACGTTGATAGTTTGCGTTTGGCTGGTAGCGTTTTCGCAAGCATCAGTGATCGTCCATGAACGTTCGATAGTGTACTGACCAGCGCACTCACCTTCGATGATTGTTTCACCATCGTAAGAAAGAGATACATCTGTGCAGTTGTCTTCAAACCCGATTTCAACTCCATCAACAGAAGGAACATCGCTGCATTCTACAGTGAGGTCTTCTGGGAAAGAAGTGAATACCGGAGCAACTTCATCAATAAGTGTGATGATTTGTTCAAATTCAGCAGTGTTACCACAAGCGTCCGTTGCAACGTAATCACGGATGATACGACCAGCGCATCCTCCAGAAACTGGAGTGTCTTCGTAAGTGATAGTAACATCTGAGCAGTTGTCAGCAGCTTCGATAAGGATATTGTCGTTGATGTTATCGCAAGCCATATCGATATCGATTTCGCCTTCAATCACAGGAGCAGTAGTGTCCTGGATAGTTACGAATTGCTGAGCAACAGTAGTGTTTCCACACTCATCAACAGCAGTGAACTCACGAATGAAGCAATCAACGATTGGGCACTCGAGCTCAGCAGCTTCGATGTTGATGTTAGTTACGTTAGCAGTTGCAGCACCAAGGATGTCGTCAATTGCATCGATGATAAAGGCAACTTCACTTCCAGCAGGTACTTCGATAGAAGCGCTACCAGACTGATCGTTAGATCCACCATTGTCAGAAAGTTGTGTGAACACTCCGTCAACAGTGTATCCGAACAATTCGAAAGGAGCACCGTCAACATCTACAGTTGAGTAATCCCAGTCGAAGCTGATAGTAATCGCTTTAGCTGCAGCAGTGAGAGCAACTACCTGGCTAACTTCTGTACCAGAATCAGAGCTTACAAGAGTAAGACCGTCTTCAGTTACTTCACCAGAACCGTCTCCAGAAGTAGAAGAGAACACCCATGGGGTAATCAAATCGTAATCTTCGTAAGAAACAGTTACTTCACCACAGTTGTCTTCGGCAGTAGCCATTTCAACTGGAAGTTCGGCATCACACTCGATTGTTGCGTTTTCTGGCACAAAAGTGAACTCAGGAGCAGTCTCGTCAGAAACTGAGATCTCTTGAGAATCAACAGTGCTGTTACCGCAAGCATCAGTAGCAGTGAAAGTGCGAACGATAGTGAAGTTTTGCGCGCAGTCACCAGCGATGGTGTC
>NZ_JBEGHD010000035.1:0-1225 GCF_049334165.1 Halocola ammonii
TTGATAGCCGAAAGAGTAGATCGCGAATTGATTACTCTGGAAAATGGAAACTATTCAGGAGAAATCAGGCAAACATCGAGCATTGTTTTGATTGATCTAAACACACTTGAAGAGACTAAAATAAACCTGGAGTAATGTCGTGCTAGTTCAAATCAAAATTGATTTCCCTTTTTCGTGGACTTTCAGATTTTGAGAAAGTCTTAACTTAGTGACTTCTACTTAATTTCTGGAAAATATGCTGTCTACTCGAATATCTTTAATTCTCTTGTTCTTGGCACTTTTCTCTTGCCAAAAGGACGCTGAACTCGAGAAGTCCCAACCTTCACCACCTGCTAATTGCACCGAAGTTGCGGATTCGCTCGAATGCGAAGAATTTCCAATGCTCGGGATAACGTGGTTTTCAGACAGCAGATTTCAATATGAAAAGCCGTTTTTCAATCCTGAGAATAATTGTGAGTTTGTGTACAGCTACAAGGACTATGAAAAGGGAGAATTTAAGATCATGAAATTTAATTTAGCAACCTGCGAGAAAAATGTTTTAGTGAATAATACATTGCTTCTTACTCAGCCTGAATGGAGCAGAACAGGTTTGATCGCCTTTGATAAAGAGTCTGATTATCAGATTCAACTAATTAACTCTGATGGAACTCAACAGGATATGGTCAGTGGAGATGTGCACAACTTGAATCCAGTTTGGAACAATTCTGGAACTAAATTATATTGGCAGCACACACCTACACTTGGGGTTCCTTATTATTTTTTTGAATACGATATAGGTTCGACAGTCACTGACACCTTAAAAACTGTGGATGGAGATTTTGTTGGTTCAACATTGAGTAGTGACATCTCTTTCGATGATAAGCTGATTGCCGAGACTGCAATTGATGGAGAAATCCAAATCGGCTTTTCAAGTTTGGAAAATTTCGAATTAACTCCTTTGGTGAGTCTCGTTGAAAATGACTTAGCTAGCATAACGGGCCTTTGCTGGTCAAACACAAACGATAAGGCTTACTTCACAGAGCTTCGAAGAGGCCTATACCAGCTGGAAGTCCCTTCAGGAGAATATACTCAACTCATTGATTTTTGTGATAATTATCATTACCGAAATATCTGCTGTTCTCAGGATGGTTCTCAATTGATAGCCGAAAGAGTAGATCGCGAATTGATTACTCTGGAAAATGGAAACTATTCAGGAGAAATCAGGCAAACATCGAGCATTGTTTTG
>NZ_JBEGHD010000036.1:0-1130 GCF_049334165.1 Halocola ammonii
CCGCAGTTTTAACACATAGTCACAGTAGAATTCTGCATTTCTAATCACATATATTCCTTGATTGAGTTCTCTCTCAGATCTCAAGACAAGTAGGTAAAAGGCACATAGAATCTATGTGTCTATGTTTTCCTAATGTGCCTACTGTGGTTTCTGGCAGCGTTGTAAAGCCCGTAGCTGCAAGCTGTCCTCCTTTGGGCGCCTACGCTAAAGCTTCAGCGACAGCGTGAGGAGGTGCCCGAAGGGCGGAGGAGGATCATAACCGCGAAGTGACAAGTTAATGCGAAACCCTACCTAACCACTATCTTTTCACTTTGCAACAACCTATTACTCTCTGTAAGACTCAACACATAAGTTCCGCTTGCCCAGCTTTCGACATTTAGGATGAGCGTGGTGTTTGCCTGTGGGGCAGGAAATTGCTGAATAGTTCTTCCCTGAAGATCGGTGATGGTGTAAGAGGCGTTTTTATCCAATTGCTGAGTTTGGTAAATGTGCAGCACTTCACTGGCAGGGTTGGGGCCGGCTTTAAAAAACTGAACCTGCTGAGGTTCCTTTTCCTCTACCGCAATGTCAAATTCCTCACAACCTTCTACCAGGCAGCCATATTCGTCCAGCTTCACCAGCCAACCTTGTTGGTAGGGAGGTTCTGTTAACTCAGCATCTGGCCATTGATCTTGTGATTGTCCACAAAAAATAAAGCCTCCATCAGAAGTGTTTCTCATGTCGTAGAGCCTATGTTTTTCAAAAGGCAAGTCGAGGTATTGGTAATAACGCGTCCACAAAATGTCGCCCGTCTCACTGTTCAGTTTGGAGATCCACGCCAGGTCGTTATAGGTTCCGGAAGTATCGTTGGGTTCTTCCAGAATTTCATATCTCCATCCTGCGGCAACGTAATTTCCGTCTTCTGCAAGAAGTATCCTGCGACCTTCATTGTTATAATGAAAATGATCGTCCCAGATTTGAGTTCTCCAGAGCTGGTTACCTTCCATGTCCATTTTCATTACCGTAGGAATTACACCGGTCCAGTTTTCATTGGGTAGTGTGGCCATACAAGCAAAATAGCCATCATCAATAAAAGCATCCTTTATCGCAGCAAGCCCCTCTTCACTTGTTGACTCATACTCCCAATCAAG
>NZ_JBEGHD010000037.1:0-898 GCF_049334165.1 Halocola ammonii
CAACCCAACAGCCCAACACCAACTACAATGACATAAAAGAGTATAGAAAAATATTATTTATTACTTTTAGAGTGAGCTGAGGGCTTTACATAGGAGCCGATGTTGGCGTGTCGTGCTTTTTTCTTTTTTACCATTGCTTTTCTATGCTCTTTAAAGAATCATTCTCGAAAATGAGAGTAACTCGTTCAATTCCGATTGTGTCTGTTCTAAAGTCCATGTATTCATAAAGTCTATGGTCTTTAAGCACGTTCTTAATTTCTTGTTTGGTTTGGTCAGTTTGTCCAACAATTTTAATGATTGTTTCTAAGTCCGATTCCGTGTCAGAGTATCCTTCTTTCATGTATGTTAATGTCACTGCTTGGTCAACAACTGAATAGAATCCAATACCTGCCGTAACAATTAAAAGAAGGAGACAAATCCAAAATGCTATTTTCCACTTATTCTTCATTCTTCTTCAGTCCACTTTTTTGTTTCGGATCTGTAAATTTTGGATTCTCCAACACCGAGTCCGTACCAAACCATGTAAGTCGTGTCACTTGTTAGTTGATAAAATGAGAGGTGCATCTGAGTATCGTCTAACCCTATTTCAGTCACATCTTCTGGAAGTCGTCCTTTATCCTTTTTGAACTTCTCAACTTTCTCAATTATCAGTTCAGCATGTTCTTGTCGTTCACATAAAATGTCGCAACAAGAAGTTGTCGTTAATAAAATAGCAATGGTCAATATTTGAAAAAGTCGTTTCATTTTTTTCGCATGCACGCCAACGGTTTGGCTATGCGCAGTGTCCCGAAGGGCATTGCGTATAGCATCCATGTAAAAGCAGCGTCCTTGGCTAACTTTAAGTTCAAAAAAGCTAAAGATATGAAAGTCAAGGACACTGCAGATAAGGAGCTGTTTG
>NZ_JBEGHD010000038.1:0-842 GCF_049334165.1 Halocola ammonii
TCAACTACTGTGATTACCTGTACTGCTGTACTTGCATTTCCACAGTCATCTGTTGCTGTGAAGGTACGTGTTACCACATATTCTTGTGGGCACTCACCATCTGCAACTTCATCTGAAGATGTGATTGTCACTTCACCACAGTTATCGAAAGCTGTTGCTTCGTCTGTTGGAAGATCCTGGTCACACTCGATAGTTACATCTTGTGGAACTACTTCGAATACTGGAGCAGTTGTGTCTTCCACATTGATTGTCCATGTCGCTGATGTGCTGTTGTCACAGTTATCAGTTATAGTCCATGTACGCTCAATTGTGTACTGACCTGCGCACTCACCTTCAGTGATTACTTCACCGTTGTATTCTAGAGTTACATCTGTACAGTTGTCTGTGTATTCTACTTCCAGTCCTTCGTTAGATGGTACCTGGTCGCATTCTACTGTTACATCTTCTGGGAAGAGCACAAACTCTGGAGCTACCTCATCAACAAGATCGATGATTTGCTCGAAAGTTGAGCTGTTTCCGCACTCATCAACTGCTGTGTACAAGCGGATGATACGTCCTGCGCATCCTCCTGATACACCTTCGTCCTCATAAGTAAGAGTCACCTCACCGCAGTTGTCTGAAGCTTCTACCAAAATAGACTCGTCTACCATATCGCATGGCATTTCTACTTCGATTTCACCTTCAATTACTGGAGCAGTTGTGTCAACAATTGTGATCACCTGTACGGCAGTTGATGTGTTTCCACACTCATCTTCTGCTGTGAATGTACGTGTGATTGTGCTTGCTTGTGGGCAATCGCTTCCAGCTGATACTTCATCTGAAGAAGTTACAGTTACAGCTCC
>NZ_JBEGHD010000039.1:0-695 GCF_049334165.1 Halocola ammonii
GAAAGCGCCACAGGAGTTGAAAACGGGGACGAGCTCTTCAACGGTACACTGGCGCCTGGATCGTACACAGTAGCCCTCACAGCCTTGAGCGATGCCAACTGCTCACTGAGCGATACTGATCCTTATTCAGTGACGATCAACGTTAGTGAGACAGCCGGTTCAACCGAAACAGTTACCGCCTGCGAAAGCTACGAGTGGAACGGAACAGTTTATACCGAAAGCGGAGTTTACACCAACGAAACGACCGTTGACGGCTGCACAACCATCGACACGCTTGAACTTACGATCAATCCGCTACCGGATGCGAACTTCACCTTCAACGGAGAGCTTGCTGGCTACAATGCCCAGTTTAGCTACTGCGAAGGAACAGAAGTGAATGCTGCTATGAGCGAGATTCTTTCAGGAACCGGACCATTCACCATCACCTGGACGGTCGATGGCGGAGCCGAGCAAACAGCAACTGTAGAAGAAGGAGATACCTTCGCAACAGAGCTGCTCGAGCCGGGTACTTACGAGATCGACCTGACCACAATCACCGATGCCAACGGATGCACCTTCGAAGACACTGAAGAGCTCTACGGAGCCTCCATAACAATCAACGAAGAGCCGGATGTAAATATCCTGTTCAACGGAGTAGTTGCCGGCTACGGAGCTGAGTTCAACTTCTGCGAAGGCCAAAACATTTTGGTGACAGT
>NZ_JBEGHD010000003.1:0-306857 GCF_049334165.1 Halocola ammonii
ACCACTGAGCTGTCGCAGTTGTCTACTGCTTCTGCTGTTGTGGCTGGGATCTCTGCGTCACACTCCAGTGTCAGCGCTGCTGGTACTGATGTGAAGACAGGGGCTTCATCATCGCTAACCGAGATGCTGTAAGAATCCGTTGCCATGTTTCCGCAATCGTCTATTGCAGTATACGTATAAGTAATGGTGTACTCACAGCCTTCACCTTCCTGAGAAGTCTCAACTGAAACCGCAACATCATCGTCACAATTGTCAGTCGCTGTAACTACAGCTGGTTCGTAAATCTCATCGCAAACTCCTGCCTGATCTTCTGGAATTCCAATAAGAACTGGCGCTTCATTGTCCTGAACAGTAATTGTGTAAGAGGCGGTTGAAATATTTTCACAATCATCCATAGCCGTATAGACATAAGTGATTGTCTGATTACATTCTTCACCTTCAATAATTTCCTCGACAGTAACTTCTGCTTCGCCACTGCAAAGGTCTGTTGCAGTTACTACAGCTGGCGTAATATCGTCATAGCATTCTACAGTTTGGTCTTCAGGAACTCCTGTAAAGACAGGTCCTTCTTCGTCCACTACGTAGAAATTGCAAACGTGATCGAGTACGTTTCCACAATCGTCTTCAGCAATAATGTGCACCTCTGTGAGGTAAGCACAAATGCTTTCATCACAGATAAAATATCCGTTGTCCATGATTCCATCAACAAAGTTTTCGTTGATTGCGGTGATCGTTTCGTGAAGGTCACCAAGACTGTAAGGAGATGCACATCCACCAATTACTGCATTTGCTTCGGCTAGTACTTCACCAGCTGTCATTCCTGCCAATGGCCCACTACCAATAACGAGGTCTGAAAGGTTTCCTCCAGACGCTCCGAAGCTCGGAACTGCACTGTCAAACCCAACACTGATAGAAAGTGCGAGAACATGTCCCGCAAAACTGTTTCCGTAATTCGTTGGGTTCACCTGGTTTCCAACTGGAAGAGGAGACGGTGAACCACCACTTGGCAAAAAGTCGGTGATAGACTGAGCCGTTGTAAATGTGAAACTGTTGTCACATCCAATTGTGATTCCGTTAGGGAAGGTAGAATTAAAATTGGCGTGAAGATATGCTCCAGGATTGTTTCCACTTGGAGAAGCTCCCCAGCCTCCAGGGGTTTGAGTTCTGTACTGACAAACGTCACCAGCAATTCCTTCTGAGTTGATTACAACTGTAACAGTTGGAGACTCGTCACAATTATCTGTGATTGCACCTTCAATTGATGATGGATCAACTCCACAGGCTTCTATCTCCAGAAGTTCGCAGTCAACCATTGGTGCTTCATCATCTCCGTTTACTTCAATATTTTGAGTGATACTAGTGCTGTTGCCACACTCGTCAGTTGCTGTCCATGTGCGAACAATTGTGTAATCATCAGCGCAATCGAATTCCTGTTCCTGGTTTTGGCAATTTGCCATTCCCATGTTAAAGTCTCCGTGGTAGCTCGAGCCATCTACATCAAACCAAAACGAAATTCCGTGTCCCACACTTTGGAGACTAGCGCGATCACCAACCTGAACACCCCAGCGAAGGTTAGAAGGTCGGTGGCTTATTGTACCTGAATATCCGGCCAGGTCACCCTCACCAATAAATTCGTTGTTTTTAGACTCGTCAATTTCATAGTAGGTCCAATCGAGGTACTCATCGGTAATGTTTACAGTGGTGCCAGCATCTAACTTTGGCTCACGGAATCCAGTAGGACTGGACGCATTCGGAATACTGGTCCATTCTGAATAAGTACTCTCATTTGTCAACCATACAGTGAATGAGAAACGTGCATTTGGATTGTTTCGATTCTCCACTGTTCCGGTCAACTTGGCCGTTCCATTAGCAAATTGCTCGAAAGTTCCGTCCTGAACGAAATCAAAATTTTGATTCAGGTTTGCTCCAACAACGTCATCGTCATTAAACCAGATAGCATGCTGATCTCCATTTTGGAGATCACAAATTTCTTCTACTCCATCTGGGCCAATGGTTACTTCCTCAAATACCACATTTAATTCTTCGTAACACTCTGAAGTAAAGGTTGGCTCATTGAAAGGAATTTCTTCACCACACGATACTTCAAGATCTTCGAGTGGCGTGCCTACTGGTGGTGTTGCACATCCAGTGTTTTCAATAGTCACATCTGGCAAATCGATAGGACAATCGTCATTTCCCCATCTCACGTAAAGATCATAAGCTCCAATAGAAAGACCCGTAACAGAGAAGGACCCGCTGTTATCTTCCACCTTATATTCGGATGGCCATGAATTTCCTCCATCGAGTGAAAACTCAATGTGAGTTCTGTTTGGATGATCAGGGAATGAGAATGTGATTGAACCACCGTCTTCGAGGCAGTCAGAGTTTGTCGAGTTAACCGTAACTTCTGGAATTTCTGTGAATGCGACATCGATGTCTGCAGAAGCTTCGCAACTATTGCAGTTTGTCACAGTCACAGAATAGTTTCCTGGCTGTGTAACTACAATAGACTCCGTAGTCTCTCCTGTCGACCAAAGCAAACCGTAAGGTTCTTCCGGATTGTCCTGGGCAACGCATTCTGGTGAAAGCATAATGTTGACATCACCTTCAGAGTAATATCCATCACCACCAGCGATATTGAACCATCCCGAACCACCAAAACCAACACCTGTGGCATTGGCATTTAGACCTACCTGCATTGCAGGGCCTCTTCTTGAAAGGTAAAGTGTACCGTGATTATCTGTAACAATTGTACCACTCATCTCAGTGTAGTAGTACCAGTCGCTATCGTCAATAGATACACAATCATTATTCTTTGGACTTCCTGAAGGGGTAGTCGAAGTTCCTCCTGAAAAAGTTATATCAACCTCAATATTATCGTGACCATTACTCGCTGTAGCAGTGAAATGAGCAGTTCCATTAGGACACTCGGTCCAGCTCAACTCTGACGCTTCGAAATGTGTTGGAGTTCCCCCGTTATTTAGCCAAATACTGTAAAAGTTATTGCTGTTGCAATGATCAGTATTGAACACTTCCCGAGTACAACATTCCGCACAATCCTCATTTCCAGAAACACTTGCAGTGAGAGTAACCTCTTCACCTTCGCACACTTCCGGCCCGGCATCAATGCTCACAGAAAGGTTTGAGTTAATACAAGGATCCTCATTGCAACCGGCTGGTACACCAATTAAAACGTCCGTATCCCAGATATCATCACAGCCAGTGTAAACACCTTCTATGGTAATGTCTTCGTAGAGACCTGGACACAAACCGGTAATCTCAATGTCACCAGACTCATCGAAGGGTCCAACTGTGTAAACATCTCCTTCGAAAGTATAATGAACTACGAAAGTTCCTGTCGCATTGTAGTTTGGATCAACAATGAGAACGCCATCACAAGCACCGCAAGTAGCATCGCTACCTAGGTTGACGTGATCGAAATGCGCATTGCAAGTTTCATCAGTAGATACCGTTGAAAGGGCATTAATATTGGTGAAACTTGTGATGAAAAATGCAAAAAGCACTAAAGGCAAGAGAGTGATTTTGCTAAGGATGCGATTAGACGCACCTAGATCATAGAGGTAATTGTCCTTCATAACTCTAAGAGGTTGATTAGTAATTCGGTTACGGTTAATAAAAAAGTATAAAGCTATGTTAGACGTGCAGAGATGCAAATATAAATAATATCTAAACTATCACCACATTCATCGAGTTTTTTTTGTTGTTCATCGAATTATTTCAAAGATTAAACGAAACTTCGGGAACCAATAAAACCGCGGTTTTGCAGAATAAAAAAGCGCCTTTCCAGAGGTCTGGAGAGGCGCTTTTAAGTTAAACATCACCCTAAAAACTACACCTACTGATTATTGACAATCAGCTTGTGATGGTGAACTTCTCCGTCCACAACCAGGTGCAAAATGTAAGTTCCGCTGTCCCAATTAGAAGTTTTATTGAATTCATAAAGCGTCCACGCATTCGCCTTTCCATCATAAAGGTCCATCATTTTCTTCCCTGTCATGTCGTGGATCGAAGCTTTCACTTGCGCATCACGTGGTATGCTGAAAGTAACTGTAAACTTGTTGTTAAACGGATTCGGATAAGCCAGGATGTCGACTTGTTGCTCCGGAACATCAACATCTACAGTGATCACCTGCTCTGTCTGAGTCATGTTTCCGCAATCATCAATCGCTGTCCAGGTTCTTGTGATGGTATAAGGACAGAACTCACCACTTACTTCCTCGTCAAAAATGACTTCTACATCGTTGCAATTGTCTTCTGCAAAAACGTCTTGTGCGACAGCCGGGATTTCATCTCCGCAATCAATTGTTACATCTTCTGGAGCGTTGAAGATTTCAGGCGCTGTGGTGTCTTCGATGTGGATCAACTGCAAATAGGTTGTGCTGTTTCCACACTGATCAGTCGCAATCCATACTCGCTCGATCGTGCCCAGGCATCCACCAGAGAACACCAATTCCGATTGAATTCCGATTTCAACTTCACCACAATTATCTATTGCTTCAACCGTAAAATCTCCTATTTCATCGCACTCGACATTCACGAGTGGTTCAATGTTCACGAAAGTAGGCGCTTCGTTGTCTTCCACGGTTATCACTTGAGTGGCAACAGAAGAATTACCGCAATCGTCAATCGCTGTCCAGGTTCTAGTGATGGTATAAGGACACCCGTCACTCACCTCTTCGCTGTACTGAATCTCTACCTCGTCATCACACACATCAGTTGCAGTAACTGTTGGAATTGGTCCATCAATTCCGCACTGTACTGTGGTGTCAGCTGGAATTTCACCAAAGACAGGTGCCGTCTGATCAGTCACAGTGATCACCCAGGTTTGGATATTTTCATTAGCGCACTCATCGACAGCGCGGAAAATTCGAATTACCTGATAACCGCAATCGAGCAGCTCTACTTCTTCAGTAATCCAGTAAATCGGATTCGGATCGCAGTTGTCGATAAACTCAACTTCAGGTGTTTCAGGAAGCTCCTCTCCACATTCAATCGTCACGTCTTCAGGAATGCCAATGATTTCAGGCTCTGTAGTATCAGCTACAAGTATCGTTTGTGTCGCCACTGCAGTGTTTCCACAGTCATCCGTCACAGTCCAGGTTCTCGTCAATTCGTATCCACATTCGACAGAAACCTGAGATTCTGAAGTTTCGATGGTCAGGTTTTCATCGCAGTTGTCTTCCACTTCGATTTGACCAAATCCTGGAACTGCAGAACACTCTACATTTAGATCTTCAGGTGAAGAAGTGATTACCGGAGCTGTCGTATCCTCAACAGTAATTACCTGAGTTGCAGAATTCGAATTTCCACAATCATCATGAACGGCCCATGTACGAATCAAAAGGTATCCACACTCCTGCTCTTCGATGGATTCTGTCACATTCACAGTCAGGTTTTCATCACAGTTGTCCTGAGCCGCAACTAAGGCCACTTCGGGAATTGCGTCACACTCAACAGTTACGTTTTCAGGAACTCCCACCAATTCAGGATTAGTGTTGTCTTCAACGGTGATTATCTGAGTTGCTTCGACAATGTTTCCGCAATCATCAGACGCAGACCATGTTCTGTTAATTATGTATCCGCATTCTAACTCTTCAATAGACTCAGTAAAGGTCACTTCTATCTGATCATCACAATTGTCATTCGCGGTTACTTCTGCAGCAGCAGGAACCTGTTCGCACTCCACAGTTGCATTTTCTGGAACTCCAATCAAGGTTGGAGCAGTCTCGTCAATCACTGTGATCAACTGAGAAACTGTAGTTTCGTTTCCGCAGTTGTCTGTCGCGGTCCACGTTTTTTCAATTTGGTAACCGCACTCTAGTTCTGAAATTGAACTCGCAGCTACGACTTCCAATTCCTCATCGCAATTATCGGTAAAGACTGGCTCATCTGTTGGTTCAGCTTCATCGCATTCAATTGTTATATCAGCTGGTGCAGAAATCACTTCTGGAGCTGTCGTGTCAATCACAGTGATCTGTTGTTCAACAGTAGTTGTGTTTCCACATTCATCTGTCGCAGTCCATACCTTATTGATAAGATAACCACAATCGAGCTGTTCGATTGATGAAGTGGTTTCGATTGAAAGATCTTCAGTGCAATTGTCTGTGAATTCCGGTGTGCTGTTTGGAACTTCCTCATCGCACTCTACCGTTGCATCTTCTGGAACTGAAAGAACTACAGGTGCTGTTTCATCAATGGCAGTCACAGTTTGAGAAACTGACGTTTGGTTTCCACAGTCATCCATAGCTGTCCAAACTCTGGTGATAATAAATCCACAATCCAGCTCTTCAACAGACTCTTCAAAGGTCACCTCAACTTCATGATCGCAATTGTCTTCAACCTCCAGCTCTGGAGCATTTGGAACTTGCGTGCATTCGAAAGAGGCATCTTCTGGTACGTTCACGAAAACCGGAGCCGTGGTGTCGATGAAAGTCACCGCTCTCGAAACAGATGTTTCGTTTCCACAGTTGTCGATGGCTGTCCAGGTTTGAATGACTTCCTGGCCACAATCTAGCTCAGCCACAATTTCGCTGTACGCCACTTCCAGCTCTTCGTCACAGTTGTCAGTAAACACGGGCGTGTCAGCTGGAAGTCCCTCAGCACATTCAAGAGTTAGATCTTCCGGTTGCGACACGATTGTAGGATTCGTTGAGTCAACAACTGTGATCGTTTGAGTTTCTATCACTTCATTTCCGCAAAGATCTTCAGCTGACCATGTTCTGACGATTACGTAGCCGCAATCCGCAGGATCGAATGATTCTGAGAAAGAGACTTCAACAGTTTCGGTACAATTATCTAAAGCAGTAACATCAGCTACCGCAGGGATCTGATCGCACTCAACTGTTGTGTCTGTGGGCACTCCATTCAACACCGGAGCTTCTTCATCAATCACAGTGATCACTTGAGACTGAGAAACGCTGTTGTCACAATCGTCAGTGGCAGTCCACGTACGTGTGATGGTGTAAGGACATCCCTCGCTGATTTCTTCTGAAAAAACCACTTCTACATTCGCAGAGCAATTGTCTTCTGCAGATACTTCCGCTGCAGCAGGCACCTGATCACAAGCTACTGTTGCATCTTGAGGAACTCCGGCTAAAACTGGAGCTTCTTCATCTATTACCGTTGTGACTTGAGTCGCTGAAGATGAATTTCCGCAATTGTCTGTAGCGGTCCATGTTCTGATCAAAATGTAACCACAAGCAAGGTACTCAGTTTCAGAATCCATCGAAACAGCAACGTCTTCATCACAATTGTCAGTTGCAGCAACTTGCGCTTCGGCAATCTCTTCATCACATTCAATTGTTTCGTTTTGAGGCACCCCAACCAGTATTGGTGCAGTATTATCTTCAACTGTGATCACCTGCGATTGTGATGCATAATTCCAGCAGTTGTCTTCCACTGTCCAGGTGCGAACGATCTGGTATCCGCATTCCGCACCAATCACTTCTTCGGTGAAAAGTACCTCCATTTCACCTTCGTAGCAGTTGTCAACTGCCATTACTTCCACAGGCTCGGGAATTTCACCACACTCTACTGTTGTGTTTTCCGGCACACCAACTAACTCAGGAGCAACAGTGTCTTCTACTTCAATTTCTTGCTGAACAGTTGTCGTGTTGCCACAAACATCGGTTGCCAACCAGGTGCGAACGATTGTGTAACCGCAAGGCTCAGCGCCTTCCATCATCGGCTCGTGAGGAATAATTTCTTCCGTGTATTCTAGTGCCGGATTAGCATCGCAGTTATCTGAAACAGTAACCTGCGGAACAGCCGGCACTGCATCACACTGTACCGTTTCGTTTTGAGGAACACCCTCGATTTGCGGTGCAGTTTCGTCATCAATTTCAATTGTTTGACTTGCAGAAACCGAATTACCACAGTTGTCGGTGGCAGTCCAGGTTCTAACAATCGTTAACGGGCAAACTTCACCGATCACTTCTTCACTAAAGACTACCTGTACGTTGTCATCGCAGTTGTCCGTAGCAGAAACATCGGCAACTTCAGGGGCCCCACCGCAATCACCTGAAATATCTTCGGGAACACCTACGAGTACTGGAGCTTCTTCATCGATCACCGTGATCACTTGCGATTGAGAAACGCTGTTGCCACAATTGTCTGCAGCGGTCCAAGTGCGGGTGATTGTGTAAGGGCAACCTTCTGAAATCACTTCGTTGAAAGTGATTGAAACATCTGCATCGCAGTTGTCAGTTGCACTCACCTCGTGAGCTGGTATTTCCTCGTCACAGTTTATCGAAAGGTCCTGTGGAACTCCAACAAAAACTGGATTTTCGTTGTCTTCGATTGTGATAGTTTGTGTGTGCTCAACTGAGTTCCCACAGTCGTCTGTAGCAGTCCACGTGCGGGTGATCATTGATCCGCAGTCGAGAGCTTGAGTTGATTCTTCAAACGTCACTTCTACTGATTCATTGCAGTTGTCCGTGGCCGTGATTTCGTAAGATGGGATTTCTTCATCGCACTCAATCGTTAGGTCCGCTGGCGTTTCGCTCAACACTGGTGCTTCGTTGTCTTCCACAGAAATGCTGTAAGAATCGGTAGCTGTGTTTCCACAGTCGTCCGTTGCAGTGTAGGTGAACGTGATGATGTAGTCACATCCTTCACCATTTGTTGTTTCTTCTACAGAAACCTCAACGTTTTCATCGCAGTAGTCGGTTGCTGTTACCTCAGCCGCTTCAAAAGTCGCATCGCAAAGTCCAGTTTGATTTTCTGGAACGCCAACCAATACCGGAGCTTCGTTGTCTTCGATCGTGATCGTTTGCGTGTGAGTTGTTGAGTTCCCACAATCGTCTGTTACAGTCCAGGTGCGGGTGATTGTTGATCCGCAGTCCAATTCTTCGATTGCTTCTTCAAACCCTACCTCCACTGATTCATCGCAGTTGTCCGAAGCTGTGATCTCATAAGTTGGAATTTCCTCACCACACTCAAGTGTGAGATCTGCTGGCGTCTCGCTCAGCTCAGGCGTAGTGTTGTCTTCTACCTCGAAAGTGAAAATTTCATTCAATTCGTTTCCACAGTCGTCAACGGCAACCACTTCAATTTCGTAAACAAAAACACACTCGTTTCCTCCGTATTCACAAGAAACATAACCGTTGTCCTGATCTCCATCAACGTAGTTTTCATTGATTGATGTAACAGTTTCGTGAAGGTCTGAAAGACTAAAGTCAGAGTCGCATCCGCCAATTACTGCATTTGCTTCAGCAAGTACTTCGCCCACGGTCATTCCAGAAAGAGGACCTCCAGAAACAATCGCATCGGAGAGATTCCCCTGGGCATCGCCAAAATTAGCAATGGCATTGTCAAACCCTACACTAATTGAAAGGGAGAGCACGTGACCGGCAAAGCTATTTCCGTAGTTTGCTGGGTTCACCTGGTTTCCAGCAGGAAGTGGTGACGGCTGCCCTCCACTGGGTAGAAAGCTGGTAATCGACTGAGCTGTGGTAAAAGTAAAACTGTTGTCGCAACCAATAGTCACTCCATTTGGAAAAGTCTCTTCGAAGTTGGCGTGAAGATAAGCTCCGGGATTGTTGCCGTTTGGCGGTGCCCCCCAACCTCCTGGAGTTTGAGTTCTAAACTGGCAGTCATCTGAAGATCCGCCAGAACCGTTCGAAACAGAAATAATCTCAACTGAAACCTCCGGGTTTTCATCACAATTATCAGATACAGCTGCTTCAACCTGACTTAGATCAATGTCACAATCGGCAAAATCAATTTGACTTTGATCCAAAGTAGGAGCTTCGTTATCACCGTTTATTTCTATCGTTTGAGCAACAGAGCTCATGTTTCCGCAGTTGTCAGTTGCTGTCCAGGTGCGCACAATAGTGTAATCATCAGTGCAATCAAACTCTTCGTCTTGCTCTTCACAGTCGGTGATGCTCATGTTGAAGTCACCGTGATAGTTGGTACCTTCAACATCGAACCAGAAAGAAATTCCATGACCGAGACTCTGAAGACTGGCGCGATCTCCCACCTGAACTCCCCAGCGGAGGTTCGAAGGGCGGTGAGTGATGGTCCCGTTGTATCCAGCAAGGTCTCCTTCTCCAACAAATTCGTTGTTCTTGGATTCGTCAATTTCGTAGTAGGTCCAGTCGAGATACTGATCATCGATGTCCACTGAAGTACCGGCATCGAGCTTTGGCTGACGAAAACCTGTTGGGCTAGCTGCATTCGGAATGCTCGTCCACTCTTCATAAGTGCTGGCATCTTTTAGCCAAACTGTGAATGAAAAACGAGCGTCATAGTCATTTCTGTTTTCAACAGTTCCTGTGAGTCTGGCTGTCCCATCCGGGAATTGCTCAAAAGTTCCGTTTTCTACAAAATCGAATCGTTGATTGAGATTATTTCCAACCACGTCATCATCACTAAACCAAATGGCGTGTTGATCACCATTTTCCAAATCGCAAACTTCTTCGGCTCCAGTTTCTGAAGCAAATTCTGAAAACTCAATTTCCAACGACTCTCCTGCATCATTTACTGCTGTTACTGCAGAAGGTACTGGAAGTTCATCTCCACAATTGAGTACAAGGTCTTGTGGAACCCCGTTAAAATTGATTCCATTTTCAGGGCATTCGCAAGTGATGTCGGCATTAATGTCTCCGTGCCCTTGAGAGTTTGGGTAATTGAACCACCAAGAGAAACCAAAATCACTGTCTTTGTCGTTAGCTCCCTGCCCAATCTGCAAACCGTAGTTTGGATCTGCATTGTAGACATTTAGTATCTCACCACTAAGACCACCCTGTCCAACCAGCTGATTGTCCTGGTTCTCGTCAAGCTCATAAAAAATCCAGCTCGTTTCATCACCAAGGTTAGCTCCCTTAGCTTGATAGCCCAGGTCAATCCACTCAGAGTAATTGAAAGCACCAGCAAAGTGCAATTCAACTTCGAATTTTTTCCACTGCTGGTTCACTTTCTCCATTGTACCGGAGATGATCGCAGTGTTGTCGTCAAAGCGGGTCAAAGTTAAACCAGGACCACTGGCCTTAAACTGGCCAAACTCCGGAATCACAAAAGACCGAGAGTTTTCGGTTTGGTAACCGAGAATTTCACAGACCTCAATTACCTGAGGATCATCGCCATTTTCTGCTGCATTAGGAGATGCAGAAACAAAAAAGGGAGTAAAGAATAAAAGTGCGAGAAAAAAGGTGAAAGCGATTGAATCAGGACGTATGTGTCCTACAGGAAGTGCCCACCCTGTTGGCAAAGAGTACTTATCTAGCATGTCAAAAAATTAGGTTATCGGATGTTTAACAGTATAGGGTGGACACCATTAAAACGGTGCAAATATACGAATTATCTTTGAACTGGTTACATTCATCGATAATATTCTGTTTTTAATCGAAACCCAATTGAGATTTAGTTACGCCTTTTTGAGGTCGGAAATGGTTTTGAGCGGATCGTCAGATTTGAACACGAAACTTCCGGCAACCAGCACGTCCGCACCGGCAGCAACAAGCTTTGGTGCGTTGTCCGCGTTTACTCCACCATCCACTTCAATCTGAGCCGAAGACTTTTCTTCGCGAATGAGTTCCTTAAGCTCGCTCACCTTTTGGTAAGTTCTTCCGATAAACTTTTGCCCACCAAAACCTGGGTTCACCGACATGATCAAAACAAGATCGAGATCAGCAATAACATCGCGAAGCAGAGATACGGGAGTATGCGGATTGAGCGAAACACCTGCTTGCATTCCAGCAGCTTTTATCGCTTGAATGGAGCGGTGAAGGTGATTGCAAGCTTCGTAGTGGACAGTTAGAATATCGGCTCCTGCGTCCTTAAAATCCTGAATGTAGCGATCTGGATCAGAAATCATCAAATGCACATCCATTGGTTTTTTGGTGTGCTCTTTCATGGACTTCATCACTGGCATTCCAAAAGAAATATTCGGCACAAAATGCCCATCCATTACATCGATGTGAAACCAGTCAGCTTTACTTTCATTGATCATTTCAATTTCGGATTGAAGGTTGGCGAAGTCGCATGCCAACATGGAAGGCGCAATCAGGTGACTCATGATTTCTAAATTGTTTGCTGCAAAGAAAACAAATGCTAAAGGTGCTTTGAAGTGATTGCAGTAAAAATGTTATCCACAGATGACTCACATCGAATATATTTTACAATTTTAGGTCATGAGAATAATTGGAGTTACAGGTGGAATTGGAAGTGGAAAGACTGTTGTGTGTAAAGTCTTTCAATCACTTGGTATTCCTGTCTACAATGCCGATGATCGGGCCAAAGCACTTTACACCGAAAGCGAGGAACTCAAGTCTAAAGTCATCAAACACTTTGGAGGGGATGTTTACAAAGATGGTGAACTCCAGCCACAGGTTCTCTCAAAGATTGTTTTTGACAACCAGGAGAAACTGGAGCTGCTCAATTCACTGGTGCATCCAGCTGTTGCGCAAGATTTCAAAAAATGGATAGAAAAACAGAATGCCTCGTTTGTGATTAGAGAAGCGGCCATACTCATTGAAAGTGGAAGCTACCGCGATTGCGATAAAATCATCACTGTAGAAGCTCCGGAAGATGTGCGAATTTCCAGAGTGATAAAGCGAAATGGAGTTACTGAAGAAGACGTGAGAAAACGAATTTCCCGACAGATGACCGACAAGGAACGAAGAGAGTTTGCCGACTTTGTAATAGACAACTCCGGTGAGAAAATGCTCATTCCTCAGGTGATGGAAATCTATAAGAAACTTAAGACTTAGCTTCGCTCGCTGCTGGGAGAACAATCCTAAACACAGTGCCGCTACCTTCGGAAGACTCTACTTCCAGATTACCATCATTTTGCTCCATGAACAAAAAGCTCATCTTTAACCCCAATCCAGATCCAATTTCTTTCTGAGTCCCTCGTGAACTCAGCAGATCCACTCCTGACTGCAAAGCTTCGAGATTCCTTTTGGGTATCCCTACTCCGGTATCGCGAACCTCTACCACAGTGTCGCTGCCTTTCTCACTTTTTGAGCAAGTGACTTCTACAGAGCCACCATGAGGTGTGAACTTGAAAGCGTTGTGAACCAAATTTCGTAGAACAAACCTCAGTTGATCGCGATCGGCAAAAACAGGCAATGACTCTTCGCAAGAATGGTTGAAATGAATTCCTTTTTGCTTCATCATGTAGTCGTATAGAGGTAAAGTGTCCTCTATAACGTCACTGAGGTCGAATACTTTTTTCTTCATCGAAGCTCCGTTCATCTCTTCCCTCGCCCAGTGAAATAAATTATCGATAGTTACACGCGTGTGGGTCACTGCTTCACTCAGGGAAGTGAGCATCATGCTCTTCTCCTCTTCAGTCATTTTTCCTGCGTTGATCAACTGAAGTGAACCGTGAAGCGATGCCAGTGGACTCCTCAGATCGTGCCCGATAATGGAGAACATTCTGTTCTTGACCTCATTCAGCTCCTCAAGCTCCTCGTTTTGATGAGCAATCTTTTCATTCAGAGATTTTAAAGTACTTAGGTACTTCTGCTTTTGCCTAAGGCTATTAAAAAGCCACACTCCAAGAATTAAAGAAACTGCAAGCAGTATCGAAATAATTGTAAGCCAGTTTGTTCTACTCTCAGCTTTTTCCTCTAAAACTCTGTTAGCGACCTGTGTTTCGAAAAGTTCTTCTCGCTGTCGAATAGAATTTTGGGTAATTTGAAGGCGGTCCTTCATTTGCTCAAAGTTCTGCTCACTAAGTGTATCATCCCATTGATTGGCCAGCTCATAGCTTTGAAGTGCATCATCTTTCAATCCCAGAGCAATTTGAATTTCGCCCTGTACATTGAACGCATGTTGCAACCTCTTAATATCATTAGTCTCTTTAAACTTTTCGATACCCGCCTGCACATATTTGAGTGCTCTTTGGTTTTCTCCTCTTTCGGAAAGAATACTTCCAATTTCAATGTTGGTCTCTCCAATTTCTCTCAGCATTCCCATTTCCTCAAAATGGTCTAATGCCATTTCGAAGTTTTCTATAGCCTTTGATGTATCACCTATTGCGAGTTGTGCTCGTCCGTAATTGAAGTAATTGAGAGACAGGTCATAGCTGGAGCTATCCTTTAGATTCACAGACATAATCGAATCAAGCAGAGGGATGGCTTTTTCAGGCTGATCGGTGAAAGTGAAAACACGTGCTCTCGCTTCCATTATTCGAGTGAGATCCACATCCTTGCCGAGGTTTTTGAAGAGAACTTCTGCTGAGTCCAGGTAGGTAAGTGCCTTGTCGTATTCCTTATACTCTTCATACAAAATAGCCAGGTTGTTGAGTACCGCGGCAGTGTACCTGTCGTTTCCACTCAACCGAAACAGGTGATTGGCATCTAAAAAGTAACGGATGGAAAAATCGAAGTTCTTCAACCTAAAGTGAATGTTACCCAGATTGATCAGTGCCAGACCTTCCCTATCATTTAAGTTGTTCTCCCGGGCAATCTCTCTGGCCCGATTCAGGTACTCAAATCCTGCGTCATAATCCGCCTGGATTTCAGAAATAACTCCGAGATATATGAGCCCCAGTGTTTCCGTTGAAGCAGAATCTGTTGCTCTGGCCTTTTTGACAGCTAACTTCGCATATTCTGCTGCCAAATCTGGATCGTTGTAAATCTTGCCCTTGGATAACTGCAGAAGGCTATCAGCAGAAAGTTCAGCAGGTTCTTGAGCGTAAGTCGGAAGAAATGCCAGAAAGGCAATGAATGATACAATTAGTTTGGTTATAGTCCTCATGTGTTATCTCATGGTAGGTTGGAAAAGTGCTCAACTTCTTCAACTAAATTACATGTTAAATGTAAAACAAATAATGCTTTTACTATCCTTACCTAAGGCCTAAAACCCTTCAATCTCTCTTTCAACCCGTTGGCAATTTTAAATAGCGCTCGCTGCTCCATTTCCGAACTTGATGGCAACTGCCTTCTCGCCTCAAAAAGTTTTTCGAGTTCGTGTTTTTCTTGAGGAGAATTGTAAATCTCGTCCATTGGAGTTATTAACACAGGGAGCTTCCACTCACCTGCATATACCTCAAGGTAATTGCCATCGTATTCCGCATAGCGAACCTCGTCTTTAAAAGTGTAACTGATGTTATCTGCGAGATAAACCTGACCGGTTTCTACGTTCATCACTTCGAATCGAAATTGAATATTTACCTCAAGCTGCTGACGAACTTCTTCATAGGTAATCTTATTACTCAATCGATTGCTACCGGCATAGCCTTTTTTAGTTTGAACTCTTTTAGGTGAAATTTCATTTTTGAAATTCACTATTTCACCAGTGATAATATACTGTGCCCCAATCAGGTTACCCGCTTCTATCGCCTGGTCTTCGCTAAATGTGGCATTCATGCTTTTCTGCTGCTCCTCAAGTAGTTGCTGCATGTTGTCTCTGTTGAGCAAAACGAGAAACGGATCATCAAGGTCCAAAATCGCTTGTTTCAAACTGGCAGCCAGCGACAATTCAAAGGCTGTTTGCACACCCTCATGATGTACGGGGATGTAAGCTAAAGTAAACTGCTCCTTCTCGAGGCAATCATTTCTCATCACAAGGGCATCCTTGAAGTCGGCATCGAGGTTTACAACCTCATCAAAAAACTCGTAAGCATCGCGAAAAAGCCCCAATTCGTAAGCTTTAACTCCCTGACGATATTTTGGATAGATTTCAGAGAGCAGGCCTAAATATTCTGCCTGCTTGTTGGTGGGGTCCAGCTTTTTGAGTTCTGCGATTTTCTTCTCAGCCAATTCATAATTTTCATCCAGCAAAAGCTGATAAGCTTCTTCTTCCAGTCGAGTTATCCAGTTAGATTTAACCTCTGATTCAAAATTTTGGTAAGCAAGTGGAATTGTTAGATTGACCTTGTAGCGCTCTGCTATTTCTATGAGGTAAACAGCCCTTTCCCAATATTCCTGGGCCTGTTCAAAATCACCACTGGTGGCAGCTGCTCTTGCCTTGCCAAGCCTGTCTAGCAAAATTTTCTCTGCGGACTGCTTGAGGCCAACGTGGGCATTTACATTGCCCGGATCCGCCACGTAGGCTTCTCTGTACTTTTGAAATGCCTGCTCTTCCATTCCCGCTTTTTCATATTCGCGGGCATCTCCAACAAGCTGTTTTGAAGCATTGCAGGCTGTCAGAACCAGGGCTAATATGTAAACGGGTAAAAGTCTCATCTCATAGATTGGTCAATCGAATTGATCGACAAAATTACAAGATTCGGACCATTGCGAAACAGCTTTTCTAAACTATTGATTTTCTATTCAATAGCCGCAACTTTCGGCTTCATCAAACTTCTTAAAAAAGCCAGTGTGAAGAGAACTCCGCTGACAATGGTCATTCCACCAGAGACTGAACCATCCCACCACAGTGCAATGTAATAACCACCTATCGCGCTGATTATTCCAATGACCACTGTTAGAATGAGCATTGACTTCAGTTTATTGGTTATAAGAAATGCAGTAGCCGGGGGAACTACAAGAAGTGCAACAACCAAAATAGCTCCTACAGATTCGAAAGAGATGACAGTAGTTATGGAAACCAGGGACATTAGTGCATAGTGCCAAAACATTGTTGAAATCCCCAAAGAACCGGCAAAGTCAGGATTGAAGGTTGTAATGTAAAGGCCTTTATAGCCTTTCCACAAAAAAATGAGAATCGCCAGCAATAAACCTGAGGCGATCCATAGGGCGCGAGGTCCCAAATTCGTTTCTCCCAATTGCAAGAGGTCTAGAGGAACGTAGGCAATTTCACCGTAGAGAACGCAATCCTGATCGAGATCTACCTGATCTGCAAAATAGCTCACCAGAATAACTCCTATAGCAAAGAGAAAGGTAAACGAAACACCAATTGAGGCATCTTCATTCAGGCCGGCTTTTTTATGGAGTAGGCCAATAAGCACAGTTACCAAAACTCCTACAGTTGAAGCTCCAATCAACATTGGAATATTATCACGACTACCCGAAACTAAAAAAGCGATGACGATTCCCGGTAGGACTGCGTGCGATATGGCATCGCCCATCATGGCCATTTTTCGCAACACTAAAAATGAACCCAACAAGCCACAAGAAGCGGCAATTACAGCACCGGTAGCGATTATGAAAATTGCTTCCATCAGTTTCTGAGTTTTATTTTTTCGTAAGGTATTTCGCTTTCGTGTGGGTCGACTTCCGGATAACCGAGTTCTTCGAGAAGCTGCTCTTCGATATCAGGAGTGATAATATGCTCGATGGTTTCGGCATTGGGGTGTATGTGATCTTCTTTGAGTCGCATTCTTTCGGTGAGATACATTTCCCAGATTCGGTGAAGTCTAACTACTCGCTTGCCTTGTCTCAACCCCTCTTCGCTCAGCTTCCACCTATCGCCATCGGGAATGATTAAATAACGCTTCTCGAGTTGTCGCAATCCGCTAGACAATTCCTGCGATATGAAATCACGTGTATCCTGAAGGTCACTCAATGCCACCAGTTTTGAGAACTCGCCTGCTCGCTCACCAATGTGATAAAAAGCCTTGAGGAGGTTCTCGCGAAGTACCTTTTTACGGTTTTTGCGCTGACGATGCCACCGTGCTACTATGCCGGTCTCTGGTGCAAACACCAAACTCAGCAGGGCCAAAACTGAAAGCACCACAACAATCCACGGACCTGTGGGCATAGATGGTGAAGCATAAGAAACGAAGGATCCAAAGAGTCCGGAAACAGCTCCCACAAAAGCCGCCAGAAGTATCATGGTCGATAACCGGTTGGTCCAACTTCTGGCCACAGCCGAAGGTGTAATCAACAAGGCAGCCATGAGCACCACTCCAACAGATTGTATCCCAACAGCAATGGCAAGCACCGTGAGCGTGTTTAACATGAACCTCAAAAACCGAACTGGCAAACCACTGGTGGCAGCAAAATCTGGATTGAAACTCAGCAGCTTGAAAGACTTGAAAAACATGATGGTCACAACCAGTAGCACGGCCCCAACAATCACGTAGGCCCACACATCTCTGGCTCGCATAGAAGCAGCCTGGCCAAATAGAAACTGGTCGAGCCCCGATTGATTGCCAGCTCCGGAATGCTGGATAATTGTCAATAGAAATATGCCAACGCCAAAAAAGACACTTAGCACGATTGCAATGGCGGTGTCTGCCTTGATCTTGGATCGATCTACAATGAGCTCAATCAAATAAATTGAAACCCATCCAGAAAGCAAAGCTCCCAGCAACAGGTAGTATGGATTCTTAGAACCAGTAAAAACAAAAGCCAGCGCTACACCGGGCAAAATAGAGTGAGCAATGGCATCACCCACCAGAGCTCGCTTTCGCAGAAAAGCGAATGAGCCTACCACAGCACTGGCCATCCCAAGAAAAATAGTTCCAAAGGTGACAAGTCTGACGTTTGGGTCAGAAAAACTCAAAAACTCGAAGAACATTTCCCAAATCATTCTTTCTCCTTAAACTCTTTTTCTCTCGCGGGAAACTGCTGCTTTTTCATTAAGTCACCAATTTTCGAAAGCACCGTCAGTCGACCTCCATAGGCTTCTTGCAGCAGCTCTGAGGTAAAAACAGTGTGTTTCTCACCTGATGCTACCAACCGAGTGTTCAGCAATATTATCCAGTCGAAATATTCGTAGGCTGTTTGTAGATCGTGGTGGACAATAACTACTGTTTTGCCTTTGTCCTTCATGCCTCTCAAGAGATTTAAAATTGACTCTTCCGTTGAAGCATCAACACCAACAAAGGGTTCATCCATCAGGTAAAGGTCGGCCTGTTGTGCCAGAGACCTGGCTATGAAAAGTCGCTGCTGCTGACCACCGCTTAGTTGGCTAATCTGCCGGTCAGCAAACTTGAGCATATTCACTTGCTCGAGTGCTTCTTTGGCAATCTGCCGGTCCTTTTTGGAAACGCGCTTAAGAAGATTGGACTTGCGGTAGCGTCCCATGAGCGCAATGTCCATGGCACTTGCTGGAAAATCCCAATCGACCGATTCGCGCTGGGGAACGTAACTGACCCGCTCCCGGACATCGTCCAGTGGCTGGTCAAAAATCTTAACGTACCCGCTGTCAGGTTGCATAAGACCCATCAGGTTTTTGAGAAGTGTGGTCTTTCCAGAGCCATTTGGCCCTACAATACCAATTAACTTTCCCTGAGGCAAGGTAAAATCAATATCCCACAAAACCGGCTTGCGGTCGTAGCTAGCAGTGAGGTTATGAACCTCTATGGCCGGTACTTTCTCGTCCTTCATTGCGCTGTTCCTTTAAGTGAGCCGACAATCGTTTCTACATTATGCCGCACCATTCCCTGATAATCTCCAGCCGAAGAATCTTCCTCACCGAGTGCATCGGAAAAGAGCTCGCCACCAATTTTGAGCTCATGGCCACGTTCAGCGCATCCTTCAACTACTGCCTGAACAGCGCGTTTTGGCACCGAGGTTTCTATGAAAATTGCATTTATTTTTTGGTTTGTGATGAAGGTGACCATTTCTGAAATATCTCGCAGACCGTACTCTGCCGCAGTAGAAATTCCCTGCAAACCTCGAACTTCGATCTGGTAGCGATGGCCAAAGTATTTAAAAGCATCGTGAGCAGTCACCAAAACTCGTTGTGAGTCTGGAATTGAAGATATTTCACGGGTACACCACTCGTCTAATTTATTTAGGTCTTCGTGCCATTGAGCGCTGTTTGCCTCTATCATTTCTTTCCATTCTGGAAATTCCTGTGCGAGCTTTTCTGCAACAAAATCTGAAGCTTCATTCCAGATTGAAATATCGAACCAAATGTGTGGGTCATATGTGCCGGGGTAATCAGACGAACTCAAGAGTTTGTCTTCAGGAACTCCGTCACTTATCTTAATAACTGATCTAGACTGAGCCATTTTTCCCAGGATGTCAGTCATTTTTCCTTCCAAGTGCAATCCGTTGTAAATGATCACATCGGCATTGCTCAACTTGCTAACATCTCCCTGGGAAGCCTTGTAGAGATGAGGATCTACTCCCGGCCCCATCAAAGCAATGACGTCCGCTGAATCGCCTATGAGGTTGTCCACTACATCTGCAATAATGCCGGTCGTACACACAATCGATTTCCTGGAGTTCTCCTCGTTCACATTCGGAGAGCTACAGGCCAAAGCCAAAAACAAGGGCAAAAACCACAATTTTTTCATGTCCAATAAACAGATTTTGGACAAAGATAAAACAGTTAGTTAGGCTTACCTAATTTTATTACTTCTGAATAACGAACTTTTTAAGTCACAATTACCGTTGATGATCACTCAGTTATTTCAACGCCCTTCCAAAAAGCCACATGATTTTTGATGTGAGTGGCTTTCTCATAAGGTTCAGGATAGTACCAGGCCGCGTCTTCGTTTTTCTTACCATCTACTTTTACTGAATAGTATGACGCATCTCCCTTCCAGGGGCAATGGGTGGTTTTATTTGACTTCTCGAAGTAGTCATCTTTAACAGAATCCATTGGAAAGTAGTGATTGCCTTCTACTACCTTAGTATTGTTGCTTTCGGCCAATACCTGACCGTTCCAAATTGCCTTCATAATTTCAAGTTTTGGTTGAGTACATTTAATAGGTCTAACTTATAAATTGTTGACATAAAATTTGAAAGCTACTCTATCAGCTCTTCAATTGAACATTTCATGGTAGCTAACAATTATCTATTTGAACACAAATAATCAATTTGCTATGAACCTCACCCAAAAACATTCTTTCAAATACGGTTTTTTAATTCTAGTGGGTTTAATTGCCTACTTTTTAATTATGAAAGCCATAGGATTGGAGGATAATCTTTACCTGCGCATTTTCAACTTTATAATTATGGCAGGTGGAGTCTGGATGGCTCAATCCACATATTTTAAAAATAAGGCAGACAGTTTCAGCTATTTTTCAGGTCTGGGCGTTGGATTTATCGCATCCGTAGTGGCTGTTATTGGTTTCGTCATTTTCATGTCGATTTACATTTATCTGATCGATCCATCATTTATCGAAGTCATGAAAAATTCAGAAATGTGGACTCAGGATGTAACTCCCGGCACAGCAGCCTTTGCTGTTGCCATTGAGGGAATAGTTAGTGGTGCAATTATTAGTTTTATCGGAATGCAGTATTTTAAGTCGACTACATTTCGGAAAAAAATGAACGACTCAGACCTCTAAGAAAATAAAGTCAAACTAAAAAGCCGGATAGATTCTGAAACAAGTTCAGCATGACATCCGGCTTTTTGTTTTCCTTAACTGTAATCTAACGGACCACCAAAATATGTCCGGTAATTTCTTTTTCTTCCGTATCGTGTACGGACTTAAGTTCAATTCTATAAAAATAGATCATGTCCTTCACGTAATAATTCCCTCTTTCATCTGATCCGTCCCAGCCTTCTGTTATATCATTCGTTTCAAAAACTTTATCACCCCATCGATTGAACACCTGCATTCTATAGCTTCCTGGTTCCACTGCAAGCCCTTCAGGCCTGAAGTAGTCATTGAGACCATCTCCATTTGGTGTGAAGGAATTGGGCACATAAAACGCGTACGGCACTTGTTCAAAGACTGCAACAACTGTGTCCGCCTGATTAAATTCAATATGGATATCTGTTGCCTCAGCGTTTGGTTCCACCTGATGATTTCCAACTCGCCATCCCTTGAAGGTGTAATAATCGTTTGCGAACGCTCGGAAGGTGTGAGTAGATCCTAACTCAATTTCTTCTGTGTACTCCGACTCTACGGTTTCTTCATTATCGTAGAATACTTTACCTCCAACTATCATAGGCTCTACCTGCACGGTTAGTGGAAAGTGCTCTATCTCATTGAAATGAGCAACGAGTGTGTCTGTAGCATTCAGCGAAAAGTTCACACTCGGAGAAATATCGCTTGGTGCCAAAGGATTGTTATTCAAGGTCCAGTGGCTAAACTCTACCCACTCTCCACCCTCGATGGCTGTGGCACTGAAAGCTTCTCCTCCAGCGTACTCATCTGTAAATGGATAACCTGCGAGCTCCGTTCCATTCAACTCAATGGTTCCAACCCCTGCCGGTTCTACGTCAACAGTGAGTGAGTAGTGCTCCAATTCGTTGAAAACCGCTACGATCGTGTCGGTAGTTGTTAGGAAAAATGAGGCTGTATCATTTGTCGCATCGGGATTCATGTTGTGATTGAGCGTTTGCCACTCCACAAACTCAAACCATTCATTTGGTGTCGCTATCAGTTCGTGATTGACAATTGCTTCAAGTGCTTCTTCGTGGGGAAGTGGATCTAGCAAGTTTCCGTTTAGCTGAACCGAACCACCTTCTGGAGGCATCGCTTCAAATCTTACCATTTGAGGATCCACATCAGTTGCAAAATTGGCGATGATCGTCACATCTCCAGTAATTTCAATCGTTTGATCTGGATTAGTTGGGTCAGCAAAAGTGAGATCACCTTCTTGCACCTCCCAGTTTAGAAACAATCCGACATCGGAAAATGCGCTCAAATCAATGGGAATTCCACCAAAGTAGAATCCTCCCCATGGCGATTCTTCCTGATTGAAAGACGTTGTATTGACCTCTACTTGTCCAATTCCCTGAATAATCACTGTTACAGTGTGTGCTTCCACATCGTAACAGTCTTCCAACCCAGAAACGATAGCATCATCTCCTGGCTCTTCACCTGGTTCTACATTGTCTTCGCATCGTGCAAGAATGAAGTCTCTAATGAGCTGCACGTTGGCTTGCCATCCTGCATAACTTCCTCCCCATCTTTCGCAATGTCGAGTCATCTCAGGATCAATACCGTCAACAAGGCTATCCAGATGCTGGATCATGAACTCACAATTAAAATAAGTATTCGAGAGATCTGCATAACGGTTGATGTACTGGGCGAAAAAATCTTCGTTTTCCATTAAGGCATTGAAAATTGGCACATGCCCCTGGCCTCCTGGGTTTCCTAGAGACTCCGGATCGCAAGGATCCGCATCGGGTCCTTCATTCGGAATACTTGTGAAGTTGACATAGTGATCAAAACAGGCGTCCATATCCCATAGGATATATCTCCATTTTTGAGCCTGACCATCCGGGTGATTTCCTTTCCACCATCCGGTATTCCAGTTTAACCAGTCAGACGAAACGATATATCCATTGAGAATAAAGTAATCGATTAGGGAAAGCGTCTCAAATTGAGAAACCACATAGTCATAATTGGCATCAACTGTCATGTCATTGGACAGAATGAAATTCTCAAGATCATCCCAATCGTCAATCGATCCATATTCCTCCCAGGTTCCTCCCCAGGTCTTTAGGAAGTCTACAAAGCCTTCAGGTTGATCGTAATAATAGTCCGTGAAATCGATATCATCTACCTTCTCGCGAATTTCATAAACACCCCAATACTCACCGTTTACGTATGTAATACACGGTTCATAAGAACGCTCGTCCAATTCGAGTCCTGCCACCTGAGACAAACTCTGTACGTAGGCATCGCGAATATGCGCTGAGTTATAAGCACCGTCAGCTTCAAAAGGATAGTTATCACTAGCTGCTGCTTTTACGATGAGTCGCTGAAAAGAACTTCTATCCGAAGTATTGAATAGTTGATTATCGATATCATCATCTATACCCACCTGATCGCGCGCGATGTAGTCGAATCCTCTTTGGGGATAAGCATTTGAATCGTTTCCGTGCTCGTTTGTTTCTCCGTCTACCTCGTCTATCAGCTCACCATTTTCATCAAACACTTCCAGGGTGGCCCTACCTTCAAACCATCCATTCACAATGTCATCACCGGCAATGGACAATACTTTCATAGTATGAGAATCATCACCGATAAAAAACGTGGTGGTCTCTACAAAACTTGGGTGAATGTTGGCGTCAGGGTGGTAGGCAATTGCTCTGATAACCGTGGTCTCGTCAATGTTAATAGGACCCGTGTATTCGATCGATGCATCAGTTGGTGTAGATCCATCAGTGGTGTAATAAATTGTCGACTCTGTTTGTTCTGCAGTCATCTCAACTACAATTGGTGCCGGATGATATCCCGGAGACATATCGAAATCGGGGTCTTCTGCATAAGAGTCAAAGCTTGCGCCAACGTTTGGACCTCCGGGAGTTGTATTAGAGAAAATCTTCCACTCGCTTCCAGCATCTGTTACTCTTCCCATCGAGTGATTGCCCTGGTTTGTGAAATCAAATGTGTAAGATTCGAGAATTGCCCCGGCAGGATCCGAGAAAACCACTGACTCGCCAGCGGTTTGATTCATTTTATAATTAGTGTGGTAATAGCCGTAGTCAAATCCATCGAGATTGGAGCAGAATACGAGTAGGTGTCCCCCGGCCGGGATGCTCGCTCCAGCGGGAAAGGCCCACTTATCTGGCTCATCAGGATCGTCACTTAGGTGATATCCAGAGATGTCGATGGCTGCAGCTGTGGGATTATGAAGTTCAACCCAGTCATCATATTCTTCTTCGAAACCGATCGTGAAGAAGACATCGTCAAAGTTTGCTGCGGAATACTCATTAACAACTACCTGAGTGGTACCCACAAAGGCCGTCAATAAAAATACGCACAGTAAAAGCAAAGATCTAGAAAGCAGGTTTAATCGTATCATTTGGTTCTCAAAATTGGTCATTATTCAGACAATTTAAGAAGGCCATTTGTTGCATCCAACAAGGGACCTTTGGAAAGCAACGAATTTGATTCTCAAATTTTTCCAGTTGTTGCATACCAACAATAAGATGAAAAAAAGATCGAAAAGGTTGTTTGGCGGGGTAGGAACAAAAAAAAGACCTCTTAATCTCTTAAGAGGCCCATTAACACTTAAAACTAAAACTAATTTATTAACGAGTGAAACCATTTGAGCAATACATCTATTGCTGTTCAAAGGTCGTAGCGAATATAGATTAAAGCTATCTTACAAAAATTAAAAAGTGTCTTAAGGATAGCTTTTGGGGTATCAGTTGCAAAATGATAGTTATGAACAGAAATTGCACACATTGTTGAAAACTTGGAATTTCGCACTTCCTTTGATTTAAGCGCTCGATCCTTATTTTTGCCTTAAAACCTAAGTAATCATGTCTGATCACCACAAAGAACCAGAGGAAAACGAAATTGCAGGACCAGTAATTTTTGCATTGATCATACTTGCACTCATCGTGCTAACGATCTACTTCTTGTAAAAACCATCGCCTGACAAGAGGCTACAGTCCTGCTTTAAGACTTTAAGAAGCCCCCATGTTTGATTGAACATGGAGGCTTTTTTTGTGTCTTAATGCACCATAAAAAAATCGCTGGTCTGTATTTTAATCCCTAATTCTTCTCGGCTTCTTCTCCGGTGTCGAGCACGAGGGTCATTTCGTCAATGAGGTGTTTTGCACCTGCATACTTGTCAATAATAAAAAGAACGTACTTGATATCGACCATGATGTTGCGGCAACGGTCGGGATCGAACATGATGTCACTCATGGTGCTTTCCCAGGAGCGGTCGAAGTTGAGCCCAATGAGCTGGCCGCGGCCGTTGAGTGCGGGACTCCCCGAGTTACCGCCAGTTGTGTGGTTGGATCCAGTAAAGCAAACTCGCAATTCGCCATCTGTAGCGTAGGCTCCAAAATCGCCTTCTTCAATCAGGTCGATCAGCTTCTGTGGCAAGTCGAAATCAGGGTGTCCTGGCTCGTACTTTTCAAGAATTCCCTCTGAAGTCGTGTAGAACTTGTAGAGCATTCCATCTCGCGGTTCGCTGCCTTCAGCTTTTCCGTATGAAAGACGCATGGTGCTATTGGCATCCGGCCAGTAGGTGTCGTCCGGGAAGAGCTCCATTATGGCCTTCACGTAGGATTTCATCTTCTCCTCAATGGCTGTGTTCAACCTGTTGTAGTCTGGGCGAATGTGCGCGTAATAGCTGTCGTAGCTCTGAGTCATCAATTCATACCCAGGGTCTTTCTTCAGCTTCTGAACGGCCTTTTTCGATGGATCTTCGAGCAGGGCCATGAGTGCCTCTTTATCGGCAAAGATTGAGTTGTTGTAAAGTTCTTTTCTAAACTTCTTCACATCACCATTGTACTTGGTCTCAATCTCCTTGAGCATCTCAGGCTGAAATTGTTCAGGTGCATTATCTGTGTAAAGTTCAGTGAGCTTGTCAAAAACGAGGCGGTCAGTCGGTTCGTGGTAATCTTTGAAGTGAGACTGCACTTTCGACTTCAAGCCATCGATCGTTTCTTCTAACTTCCCTTCCTTCTCAAGGTTTTCGAAGTCGTTAACCAGATTTCTAAAGTTGCTGGCGAAGTACATCAACTCCGGTCCGTAAAAGAAGTACTCGATGAAGTAGTCGCGACCGAGTTCGTACGGTTCAATCTCTGCATAAAGCTCTTCGAATTCGGCTATGAGCGTTGCATAATCCTTTTTGCCGGCTTTCGATGCGCGCTTCACAAATTCCTCTTCAAAGTCCTTTTTCTTTTGCAGTGCATCGAGCTTTTTAAGGCCATTGTTTTGTCCAATCCACTTTTTGTAGGAGTTGCTGATTCGCGACTGCTTGGCTGCGTACTGAATTCGCACTTTGTCACTTTCGAGCATGGCCGCATCGATAATCGAAAGGCTGGTTGAGCGCATTTCAATTCGAGCTGGGTTGGCCTCGTTCATGATGTAGTCTACAGCGTGGGAAGTGAGAAATTGCTCGGTACGTCCGGGAAATCCAAAAACCATGGTGAAGTCGCCTTCGTCCACCCCATCGAGAGAAACTGGCAAGTGATAAGCCGGCTCGAAAGGAACGTTGTTTTCGCTATACTCTGCCGGTTCGTTGTCTTCGTTTGCATAAATGCGAAAGATGGAGAAGTCGCCCGTGTGTCGTGGCCACATCCAGTTGTCGGTGTCGCCACCAAACTTACCGATTGACGAAGGTGGAGCTCCTACCAGGCGAACGTCCTTGTAAGTTTTTGTAACGATCATGAAGTATTTGTTACCGTAGAAAAAAGGCTTGATCTGCGCTTCATAAAATTTGCTTTCACCAGCCGCGCTTTGCTCTATCTTTTCTCTGTTTGCCGCTCTAATCACAGCTTTCTCTTCATCGGTCATTCCCGGCTCAATACCTTCGTTCACCATTTTTGTCACCTGCTCGATACGAACGATAAAAGTCGCTGTCAACCCAGGGTTTGCCAGTTCCTCAGATCTGTTCATCGCCCAAAACCCATCGGTGAGATAGTCGTTTTCAACTGAGCTGTGATATTGGATTTGTCCGTAACCGCAGTGGTGGTTGGTAAGGATCAATCCCTGATCCGAAATCACCTCGGCTGTGCATCCACCGCCAAAGTGAACGATGGCATCTTTGATACTCGCCTGATTGATGGAGTAAATATCTTCGGCTGTAAGCTCGAGCCCCATGGTTTGCATGTCGCTCTGATTTAAAGCTTTTAGCAAAGTCGGGATCCACATCCCCTCTTTTGCCGAAACCTGGATAACCAGTAGCAAAGAGCATGTGGCTAGAATTAGATGTTTAAGAACACTTTTCATATTTAAAAATTTTGGATTTTCTGTCGACTAACGGCAAATATAACGCAGGCATTTAATTGGCCGCATAGATTTTAGACCACACTACTTACGGGTTTTTGCAGAAGTCTCTGCAACAGGCTTGTCGGGGTTGTTCTTAAAAAGAAAATGGTAAATGCCGTAAGTGAAAAACCCTCCGATGAATACCGGAATCAGAACATCGCCAAAAGTGAGAGGATCTTTCCGGAGCTCCTCAGGCGAGGATCCAAAATATTTGAAAAGCGGTGCGCAAATAATCAGCAGACCGATCCCAAAAAAGACGTAGTTGTAGACGTTACTCAAAACCATGGCTGTCTTGTAAATCGGAGATTTGGTGAATTTATCGAAAGAGGTTTCTGCATTCCTGGCTGCTCTCTTCCTCGCTTCTTGCCGCTGTTGCTCGGCCCACTGGCGATAAAGTTGCTCTCTTCTTCGAAGCAGGTCTTCGCGATTTACCCGATTTGATAGCTGTTTTCTGTGCTGAATCCTTAGCTGTGGGTCTGACAAAAACTCGTAAGCTTCGTTCACTTGAATAAAACGCTCTTTAGCTCCACTGGATTTATTGCGATCGGGGTGGTAGCGCATGGCCAGCTTCCGATAGGCAAGCTTAATATCCCTCTCCGTTGCCGAAGTGTTCAGTCCGAGTATGAGGAAATAATTTACCATGAGCTATTTTAAACCCGAAACGAATTCAGGTACATCGTCAAACTTTAAATTTTCGGGTAGAGAGTCAATTTTAACTTCTAAATGGCGGGTGATTGGCTTTTTCTGCTGGTCCCAATTTATTAAACCCTTAGCAAAATGACGCTTTTTGAAAACAAAAAGTTCATTGTCGCTTTTCCAAATCCACACTTTTCTGCTTTGGTAAGAATTGTCACAGGTGCATTTTACCTCAGTAATTTTCGCCTCGTAAAGCGCTTCTGAAATTTCGACTCTTGCAAAAACCAACTGCCCTTCAAGGTCTGTGAGTTCAATCCTTATCCATCTTTCCTCTCCTATTGTAAACGCCTTTACCTCATCTACAGATAATTGCTTTTTCTCTCCACCAATCCGACAAACTAACTTTTCAGAGAAATATTTTTGATGGCGAATTTCCGCACGAAGTGTTTCACCGGATTCGAGTTCGATTTCTCCGTTAAGCCAACCGCCTGCCCGAGCCTGTCCCAAACAGCAAACTATAAACCCAATTAAAATCAAAACAACTCTCATATCACTCGAGCGAATAAAGTATAAAATCAACCCCAACAGTCAATGGAGCCGCATTGTAGTATTGGTTGCCGCCTTCTTCCGAGACCTTGTCTGTCTTAAAGTATGGAGTAAAACGATACTCAGAGAAAATAGAAAACCACTCGAAGCCCAGCCGAAGATGTGCACCAGCAGCGACAAGGTTCACTTCTCCGTTTACATCGCTCAATGAATTTACGGGATATCGCTTTTTCTTGTCACCACTTCCAGCTGGTGTCCAGGCATATTTTGACCAAATCAGAATATCTCCCCAAAGTCCGAATTCAAGATAGTTGCCGTGGGCATTACCTACAGAATGCAAATTGTAACGCCCTGAAAATGCCAAACCAAAGAAATGCTGGGCGATCTGCTGACTTTCAAGCTCCTCATCATCAGCGAGCTGCTTCATAAAAAAACCCGGTTTGGGACGCACCGAAACTCGTCTTAGGTGTTGTTCATTTACAAAAGACCACCGGTCATCGAATCGATGTTTTACTCGTCTTCCAAGCGTAAAAGAATTAGAACTCGCTTTGAGTCGACTTACGCTTGTTCCAATGACATCGGGCTTCAACCCAAAATTGAAAAACACATATTTGTGGATTGTATAGCCAGGACCTGAGAAGTATGCGTTTCTAAGAGGACTCACCTCACGATAAAGCAAGCGGGTTTGAGCTTTAACCGACACAGCGACACCAATAATCAAGACTATCAAAAATGCTTTCACTGTCCGCATGGCAATTCTTTTTCGATGAAATTTCCGGCCCACCAGGCTCTCACCACACATGTGTAGGCCCGAGTGCTAAATGTTACTGATTGACTTCGGTTCAGTGAATAAACTGCAAAATCAATTAACTCTCCGTCTTTGTCGGCCTGATGAAAAAACAGTTTGTCAGAAAGTAAGTCTTCTGTCAGCTTCGGAGTTATGGCGCCAACATCAATTATTACCTCCCCTTCGTTGATCTCAAGCCAATTGTGATCACTGGGGTCTTGTTGTGCATTTTCAATGAAAAAATAACTTGCGTGTGGCATGCCAAATCCGTGGGCGTAGTCGAAATAGGGATACAGTCGACCCGATTTTTCAATTTCTGAAAACAGCTTTTTGACATCCCAATCCGGAAAAGCCTGCAATACGCAAGCCGCGTATCCAGAAATTAGAGGGGCGCTAAAGGAGGTGCCGTAAACCTTCTTTTGTTTGTCTCTTTCTTCTTTGATTTCAGTGATTGCAACTCCAAAAGCACAAACATTTGGTTTGATTCTCACATCACCTGTTGGGCCAAAACTGCTGAAGTCGATGTGTACTCCATTCTCACCTAAAACTCCACCTACGGCCAGCACCCCTTCTGCATCTGCCGGGGTTACCAGATATTGCCAGTCACCTCCGGCTTCATTTCCCATGGAATTGACAACCAGAATTCCTTTTTCGAAAGCTGCATTGGCAGCCCTGGCCACGAGCGATGTTTTTCCGTCCATTTCGTCCTGAAAATACCACTTTCCAGTATAGCCTAAAGAAGAGCTGATAATATCCGCTCCGTGCTTGTCTGCCCACTCTGCAGCGGCCAGCCAGTTTTCTTCTTCACTTAACGGTTCACGGAGGTTGTACTCCGTTCGAGCCAAAAGAAAAGTAGCATCGGTGGCCAGGCCAAAAAGCGCTGAGTCGGTTTTTCCGGCCAAACAGGTGAGCACGTTGGTGCCGTGCTTAGAATGATGATACACAGAGCTATCGTTTCCACAGAAATCAATGGTGCGCTCAATCTGATTGTTCTCGAACAAATGCCTCAAGTTTTCTCTCTTTTCCGCTTTGCGAAAGCCAGCATCGAACACGGCTACCCTAATGCCTTTGCCAGAGAATCCCTTTTCCGAAAACACCTCTGCTCCAAGCGATTTTGTTTGTGGTAGAAAGAAATCCGAATCAGTTTCAAGTGCCACCTCATCAAGCGATTCGTAGCTGCAAAACACTGTCTCTATCTCGCTGCTGGGCATCCTTCGTACTGATTTCACAAAAGGAAGACCTTGAACTTTAGCAATTCCTTCATCACCAGAAAAGCAACAAGCTGCATTGAGCCACCGTGAAGTCATTTTTATTTCCACGCCAGCCTCTTCCAATTGATCAACGTATTTTTCTGAGACTGGAAAATCACTGCTATCGCAAATGGCAATTCCATTCTTTACTCTCCTCTCGATAGCCTTCGGATGAAAATACTCGAGCGGGTTGAACTGAACTCCTGCCTTGTCGGTGAAAGTCACCCAATACTTTTCCTCTTCTTGTGCAAGAAGGTTTGTAGACAGCAGCGCAACGGCTGTGAGAAGAAGAACTCGGGAAAAGCAGCTTTTCATTGGAAGACAAAAATTAAATTGCGGTCGCAAATAACCGACTAATTTAGTTTTTATGATCGATTTGAGAAGTGATACTGTCACGAGACCTACACCAGAAATGCTCGAAGCCATGATGAGCGCAAAGGTTGGCGATGACGTCTTCGGGGAGGATCCCACAGTTAATGCCCTTCAGGAAAAGGGGGCTAAAATGTTTGGCCACGAGGCGGCACTTTTTTGTCCTTCAGGAACGATGACCAATCAGATTGCCATCAACGCCCACACCAATCCCGGTGATGAAGTGATTTGTAGCGAACTGGCGCACATTTATCTCTACGAGGGTGGCGGGATTGCCAAGAACTCGGGTGCTTCTGTTCGATTGCTTCCCGGTGATCGGGGAAGATTCAAAGCTGATCAAATCGAACCGAACATCAACGCAGACGACCCTCATCACCCAGTAACCACGCTCGTTGCTGTAGAAGACACCTGCAACAAGGGTGGAGGTTCGTGCTACGACCTGGAGGAGCTCAAAAAAATTAAAGCGGTTTGCAAAAAGAACAATCTTCAGCTGCACCTCGATGGCGCCAGGGTGTTCAATTCTCTGGTGAAGACCGGTTACGACAAAATGGAGTACGGTCAGCTGTTCGACTCCATTTCGATCTGTCTTTCGAAAGGGCTGGGTAGTCCTGTCGGCTCCTTGTTGATCGGTTCTAAAGACTTTATCCGAAAAGCACACCGAATCAGAAAATCGATGGGTGGCGGCATGCGGCAGGCCGGCTACATTGCTGCCGCTGGGCTGTTTGCGTTGGAAAACAACATTGAGAGACTAGCTGAAGATCATCGAAAAGCTGTGCAACTTGCCGAGGTGCTTGAGAAGTGCCAGTACGTTTCAGGAGTTGCACCAGTAGACACCAACATTGTGGTAGCTGAGCTAGAAGGCATCGAAGCCGGATCCTTTCTCAAGAAACTCGAAGAGCAAAACATCAAAGCAGTTCCGTTTGGGCACGGCAAGGTTCGTTTTGTAGCCCACCTCGATGTTTCGCAAGAGCAGGTTGGAGAGTTTGCAAAAAAAGTGGGAAGCCTTTAAACAGACTTCCCACCTGAAAAACCTTTAGTTCGAACAAGTTACCTGACCATCAACTTCTTAACAACCTGATTGGATTCGCTAAAAAGCTTCACAAAGTAAAGTCCGGCTTCAAAATCGCTCACGTCAATCGTGAGATGATCATTTGCTGTGCCCTCTTCCTGAGAATAAACTATTCGCCCGTGGCTGTCGGTGATTTCAAGTCTTTGCAGAGCACCGTTCACTTCGAGTTCAACTTGTTCTAATGCCGGGTTTGGATACATCGAAACCTGATTTTCGTTGAGTTCCCCAACGCTGCTGATGCAATCTTCGACTGTTACCACAATCTCATCGGAATCTTCACATTCTAGATTGTCGACTCCATTCACGCTAAAAGTGTATTCACCCGGCCCCAGCTCAGATGCGTCAACCACAAAAAACTGGTTCTCGCTGCCGTCTTGCCATTCGTAAATGGCTCCTGGAGGTGCAAAGAGAAGTAACTCCTGATTAAGACAGAGGGTAGTGTCTTCTCCAAGTTCGATGTCAATTGCATCTCCTGTTTCCACCGTGACTACACCCGAAGTTTCGCATCCGTTGTCATCTTCCAGCTGGTAAGTGTATTCACCTGCCTCGAGATCCGTTAGGTTCTGTTCTTCAGAAATAATTACCTGATCGAAAAACCAGGTGAACTCATAAGGTGGTGTTGCTCCATCTATCGAAAGCACAATCTCTCCGGACATATTACAACCGGCATCCTCAGTTTGTGAAGCAATGAGAAACGGCTCGGGCTCTGAAATTTCTACTGTTTCCGTAATGTTTAACCCACAACCAGAAGAGACTGTTACCGTGTATTCCCCAGACTCAAGCCCATCCACAAAATAGCTGTCGGCTTCAAAACCATTCGGGCCAGAAATGGTAACATCGTAGTTCACACCGTAGTCAAAAACTTCTGTGATCAGGCTGCCGTTAGCCTCTCCAAAACATTGCACCTCATTACTAATCACATTGAGTGAAGGCGCAGTAGGACTTTCGCCAAGGTCGGTGACTGTCACTCTCGTTTCTCCAGAGGAACCTCCCCAGCCGTCTAGCTGAATCCAATATTCTTCACCTGGGGTAAGACAGCTTACATTCATTACTGAAGCGTAGCCTGTAGAACCGAGATCGCAACCTCCGGGTACATCGTCATTGGACGAAATCACCTGGTAAGTTTCGAAATTGGCACAGTCGCCCACTTCGTAGAGCGCCAATTCGGTATCGAAAGAATTGTCTTCGTTGCAGGTCGAAACCTCCACTCTTCCCGATTCAGGCGCTACAAACTTGAGCCAAATAGACGCATTCACACCGTTGTCTGAAGCACACCAAAACCCAGGTAAACCGCAAGATTCCAGTGGCGGGTGAATTTCACCCAGCTGAGTGAGTGCACCAGTGTTGTCAACCAGGGCACCTTCGCCATCCACTGTGATTTCTTCAGCCCCACAAGGCAACTGATTACCAGCACCTTCAGGCGCTTCACCTGCAGTAAAAGTCAGACTGACGTAATCGCCTTCTCCTTCGAGAACTGAAAAAGCTACCAGGTTGTTGAAGAGCGTGAGATCACAGCCCCCATCTCCAAATCCGTCTTTGCTGTGGAGGGTGTACTGCTCGCCATCAGTCAGGCAATAAGGACCTTCTAAAATCACATCGTTGTCGGCATAAGCACCGGCATCTCCCGCTTCGCCAGCATCTTCTGCGGTGCAAGCTACACTTTCAATATTTCCGCCATAAAAGAGAGTTCCATCGCCACATTCGTTGCCAGCCGGTGTCACTTCCCAATAGAGCTCATAGCCCCAGTTGTCTGTGTCAACCTCCACGTGAACAGGTACTTCACCGGACTCGCATTGTGCATTGGTAAAAAGAAAAGAACTGGCAAAAACCAGTGTTAGTAGAAGTTTGAATCGCATTTGCTTAAGGTTTGGTTATCTATCCCTCAAATGTAGCCTATTTCCATAAAATCGAAAGTCGACAAAATGCCTCCTTAAAAAAAAGCTGAGCTGAATGCCTATTTTTGCCCAAAATCAAAAAGTATGGCCAAACCTGGTAAATACGTCAATCTGGAAATCAAACAAATTGACCGGGACGGTTTTCACCTCGACAATGACGGTGAAACAATTTTACTCCCTTCTATCGAAACTCCTGCCGGGAAAAAAGAGGGCGAACAGATCGAAGTATTTCTTTTTGTAAACGCCAAAGGTGAAACACAAGCCACTACCGAAAAGCCTCTCATTCTCCTGAACGAAGTGCAGCCCTTGATTGCCGTGAAAAACACCGAGAAGGGCGCGTTTTTCGACATGGGTATTCAGCGCGATTTGTTCGTTCCTCCTACTGAACAAAAAATCCCGATTGAAGCCGGAAAACGCTACCTGGTTGTAATGAAGTACGACAGACAAGAGCACAAACTCTATGGCGCCACAAGACTCAAGCCCTACTTTCGCGATGAGCGCCTAAAGTTTGAGAAAAACGAAAAAGTCAACATTCTCATCGTCAAGAAAATCGAAGAAGGTTTTGAGGTTATCATCAACATGAAAGTTTTTGGCTTTCTGCACGATCAGGATGCCACCATCCCAAATATGCTTGTCGGTCAACGCTACAATGCATACATCAAAGAAAAAGACCGCGACAGATACAACGTCTCGTTGCAAAAAGACGACCCGGAGCAGCTAGAAAAAGCCGCTGAAAAGATCTACGAATTTGTGGTGAACAACAAAGGCTACGTGCGGTTGAATGATAATACCGAACCGGAAGAGATAAAGCTGCGGCTGCACATGAGCAAAAAGCTCTTCAAAAAAGCCATCGGCAAGCTCTACAAAGAAAACCGGATAGTAATTACAAAAAGAGGAATCAAACTAAGCAAAGAGTAAATTTTTATGGAATTGAAAGACAGCGTTTTTATAGTAACCGGAGGGAGCTCTGGTATCGGAAAAGCAACAGCCCAACTCTTGATTGAGAAAGGTGCGAACGTTTCAATCACAGGTCGCGATAAGTCGAAATTGAAAAAAGTCGCAGACGAAATTGGAGCCTTTGCAATTCAGGCTGATGTAGCCAAAGAAGCTGATGTAAAAAAGACTTACACAGAAACGCTTTCTAAATTCGGCAAGCTTGACGGACTGATAAATAATGCTGGAATTGGCGGCTGGTGCCCAATTGATGAATTCGATCTCGAGGAAATGAAGAAGGTTTACAGCGTAAATGTTTTTGGCGCAGCCATGATGGCCGGTGAAGCTGCCAAAATTTTCAAAGAGCAAAAGAGCGGAAACATCGTAAACATCGCTTCCACGGCTTCATTGAAAGGCTACCCAAAAGGAACGATTTACTCCTCGTCAAAATTTGCTCTTCGTAGCATGTCTCAATGCTGGCAAGGCGAATTGCGTCCTTACAACGTTCGGGTAATTCATGTAAACCCTAGCGAAGTGACAACGGCTTTCGGCCAGGAAGATCGTCAGGAACGTCCGGAAGAGTCCAATAAATTGCGTAGCGAAGAAATCGCTCATTCCATTGTTTCCGCCCTGGAAATGGATCAGAGAGGGTTTATTCCCGAAGTCACAGTTTTTGCCACTAACCCATTTTAAACAATAAATATGCTTACCGTTTTGTCTCCGGCAAAAACGCTGGATTTCGAATCAAAAGTGAAGACGAAAAAATTCACCCAGCCAGAGTTTTTGGATGAAGCTGAATACCTGGTCGGAAAACTTCGAAAAAAGTCATCCAAACAGCTACAGAATCTGATGGATATCAGTCCTGATTTGGCCGACCTGAATCACGACCGTTTTGCAAGCTGGAGTCAGCCATTCGATCTGGACAACGCACGACAGGCAATTTTTGCATTTAACGGTGATGTTTACGATGGGTTCGATGTAAGCCAATTGAAAAGTGATGATTTATCATACGCTCAGAATCACATTCGCATTTTGAGCGGCCTTTACGGAGTTTTGAGACCGCTGGACCTGATGCAGCCCTACCGATTGGAAATGGGAACATCGCTGAAGGTAACACCCAAAAAAGACAGTCTTTACAAGTTCTGGTCGGACTCAATTGCCAAACAACTCAATGAAGAAAATGATGATGAGGTTTTAGTCAACCTTGCTTCACAAGAATATTTTAAGGCGGTCGATCAAAAAGCACTCAAGGCAAAAATTGTTACTCCGGTTTTCAAGGATTACAAGAATGGCAAGTACAAGGTAATTGCCTTTTTTGCAAAGAAAGCTCGGGGTGCAATGGCTCGTTTCATTGTTCAAAACAGGATTAACGATCCTGAGCAGCTGCAGGCTTTCGATGAAATGGATTATGCTTTCAATCCTAATCAATCAACGGCTGACGAGCCTGTTTTCACAAGAAGATAAGCTGCCAATAGTTGTAAGACGGCCGCATCTTTTTATTTTCGCCTTTCAAATCAAAACGATAATCATAAGATGAACATTCGAATTAGTATTGCAATACTTTCTATTGGAGCTCTTGCACTCGCTAGCTGCACTCAGCCAAAGGGAGGAATGAAAGACGCCAATCTGGAAACCACACAAGACTCATTGGCCTACGCCTGGGGTGTAGCAATGTCAGACAACATGGCTAAAAACGACATCAAGGATCTTGATGTTGATATCATGATTGCGGGACTGCAAGACCACTGGGACGATGACTCAGCAAAAATAAGTGTAGAAGACGCGCAAAACATCATGAGAAGAGAAATGATGGCCAGACAAAAAGCAGCTGAAGAAGAAGCAAAAGCTGAAGGCAAGAGATTTCTAGACGAAAACCGTCAGAAAGAAGGGATTCAAGAGACCGAGAGCGGATTGCAGTACAAGGTTTTACAAGAGGGTGATGGTAAAAGTCCAGACGCCAGCGATCAGGTAACTGTTCACTACCACGGTACCTTGATTGACGGAACTGTATTTGACAGCTCTGTTGATCGTGGTCAGCCAGCGACTTTCCGTCTCAATCAGGTGATTCCAGGCTGGACAGAAGGTGTACAGCTCATGAAAGAAGGAGCAAAATACCGCTTCTTCATTCCTCAAAACCTCGCTTACGGACCAAGAGGTCAGGGCGACATCGAACCATTTAGCACATTGATTTTTGATGTGGAGCTCATCGAAGTAAAAGAAATGGAACAGCAAAAACAACCTCAGGGTCGACCACAAATTCGACAGAGATAAGATTTTTCTTCCACCAGAATATTGAGAAAGCCCCGGCAATTGTCGGGGCTTTTTTTGTGCCTAGGTGAAATACGCATCGGCCCGTGTAAGAATCTGCCGACTTTTAGCTCTTGAAACACTTTTCAGTAACCTAATTGATTCTCATAAAGTACACGTGAGGGATAATCAACTGATTTATTCCCTACGATGAAAACGATTTCAACAACAATTGTGACTCTACTCCTGATTCTCACAGGGCAATTCTCATTTGCTCAAAGTGAAACTGTTCCGCACGTTTGCGGCAGCCACGAAGTGCAGGAAGAGAGAAAAGCAAATGACCCTCAATACGCCCGGGCTATCGAAAATTTGAATAGCAGGGCTCTTCAAAATTTTGAACATGTTGCCGAAAGAAGTGACGAGATCTACACCATTCCGGTTGTGGTTCACGTGATACACGAAGGTGAAGAATACGGAGTAGGAAGTAATATTACCGATGAGCAAGTGCTTAGTGCAATTGTCGCTCTCAACGAGGATTTCAGAAAAATGTCCGGAACAAATGGCGATGGTGATGGTGTTGATTGCAACATTGAGTTTTGTCTTGCAACAAGAGACCCTCAGGCTAATTCAACTAACGGCATTGTGCGAGTAGACGGAAGTGTAGTTCCAAACTATGCGGAACAGGGAATTGAGGCCAGCGGTGGAGTTGGCGCTTCTGAAGAAGAAGTGAAAGCACTTTCAACCTGGCCGCGAGAAGACTACATGAACGTTTGGGTAGTTAATGAAATTGAAGACAACAACGCTCAGGGAGGCATCCAGGGATATGCCTACTTTCCTTTTAACAATCCTGTGGATGGAATCGCTATCCTACACAACGCCTTTGGAACTGTGGGTAACCTCAAGTCGAACACCGATATGAACAGGACACTCACTCACGAAGTGGGCCACTACCTCAGTTTGTACCACACTTTTCACCTCACCAACGACTGCGATCCGGAAATCAACTGCGAAACGCAAGGCGACAAGGTTTGTGACACTCCCAAAACCGTGTTGAACGGAAGCTGTAACCAACCGGCTTGTGGTGGAACTCAGCAAGTAGAAAACTACATGGATTACACTCAGGAAACATGCAGAGACATGTTTACTGAAGGACAAAAAATTAGAATGCGAAGCGCTCTTGAAACCAGTCGTGCTTCGATTCTCGAGTCGATGGGGTGCGTGCCAGCCACAGATCTTGATGCAGGAATTACAAACATCTCTTCACCATCCGGATCGCTTTGCGATAACACAGTTTCTCCGATTATCTCAATTACCAACTTTGGCTCTCAAACTCTAACTTCAGCAACGATTAACTATCGTGTAGACGCTGGTACGATTCATACTTTCGACTGGACAGGAAACGTGTCTCAGGGAGCATCAACTACAGTCGAACTTCCAGAGATCAGCTCCAACATGGGCGAGCACACTTTCATTGCCTACACAAGTTCTCCTAATGGACAAACAGATGAAAACCCTGCCAATGATCAGGGTTCTAAACCATTTGAGATTGCCAATGGAGCTTCGATGAACCTCGAAGTAAACATCGATTATTTCGGGACAGAAACATCATGGTCGATTACCGAAAATGGAAATACTCTGGCTAGTGGCGGGCCTTACATTGATTACAATCAGGGTACTATTTACAACCACGAAGTTTGCCTCACTGAAGGTTGCTACGAACTGGTGATGGAAGATGCACACGGTGACGGACAGGGATTCCAAACCGGGTATTTTGAACTCACAGACTCCGAAGGTACTGTTTACGCTTTTGGGGAAGATGATTGGGGAAGCGAAAGTGTGAATCCGTTTTGCGTAGAAGTAGAAGTTTCAGAAGATGCACCAGACGCAAATTTCAGCATTAGCGATAACAACGTTTGCTCTGGAGAATCTATTAACCTCAACGATCTTTCTTCAAACAATCCGACCTCCTGGAGCTGGAACGTTGAAAGTGTTGGAACTTTCACTACTCAGAATGTGCAAAACGTGATTTTTGACGAGGCTGGAGAATACACTATTACACTAACAGCATCTAACGAATTTGGTAGCAGCCAGTCGTCTCAAACAGTTGTGGTGAGTGACGGACCTTCTATCACTCTTTCAACACAAGATATTCTCTGTGCAGGAAATGACGATGGCTCTATTTCTGCGAGTGTGAGCGGTGGAGTTTCTCCATACGACTATAGCTGGAGTAACAGCGCTACCAGCTCATCGATTCAAAACCTAAGTGCCGGTCAGTACACACTCACCGTGACCGATAACGCAGGTTGCGAAAGCAGTGCCACAGCAGTAATTGCTGAACCAACAGCACTCAATGTGTCAGTCTTTAAAAGCGATATCTCCTGCTTTGGTTTGCAAGATGGAACAGCTACAGCATCAGCCTCTGGCGGTACTTCTCCCTACTCTTTTGAGTGGAGCAATAACGCTAGCTCAAATGCAATTGAAGACCTCGCAGAAGGATCTGTGAGCGTAACAGTAACCGATGCCAACGGATGCTCCGCAAGTGGAAGTGTAGAAATTGTTGAACCTTCAGCCCTGTCTGTAAACCCTAGCTTGACAGCGCCAGAATCGTGTGCCGGAAATGACGGTAGCGGACTGGTGAACGTAATGGGAGGAACTCCAAACTACTCTTACAACTGGTCGAATGGTAGTTCTGACCAATCTGTGAGTAACCTGGCTTCTGGTGATTATACAATTACAGTGACAGATGCCAATGGTTGCTCAAACAGTGGAATTCTCGAAGTTCCATTTGATTGCGATCAAATTATTGACGGAACACAACTCAATGCGGAACATTGCGGAGCCAGTGGGCTCACACTCGATGATGAGGTCGTGTGCGATCCCGTAGACGGAGCTGAAATGTACCAGTGGAAATTCTCCAACCTCGCTACCGGGTTCTTTGCCGAAGAATACACGATTGGAGCCAACAACACTTTCCAGCTTTCGAACCTGATGGACATGCGCTACGGACAGACTTACGAAGTGAGCGTGCGAGTTATGATTGAAGAAGTTTGGAGCGCTTATGGACAGGTTTGCACAATCGAACTTACCGACCAGATCCCACAATCCAACCTCTTGGCTGATGCTTGTGAGCAGGGAATATTCCAGCTAGAGCAAACAATCCAGTGTGAAGCTGTAACAGGAGCATCAAAATACACCTTCAGATTCGCTGAAGGCGAGAACGAAATTATTGCTGAAACAGCTCAGCCACAACTCGTAGTGACGGAAGATCTCGGAGTTGAATTTGGATTGACCTACGATGTTTCAGTGAAGGTAACTGTGGGGCAGGATGACTCTGAATACGGTAACTCTTGCCCGCTGCAGATCAATAACACGATTAGTGTTGAAAACATCGGAGATAGCAATTTGGTGATTTACCCGAATCCATCTACCGGGGAACAAATGAATTTAGAATTTTCGAATCTTTTTACAGACCAGTCCGTAATAGAATTTGGAATGTATGACATGACTGGAAAAGTTGTAGAGAGCTTTGCAGTAAAAGTAACAAAGCCAACTTCCAAAGAAGCTTATACTTTCCAATCGGAACTGGCTCCGGGAATGTATTTCCTCAAGTATGAACTGAATGGAAATGCCTACAAAAAGAAACTGATAGTTCAATGATATAGGGTGGAGACCAATTTATTTTGGTCAAATTAGAAAAGCCTGCTTCACTTAATTGTGAGCAGGCTTTTCGCTTTTATAAAAACTCTTGAAAAAATTAGTTGACCGGATAAACTATTTGCGTTACCCATTTGCTCGAGTCCGGCTGCTCTCCAGGGTCAGTAACGTAGACTTCGAAAGGATACCAACGAGGTTGGATGTTGTTCTCTGCATTGTGCTTTTCGAAAGCCGCCCAGGCATCCGACAGTCCCATGTAGTCGCCCACATGTTCGGTTCTAATGGCAGGTCCACCGGGAACCTTTCCAACGGTGAGCGAATCAGGCACAGTCAAGGAGTCGGCTGTTGGAATGGCCATTTCCATTACTACTCTATCGGCTTCTTCATCGTATTCGTGGAAAATTGCCATTGGCGCAGCTCCCATCGAAACTTCTTTCATTGACAAAAATCCGCCAACTGCAGTAAACCCACGAGAGTAGTGGTCTTTGTTGGAAACGCCAGAGATGCTGGTTTCAACTTTATAGCCCACGTACCAGGTATCCTCCAGCTGAAACTCTTCAAAAGTGTATTCAGCTTTTTCTGGCATTGAGGTGGCCACGCTGTCGAGTAGGCGAAGCCCTTCTTTGTACTGAGGCCCGAGAAACGAATCCATAAATAGTCCAAACCACTTACCTATTCCAGACATGTCTCCATCAAAAGTCCAGGTTACTTTAGTGCCACCTTCAACTGGTTCGAAAATCCAATCTGAGTGGGCTGGTTCTCCGGCATTCATAAATTCCATTTCTGTTTTAATGAGATTGTTCGGATTTGACTCAAGTATTGTAAGCTTTCCACTTCCCACCTGATCGTTTCCGTCCCACTTGTACCAGGCTCCCTTTCCAACAGGGTTATCACTTGAATATTCGAGCGACATATTTGGATCTAGCTGATGCCATGGTGACCAGGCTTCCCAGTTTTCCAAATCATTCACTTGCTCAAAAAGTAATTCGGGGGATGCATCGATAACTTGCGATCGTTGCATTTCGGATTTTGACGGTAAAAGAAAAGTGACTACGACCAGTATGAGAGCGACAATCACTATAAAAATAAGTAGACCTTTTAGAAATTTCATGACGATGTTGGTTTTGGTTATTGGGTCAAAATTAGATAAAAATCAACTTGAACGGAGCGGTCGGGGCTATTCGTCATTTCTTTGTTTATTTGCCCCTACCTCAACTTGGATAGATTATGACAGATTTTTCAGCTCCTCCAGTATTCGAAAGTGACGCCATTGTTCTGGGAATTTTAATTGTAACGCTGGCAGTTATTTTTAAAACCTCAAGCAGCAAACAACCCTTTTTCCAAAAGTTTTATAAGTACGTTCCAGCGTTGTTGCTCTGCTACTTTGTGCCTGCAATTTTCAATACTCTGGGCATTATTTCTCCAAGTTGGATCGAACTGGAAAATGTTATTCAGCACCTCACTTCGATAGGCTACGACATGAGCAATGTTTCCACTGTAGTTGAGCTCAAGAAATTTATCGATGTACAAAATGTGCCAATCGCAGAGATTGAGCCTTACATCCACAGTTCGGAACTGTACTACGTAGCCTCACGCTTCTTACTCCCTGCCAGTTTGGTTTTGCTCTGCCTCAGTATCGACCTCAAAGGAGTTGTAAACCTGGGGCCGAAAGCTTTGATCATGTTTTTTACAGCCACCATCGGAATTGTAATTGGTGGACCACTTGCACTCTGGACCGTGAGCCGATTTGCACCGGAACTTTTGCAGGGAGATCACCCCGATTCAATCTGGCGTGGACTGTCTACAGTTGCAGGTAGCTGGATTGGAGGTGGTGCCAACCAAACGGCCATGAAAGAAATTGCCGAAACCACAGACACACAGTTCTCAGCAATGATTGTAGTGGACGTTGTCGTGGCAAATCTCTGGATGGCATTTCTTCTGATTGGTGCGGGCGTGTCAGACAAACTCGACCGCATTTTGAAAGCCGACAACTCAGCCATTACTGCTTTGAAAAAGAAGGTTGAAGATTACCAGGCGAACATAAGCCGCATTGCCAGTCTGCCGGATTTGGCGATGATTGCAGCTGTGGCCTTTGGCGCTGTTGCTTTAGCTCATTGGGGTGCTGATCTCATCAGCCCGGCTGTCGGTAGTTTTATCGAAGGTAAAATTGCAGCTGCAAAAGCCGCTGGAGAATCCACCATTTGGATGTACGTGACTTCCATTTCATCAGGTTTTTTCTGGCTGGTTGTGCTTGCAACTACCATCGGAGTAGTTTTCTCTTTCACGCGTTTTAGAAAGCTCGAAGGTGCCGGGGCGTCCAAGGTTGGCTCGCTTTTCCTTTACATCCTGGTGGCCTCAATTGGTATGAAAATGGACATCCTGCAACTGGTTCGGGAGTGGGAAATTTTCAAATTCATCATCACCATCGGACTGCTTTGGATGCTCTTCCACGTGCTGCTTTTGCTGATCATGGCTTTTCTCATCCGCGCTCCATTCTTTTTCGTTGCTGTAGGAAGTCAGGCCAATGTGGGCGGAGCTGCCTCTGCTCCCATCGTTGCTTCAGCTTTTAGCCCTGCACTGGCACCTGTAGGTGTTTTGCTCGCTGTTTTTGGCTATGCCGTAGGAACTTTCGCAGCCATCATCTGCATGGAACTCATGCGCTACATTTCATTGTAAACCGGTGTGGTCAACTTTCGGCAAACACAGCTGTTGACTTCCCTCAAGGAATAAAACTCTGCTCATGATCCGCGTTGCGTGGAACGAAAAGTACGCCCATTCCCTTCCCGAAGGTCATCGCTTTCCGATGGAGAAGTACGATCTCCTTCCGCGGCAGCTTGTACACGAAGGCACACTGGAATGGGAAAACTTCTTCTCCCCCGGTGAAATTAGTGAAGAGATGATTTTGCGAGTGCACGATCAGGAATACTGGAATCGCCTAAAAAACCTGGAACTCACCAGGCGGGAACAGCGTACCTCCGGATTTCCACACAACGAAGATTTAATCACGCGAGAGCGATCTATCGCGCAAGGTACTATCGACTGCACTCATTTTGCTATGGATTGTGGAGTGGCTCTAAACATAGCTGGTGGCACTCATCACGCATTTACCAATCGAGCTGAAGGTTTTTGCCTGCTCAATGATCAGGCCCTGGCTTCGAGATATTTACTTGACAACAAGCTGGCGAAGCAAATTCTTATTGTTGACCTCGATGTACATCAGGGGAACGGCACGGCTGAGATTTTCGAGAACGAACCCAGAGTGTTCACCTTCAGCATGCACGGTGAAAAGAACTACCCACTAAAAAAGATGATCAGTGATCGCGACATCGAACTACCCGACAACACAAGCGATGAGCACTACCTGAGTTTGCTGAGGGAAAACCTGAATGAGCTTGTGGAAAAGGTAAATCCAGACTTTGTTTTCTATCAATGTGGAGTCGACATTCTGGAAGGTGACAAACTAGGAAGAATGCAAGTGAGCCTCGATGGGTGTAAGAAGCGTGATGAAATGGTGCTGGGTAAGTTTGCCGATTTGGGAATTCCGGTGGTTTGCTCGATGGGAGGAGGCTACTCAAAAGAAATCAGAAAAATCGTTGAAGCTCATGCAAACACCTTTCGAACAGCTCGCTTCCTTTTCGATTGAGAACTACTTCCCGTCTCCTTTTACCACAGTGAGAATCGTGTAAAGCAGGATTTTTAGATCCACTGCCAGACTCATATTTTCAATGTAAAGCACATCGTATTTCAGGCGATGAATCATCTGTTCTACGTTTTCAGCATAGCCATACTTCACCTGACCCCAGCTGGTAATTCCCGGTCGCACCTTCTGCAAGTGACGATAGTGTGGAGCTTCCACCATGATCTTTTGAATGAAAAACTCCCTTTCCGGGCGCGGACCCACAAGCGACATATCACCTTTGAGCACGTTGAAAAACTGAGGGATTTCGTCAAGCCTGGTTTTTCTCAAGAACTTACCTACCGAAGTAATTCTACAGTCGTTTTCTCTAGCCAGTTGCGGCCCATCGGCTTCGGCATTTTGCACCATCGTCCGAAACTTATAGATATCGAACGGTTTTCCATTTTTTCCAATTCGCTCTTGCACAAAAAACACAGGTCCCCTGGAGTTTAGCTTGACCGCAAGAGCAATGGCCAAAAATACAGGTGACAAAATCAGAATTGCCACTAGCGAAACGAAGATGTCCATAATCCGCTTGATCGAAAATTGCCAGGCCGGCATGATTTCGCGGTTAATCTGAACCAGAGGAGTACCAAAAATGCTGTTCATTTTTACCGAGCCCGAAAGTATATCGTACATGTCTGGAATGATCTTGACATTCACTCCTGTGCCTTCCAGTTCGTTCAAAATATTACCAATTTCTTTGTGGTCAGAAGATTCAATGGCAATGATCACCTCCTCTACGTTTTTCTTGCTGATTAGATCTGGCAACTGACCAAACTGCCCGAGGTATGGAATGTGCTCTTCCAATAGATTGTCTCGGCCATTCACACGCACAAAACCCAGAAACTTAAACCCAGGTGATTTTTTCATTCCGCGAATTTCATCGAACATATTGAACGCACGCTCGTTACCACCGACAATAATTGTGTTGAACCCAATTTTGCCTGCATGAATTCTTTTCACGGTGCGCGTTGTGAGCCACAGTCGAAAAAGCAAGGTCAGTCCGAAATGAGTTGCAAAGAGCACCAATAGCGACTGGTAGTAGTCCTGATAGGTGTCGATCATGTCATCCAGGATGAACACGAAGAAGATGCAGATCGTTCCAATCAGGCTTTGCAGGAAAGTATCCGCCAGCTCCTTAATTCGGTAACGTCTGTAGATTTTGTTGTACTGGCCACTCAGTACGTAGAGCGCGATCCAAAAAATCGGGATAAAAAGCAGACCGAAGTAGTAGTTCTCATCGAGCTCAATTTCCTGGAGAGTTCTGGGCACTTTTGTTTCCAGGTAGACTTTCCTAAAGACATACAAAACTGTCCAGGCAACAGAGGCACTGAAAAAGTCAGCTATAAGATATTTTAATGCTTGTAGCTTTTTATTCATGCGTTATCTGTGAAGGATCTTGATGTTATCGAAATAAACCTGTCCTGTTTCATTGTCCCCATCCAGCCCGGATTCGATGTAAAGCTCAAAACTCTGCGCGTTGGGATAAAGCGTAACAACGTATCCCAGGTCAATGTAGAGCTTTGTCCATTCCGAAGGTCCGTCATCACGGGGATTCACCTGTAGAGCAAACTGCTTGTCGATCCCGCCAGGACCCTCGGCAATCAGACCAACTACAAATGAGTTGTTCGATCGGTAATTGAGCTCTGCCATAACAACCTGATTGAACGGGAGGGCGAGGTTTTCATCAGTTTTTCCGTAGTAATATTGCTTGTCCTCAGTAAGGGTGATTTTACCCGTGCCATTGCCTTCAAAGACCAGTTCTTCATCGTTGACGATAGTCATAGAAGTGTCTGAAAACTCATCAGGATCGAACTTAATTCCCGGATCTTCAAAATCTTCATGGAAGAAATCCAATCCTTCGATGTAAGAAAACTGAGGTATGAGCGTGTCGGTTTCGAACGGTTGAAGGTTCACTATTTCTTCGTGGACCGTGTAAAAAGGATAAATAATCCGGGTTTCAGAGCTACCGTTGTTTTTAATTCCCGCTCCAATTTGGATTTCTGTATCGCCTTGTTCCAATATAGGAATGTCTGCCGGAAGATCGTAAACGCCAACATTTTTGCCATTAGCATAAACCCATAGCTCGGTGATGTTTTGGCTGTCGGAGCCTTCACCTGCAGAAGTTTCGAACTCGAAAGTTTCGATGTGAATGTAAGCTGGCTCCTCTTCGGTGGGATTAATCACTTCGCAGGAAAACAACGTTCCACAAAAAATAGCAGCTAAAAGTGTGTATAGTTTTCTATTCATTTCCCCAAAGTTCCCCCTGATTATCGGCTGGCGAAATTAAAAATTTAGATCTTATCTGTCTTAATTAAAGGTGTATCACCTCACGGCAACAACCCTAACCTAACGAAGGCATTCAGAAAATTATTTCCGCGGAGAGTTCAAAAGTGACCTTTAACTTTCTTCAATAGTTGGAGTTCCAAACTTCATTTTCTGTAAAATTTGGTGAGCAACATCCAGAGCTTTAGCGCCATCTTCCGCTGTCACTATTGGCTCCGTATTGTCTTTGATTGCATCTGCCAGTGCTTCAAGTTCATCCCTTATGGGATTGGTTTCGGCAATTTCCGGGCGATCAAAAATTATTTCTTTTTGACCTTTACCTTCCGGCAAATCGATGACCATGGCAAAAGGGTCTGCTTCGCCATCTACGGATTTCATTCTCACGATCTCTGTTTTCTTCTCGAGAAAATCTACCGAGATGTAAGCGTCACGTTGGAAGAATCGCGACTTGCGCATGTTTTTCAACGAGATTCTGCTGGCGGTTAGGTTTGCCACGCAGCCATTGTCAAATTCGATTCGGGCGTTGGCGATGTCGGGAGTATCTGAAACTACCGCTACTCCACTCGCGCTAATTCGTTTTACACCTGCTTTCACAACGCTCAATATGATATCCAAATCGTGGATCATCAAATCTAAAATCACCGAAACATCAGTACCGCGAGGGTTAAACTGGGCCAGTCGGTGAGTTTCAATGAATCGCGGCTGATCGAAATATTCGATGGCCGAACGAAACGCGGGATTGAAACGCTCTACGTGACCGACCTGCATTTTCACATCAGCCTCCTGAGCGAGGTTGATCAATGCCCTTGCCTCTTCAATGGTGTTGGTCACCGGCTTTTCGATAAAAACATGACGAGAATTCTTAAGCGCTTTGGCTGCACAATCGTAGTGCGACAAAGTGGGCGTAACAATGTCTACTACATCCACAGCTTCGATCAGATCGTCAATAGAATCGAAAGCTTTCAGTTTAAATTTCTCGGCTGCTGCCGCTGCTGCCTCTTTGCTTGGGTCGTAAAAACCAATCAATTCGTATTTTTCAGGTAACTGCAAAATGCAGTTCAAATGAATTTTACCGAGGTGTCCGGCACCTAAAACGCCAATTTTCAACATGCTTTATTCCTTTTAATCCCGGCCAAAACTACAGGTTAAAAGTTTTGGACATTGCAGATTTGATATAAATTATCAACATCAAAAGTGTAGCTTTCAATACATGCGTAACTTTGGAATTCAAGAATGGAGCTATGGTAGAAAAGATTGAGGACAATTATCGACACAAGGGAATGAGAAGGCGCCTGATGGATAACATCAAGGAGAAAGGAATCACCGATCAGAAGGTGCTCGATGCAATGATGAATGTGCCACGCCATGTCTTTCTCTCTTCCGCTTTTTTGGAATATGCCTACGATGACAAACCATTTCAAATTGGCGCTGGGCAAACCATCAGCCAACCTTTCACTGTAGGTTTTCAAACTCAGCTTCTCGATATTTCTCCCAGAGAAAAAGTACTGGAAATCGGAACTGGCTCTGGCTATCAGGCTGCCGTGCTTTGCGAGCTTGGCGCTAAAGTTTACACGATAGAACGCCAAAAAGTACTCTTTGACAAAGCGAAAAAAATGCTCGCCAGGTTGAACTACACTGCCAAAGTTTTCTTCGGAGATGGCTACAAGGGAAAGCCTCAGTTTGGACCTTACGACAAAATCCTGGTGACTTGTGGTGCCCCGCGCATCCCCGAAAAGCTACTGGAGCAGTTAAAAGTTGGTGGGAAAATGGTGATCCCGTTGGGCTCTGGAAGAGTTCAGGAAATGACGGAAATTATCAAGGTAGACGAAAATGAATACAAGCGCAAAAAACACGGATCGTTTTCATTTGTTCCTATGCTTGAAAAGAAACAAATGACCGATCCCGACAAGCAATAAGATCTGTGAGGGATTTTCGGTCTTAGAAACAAAATCTGAAATCAACATGAAAATTCTCACTGCCGGGCAAATTGGCCAACTCGATGCTCACACGATAGAACACGAACCCATCCCTTCCATCCACCTCATGGAGCGCGCTGCCGAGAGCTGTGTGGAATGGCTCTGGAAAGAATTTGGAGAGCAGCAGTATTCCTTTTTTTGCGGAACCGGCAACAACGGAGGCGATGGTCTGGCCATGGCCCGACATTTCAGCCTGAGAAAATATGACTGTGAAGTCTACATTCTTGGCGATGCTCAAAAAGGCAGTGACGATTTCAAAACCAACCTTGACAGACTCGAGGAAACGGACTGCCGGATTTACTACCTCAACTCCGAAAATCACCTCTTTACCCTTCCGAAAAAAAGCTTCATTGTCGATTGCATTTTTGGCTCGGGACTCAACAGGCCCGTTGAAGGCTGGCGTGCCGAGATTATAGAAAGACTAAACAAAAGTGGTCACAAAAAAGTCGCCATCGACATACCGTCAGGGCTTTTTGCAGATCCTCTCGAACAGCAAGACGACTGCTGTTTGGAAGCGGATATTACGCTCACTTTTCAGGTTCCAAAGCGCGCTTTTCTCTTTAGGGAAAACGAGAAGAAAGTTGGGCGCGTGGTCGTTCGCGACATCGGTCTCGACCGGAAATTTCACGATAGCCTCGACTCCAACCTCGAGTTTACAGATCTCGAATGGGCCAAGTCCGTTCATCGCGACCGGAGTCACTTTTCGCACAAAGGAACTTTTGGTCACCTGGTAATCTGCGGGGGAAGCAAAGGAAAGATTGGTGCTGTTACGCTTGCCGCAAGATCGGCATTGCGAAGTGGTGTGGGGTTGGTCACGGCTCTCATTCCCGAAATTGGCTACACGGCATTTCAACAATCTGTGCCGTCTGCCATGTGCCTCACCTCTGGCGGCAAATACATAGTCGATTTCAACACCGAGATTGACGCAGATGTAATTGCTGTAGGACCGGGACTCGGAACTGACCAGGACACGGCTAAGGCATTTGGTGAATTCCTGGAAAAAAACAGAGTACCGCTGGTTGTAGACGCAGATGGGCTCAACCTCCTGGCAGAAAATTCTGAGCTACTTCGAAAGCTTCCGGAAAATTCAATTCTCACTCCTCACCCAAAAGAATTTGACCGCTTGTTTGGCGAACATCAAAACGGTTTTGACAGGTTCAAGACACTGCAGGAAAAAGCGAAGGAGCTCAAGTTGGTGATCATTTTGAAAGGAGCTTTTACCCGAATAGCGCTCCCAAATGGAAAAGTCTTCTTCAACTCCACCGGAAACCCGGGAATGGCCACTGGCGGAATGGGCGATGCGCTCACTGGAATAGCGGCTTCTCTCATGGCTCAGGGCTATCCTGCTGATGAGGCCGCTGTATTTGGTGTTTTTGTCCACGGTAAAGCTGCCGACCTGGCGTTGGAAAAAGAATCTCAGGAAAGCTTGCTGGCAGAAGACCTGCCTCAGTTTTTAGGACAGGTATTCAAGTTGATTGCAAAAGTTTAGAGCACGCTGTCTACCGGCCCAATTCCTTCGCGCACGAGTACAGGCTCACCAGAAGTGCAGTCGAAAATGGTCGAAGCTTCGTTGTTTCCAAATCCTCCGTTGATCACAATGTCCACATCGTTCTGGTACTTCTCGTGAATCAGCTCAGGATCGGTTGTGTACTCGAGAACTTCATCGTCATCATGCACAGAAGTAGCAATAATCGGATGGCCCAACCTCCGCACAATTTCCAGAGCGATGTTGTTGTCGGGAATTCGAATCCCGATTGTTTTCTTCTTCGCTTTGAAGATCTTAGGCACGTTGGTGTTGGCGTTCAACAAAAACGTGTATGGCCCAGGCAAAGCGCGTTTCATCAACTTGTAGATGTGATTTTCTACTGGCTTGCAAAAGTTTGAAAGCTGGCTGAGGTCGTGGCAAATGATGGAGAAATTGGCTTTCTCTGGTTTCACCTCTTTCAGTCGGGCTACTCGCTCGTAAGCTTTTTGATTTCCCATGTCGCAACCGATGCTATAAACCGTATCGGTTGGATAAATAATCAATCCGCCATCTTTCAGGCAGTCGACTACCTGCTGCATTCTGCGGTCATCAGGATTCTCTGGGTGGATGTTGAGTAGCATAACTTCAGCTTTTGATGTTGTTGATTGATTGAAGAAAAGATAACGAAAGGTAGCCTCCAAAGTTCAAAGAAGCTACCTCTCGTTGAAAAATCTTTATTTGACTAGCCGGCTACCTTCTCGCTGGCTTTTTTGTGATCCGCCAAAAACTTCTCGAGTCCAATGTCAGTCAGTGGGTGGTTGAGTAGTCCTGTGATTGAGCTTAGAGGCCCGGTCATCACATCGGCACCAATTTCAGCACATTCGATTACGTGCATTGTGTGGCGAACGCTGGCAGCCAAAATTTGAGTCTGGAAACCGTAGTTGTCGTAGATGTGGCGAATCTGCCCAATGAGCTGCACACCACTTGTAGAAATGTCATCGAGTCGACCCATAAAAGGTGAAACGTAAGTCGCACCTGCTTTGGCAGCCAACAGGGCCTGACCTGCTGAAAAGACCAATGTGCAGTTCGTCTTGATCCCTTTGTCTGAAAAGTATTTCAAGGCTTTCACACCTTCTTTGATCATCGGTACTTTCACCACGATGTTGTCGTGAAGTTTTGCCAGCTCCTCGCCTTCTCGCACTATCCCTTCAAAATCGGTTGAGATCACTTCGGCACTCACGTCACCGTCTACAATCTCGCAGATTTTTTTGTAGTGATTAATTACGTTCTCCTGGCCGGTAATTCCCTCTTTTGCCATTAGCGATGGATTGGTGGTCACACCGTCCAAAATCCCCATGTCCTGGGCTTCTTTAATTTGGTCGAGATTTGCTGTGTCGATGAAAAACTTCATGAGTTGGTGATTTATTTGATTCTTAGACTGAGTACTCAGGCAAAAGTACGCAGCCCGCAGCCATTAATCAAAAGAAATGGTTCGAACGAAGCGCTTCGTTGAAAAGTTTTGTGGAAATGGTATTTTCGTTTGGACAAAGAATTTTGCATATGCTGAGTAAAGATGAAAAGAAAGAAATCGCTGAGGCCATTGAAAAAAGCATTGGCGAAATGCAAAAGAAGATAGAGGAGTACAAAGAACTCACTAAGCCAATTTCGCCCGAAAATGCAATTGGCCGCGTGAGTAGAATGGATGCAATTAATAACAAAAGCGTAAACGAAGCTGCACTGAGACAAGCTGAAATGAAGCTTCGGAAAATGCAGCAGTCGCTCGAAAAAATTGACCAGTCACACTTTGGCACCTGCACGGGCTGTGGCGAACAAATTCCCCTTGGGAGAATTATGCTCATGCCCGAAAGCACAAAATGTGTACGTTGTGCTCAGTAATTTTTTTGAAACACAAATCGGAAACCAATGATAACAGTTATCGGACGAATTTTAATGGTAAGTATCGCTGTCATCCTCAGCGCATTCTTACTACCCGGAGTTACGGTTGATAATTTTCTCTATGCCATTTTAGTAGCCGTAGTTTTATCCATTTTGAACACCATTGTAAAACCCATTCTGGTTATTTTCACCATTCCGATCACGGTGCTGACACTTGGTCTGTTTCTGCTAGTGATCAACGCCATCATTATCATTTTGACAGATTCGCTGATAGCGGGTTTTCACGTGGAAAATTTTTGGTGGGCTCTTCTTTTCAGTCTGGTTTTATCGGTCATCGTTTCCATTTTCGAGAGCTTCGACAGAAAGAAAAAAGACACCGACCGCTAGTCAGAAAATTACTCTTTCAGTTTTCTAAAAATGTGCTCGAGACCATTTAGCTTGATCTCGTACATGAGCTGTAAGCGTTTGCCCAGCTTGCCAGCCGGAAACCCTTGCTGCTTAAACCAAACCAGATAAGGCTCGGGTAAATCGACCAGGCAGCGCCCTTTGAATTTTCCAAAAGGCATTTTCATGTTCACTGTTTCCACCATTTCGCGGTGCTGCTCGGGAGAGTTTTTCATCGGCTGCATTAGGCAAAAGTAACACAAGTGGTCACCTCTCATTGGAGAAAATGTTCATAATAATCTCCTCAAAGATTTAGCTCTCCAAAAAGCAAAATTATCTTTGCGCTCCTTTTTAAAAAGAAAAACTCCGAGAAGCGATGACGAATAAAAATTGGTTTACCTGCCGAATCCGATACCAAAAACTCGATGAAAGCGGAAAAGAAGTGAAGGCTACGGAGTCTTACCTTCTCGATGCCTACTCATTCACAGAAGCCGAAACGCGGATCATCGACATCATGACAGAAATGATTCGCGGCAATTTTCAGGTGGTCAACATCACCAAATCTAACCTCTCGGAAATAATCCCGGATGAAGAAGCCGAAAAATGGTTTAAGGTGAAAGTGGCTCTCATCATTTACGATGAGGAGAGCGGTAAGGAGAAGCAAAGCACACAGTACGTTTTGACCGCAGCCAATGACGTAAAAGAAGCCTACGACAAAACTCAGGAAGCCATGAAGGGGTCAGTAAGCAGCTACGTGATTCCATCGATTACTTACACCAAAATTGTTGAAGTTTTCGCTTACACCGAAGATGAGGAGCTTCGTCACAAGATGGAGGAAAAAGGAATGAAGCCGCTCAACGATGTTTTGGAAACAGCAGAAAACATGAATGCGGCAATGAATGAAGCAGCCTCAACTATGTCTGCTCATGATAGTTTTGAAAATGAGAGCAACTCGCAATCTGATGCGCAAAGCAAAAATGAAGAGTACAGCGAGAGCGAAGAGGAAGAAGAAAACTCAAACCACTAAAAACCCGAAGAGGCCGATTTCCAGTGATTGGGGAAATGCGACCTCTGCGTGGCTTCACTCGTAATATTGTTAGGCCAGTTGTTGAATTCTAGTTCAGCAAAATTGCTGCGAGTTCTACACTGTCTTCCGACAGCTTAAAACTACGAACGGCCATTAGTAAGAGTCCTCTTCGAACTGCTTCTAAGGCCGTTTTCAAAAATTAGTTTCTGGAAGTGATAAGTGTTACGAATTAAAGTATTTGACTGGCAAAAGTTGTAATCCTAAAATCTATTCCTTTGTCGGTCGATTCCTACATAAATTTAATTCACGACCTTTTAGTTCTCCCCAGATTCTTAATTTCTTGTTGAAAAATCGCTGAATTCATCAGGGCTTTCAACCCTCCAAAGCGCCCTATTCTCAATACCTTTGAGAGAACCGATGCGCAGCGCAACTCTCATATTTTTTATTTCGCTCCTCCTCTGCTCTACAGCTACAGCTCAGGATATTACCATCATTAATCAATACCCAGACAGCACCGGACCGGGTAATCCCGAAAACTTTGTTTTAGAGAAATCTACTCGCCACGTTCTGGTAATCAATTATTATCAGCCTGCCGACACGGACCAAAGCGCCCGACTTCAGAAACTGATTGGTGACGCTCTCAACTTTTACCTCGATCAGTGTGTGGCTTACGAAGATGACGAAATTGTCCTACGGAAAAACAGAAAAACGATTTTGCGAGAACTGGATCAAATTGTGGCTGACGCTGTAAAATACTACCAGTTTAAAATCAACGGCAGTTTTGAAGGCTTCTCTAAAGAGGTTGAAGAAAAGGTGAAATCACTCGATGGGAAAGAGTTTGAGAAGTCGGCCTTTTACAATAAAAACCTGAGTGATAAAAAACTGGCTTACAAATCGAGTCAGTTTTTTAATGAGGAGATAAACTCGCTTAAAAGGCTAGTAAACAAAGAAGTTGGCAACCTGCAGAACGAGCAGTTGATGGTTTTGTCGGGGTCAAAATCCGAGCCGGTAGATCAGGAAGAGCTCATTGCTGAGATCGACAGCTTTCGAAAAAACGATCCGCTCACACCATTGGAAATGGAGTTTAGCGATGCTACTGTAACGCTGCTGGCCGCGGAAGACGAGTGGACACTGCCCGGAAGTGAGCCGGATTCTGGAGATCAACCTGCTGATGAAGACTTTGCCGAGCGCGTGTTTAGGCTGCTTGAAAAAAATGAAAAACAACTCGATCAATTGCAAAGGGAAATCGATCAACTCAAGCTTCAACAAGAACTCGAAAAGCCCGAGCCAACAGCTGCGAGGCCAGACCTGCAACAGCAAGTTGACGAATTGAGAAACCTGGTTGTGAAAGTTCTCAACAACGAACAACCTCCGGCAGATGAAATCAAAAAAGTGGCTACTTACAATCTGCCTGACGCTGTCAATATTTACTTCGGCATGGGGAGTACCAACCTCGATATTGCCTCGCAGTACAAGCTCAATGAAATCGTAGAGTTGCTGGGACACAACCCAACCTTCAAACTAGTGATTACGGGATATGCGGATAAAACTGGCAACGTTTCTTCGAATCTCAAGCTGTCGCAGGCACGGTCAAAAGCTGTGAAAAAGTACATCGCAGCCAGTGGAATCGACTCCTCCAGGCTCATCGTCAATTTCTTTGGTGACCAAAACTCAACCTCAACCAATCCGCAAGACAGAAAAGTTGTAGTGGAATTCGTACCCTTGTAATCCAAAAAGTTTCAATTGAGATGAAGATCATTTGCATTGGCAGAAATTACAGCGAACACGCCAAGGAGTTGGGCAACGAGCTTCCTTCGGAACCGGTTTATTTCCTCAAACCAGACTCTTCGATTTTGCCCAATAAAAACGCTTTTTACATCCCGCACTTCTCAGAAGATGTACACTACGAAGTGGAATTGATTGTGAAAATCAACCGACTGGGGAAAAACATCGACAAAAAATTTGCACATCGCTACTACAACGAGATCGGTCTCGGAATCGACTTCACAGCGCGTGATGTGCAGCAGAAATGCAAAGAAAAAGGACTTCCCTGGGAGAAGGCAAAGGCTTTTGACGGTTCGGCTGTGGTCAGCAAAAAGTTTATTCCACTTTCGGAGTTTGATGATTTCGAAAACATAAAATTTTCGCTCACCAAAAACGATGAGCTGGTGCAAGACGGCCAGTCTAAGCATATGATCTTCGGCATCGATGAAATCATCAGCTATGTCAGCCAGTTTATGACGCTAAAAATTGGCGACCTGATTTTCACTGGGACTCCCAAAGGCGTAGGCCCGGTAAGCATCGGTGACGAGCTGGTTGGCAAGCTCGAGGGAAAGGAAATGTTTAAAGTAAAAGTGCGCTAGTTCTTAATCCTTTTAAAAACGTATCCGCCTTTCTCGGCTCCCCACACCTGGCTTCCATCAGAATCAAAACCACGATCCCAGGAATAGATTTCATTTTTCTTAATCACAACTTCAGAAGTTGCGTAAGAAGCACCTTGCAGCTCACTCGGGCAGCTTTTTTCGTCAGTGGACCCACGAAAAGCTTTATCGGAAAAACTCAGTAAAACGGCACAGCCATCCTTTTTTTCGAGTTCTTGGGGCTTTAATCCCTCCAGAGGATCCGAACTTCTAAAAGCTCCAATGTAATTTTCATTGTTGGGTATGAGGAAAATCTCGCTTTTAAATTGGTTTTCATCTGTTTTGAAGACCTTGTAAACGCGTTGTCTGTAAGGCTCATCTTGCTTAAAAGTCACGGCCTGCTCCACGTAGAGATAAAAAATGCTGTCGTTGCTAAACCTCGGCCAAATCGGATACATGTGAAGCGTGATGTCAAAAAATGATTCGTCTTGCTCGTGTTGTTCCGAGCTCGCAAAAGATCCTGTCATCCACTGCTTCAGTTTCTCGAAATCACCACCAGTGCTGACCGATGTACTGGTACGATTGGAGCACGATGCCAGAAGAATGACTGCTAAAAGGGCACAAAATGATCTAAACTTCATCGATGCTTGATTTATGTTTCCTGGACTTCGACAGATCGGTAATTTTACTACCGCGCCAACCGTAATAGAATAAATAAATGTACAGCAAAATTAAGAGTCCGAATGATTGCTGAAGTCCGAAGTGATCGGCAAGCCCTCCCTGAATCATAGGGATTATGGCTCCGCCAACGACCATCATCACCAGCAGCGAGGAGCCCTGGGCTGTGTATTTTCCCAATCCGCGAATTGCTAAAGTGAAAATATTTGACCACATGATAGAATTGAACAAACCGATTGCTGTAACTGCCCACAATGCCCAATAACTTTCTGTAACAAGAGCGACCAGCAGCAAGGCTGCGGAAATCACAGAAAAGATCGAAAGTGTTTTATCGGCTTTAAACTTTCCTAGAAAAAATGCTCCAAAGTTCAGTAGCAAGAAAATCACGAAATAGAAAATCTGCTCGAACGCCAATCCACTTACTTCGAAAACCAGATAGGTTGCCCCAAACCCGGCAGCCAACACAGCGCCCAGTTTTTTGACCAGTGACAATCTGCTTAGAAAAATTGCTCCCGCAAATCGCCCAATCATTGCACCTCCCCAATAAAAAGCCAGATAGCGAGTACCGATTTTCTCGGGAATCCCCAGAAGTTCATCGTAGTAGCTTATGAGCGAGCTGCCGATGGCCACTTCAGCACCTACATAAACGAATATTGCGAGCATGCCCAGTCTCAGGTGGCGAAACTTAAAGGCCCCGAGTGATGAAGGAATTGAATCTTCTTCGCTCATCTTTGGAAGTGTAATGAACCAAAGAATTATGGCCATGAGTACGAAAACACCACCAAGTACGATGTAGGGTATTTTCACCGAAGCACCAGCCGATTGAGTGCTGTCGAAAAAATATTGGAAAATGAAATAACCGCCAATCAACGGAGCCAGGGTGGTTCCCAGTGAGTTGAACGCCTGTGCCGTGTTCAGCCTGCTCGCTGCCGACTCTTCAGGACCTAAAATGGACACGTATGGATTGCAGCAGATTTGAAGAAGTGTCAGCCCCAGCCCAAGGACGAAAAGCGCACCTAGAAAGAGTTCATAGCTCGAGTTAGCCGCTGCTGGGATAAACAAAAAGCAACCTGCTCCAGAAATCAACAGCCCAGTCAGCATGCCGTTCTTGTAACCGATTCTAGCAATGGGATCACCCGTCCTTATCGAAATCAGAAAGTAAATCACAGAGCCCACAAAATAGGCCCCGAAAAAAGCAGTCTGAACAAGGAAGGACTGAAAGTAAGTCAGGTTAAAATCACCCTTAAACTCAGGGATCAGGATATCGTTCATGCTGGTGATAAAGCCCCACATGAAGAATAGTGTGGTGACAGCAATGAGTGCAATGGTCCGCTGAATGCGGGAGGTTGAGTTAGGTGTTGTCATTTGGCGATCGGTTTCGCCTCAAAAATAACCGAATTCTTTAATGATTAAGTTGCGAGAAAAAAGCTGACTTATCTAATTATGGTAATCGTACCCGTGCGTGTTTCTTCAACCTCATTTACTCCTTCATAGGTAATTACGTAGGTGTAAATGTTATTAAGCGCATAGTGATCTCCGTCATTCACCTCACCTAGCCATCTGTCTTTAGGATTTCCTGTCTGGAATACTACATCACCCCAACGGTTGAAAATGTACATTTCAAATTTTTTGACCCCCTGGGATTCAACCTGAAAGTACTCGTTTATACCGTCTCCATTAGGAGAGAATGCATTCGGAATGTAAATCGAAACCGGTGGATCGATATTTATAGTAGTAGAGCTGACACATCCGATTTCGGTTGTCACCGTTAATTCTGTAACGTATTCCTGCAACCCGTCAAACTCGTGAATCGGATCTTGTGACAAACTCGATCCACCATCGCCAAAATTCCACTCGTAAGTGCAGTTCTCGCATTCTGGAACGGTTCCACCTGCAAACTGAATTTCTGTATCCGTGAGAAGTTGACGGTCGATCGTAGCTTGCACGTAGTCGATGTCTACTTCCACTTCAGCAGAAATAGAATCTTCGCAGATGTCCACTGCGGTAACCTCATAGATAGTTGGTCCGTCAGGCCACACTTCCACTTGTTGTCCCACAAGACCTGAAGGCGACCAGAAATACTCAAACCCACCTTCACCGCCTTCGGCAATTGCACTTAGAGTTGCTGGTGTTCCTTCGCAAATTAGCGTGTCCTCAACTGGAGTGATATCCATCGGATTGTCAGGAATATTAATAATCATACTGTCCTGAGCCGTGTACCCGCAGGCCTCTTCCATAAATAGAGTGACCTGAACGGTTTCATAAGACTGAACGGTAATCTGAGCCGTTGAATCATAAACCAGAGTATCAACATGCCACAGATATGAATAAGGTACTTCTCCTCCTTCAATGTCTGGGAAAAGCACAGTTTGATCAACGCAGGATGCATCCACATCTTCTCCAATATCAATATTGATGGGCGTTGGCTGGTATTCGAGCACAGTTGTAACCGTATCCGCAGCATTACACTCATCAGTTACAATCAAAGTAATGTTAGTAGTATCACTTACATTAATGGTAAAAGTGGTATCTGAACTTTGCTCAGCGCCATCCACTAGCCATGAATAAGTGTATTCGCCAAGTCCTCCACTCACCTCAGGAAAGAATGAGGTTGTATCGACACATGTGACGTCTACTGTATTTGGCATATTATCTATAACTGGAAGATCTCCGGGAGTAACCGTTACTTCATCAACAACTTCCGTGTCGCACTGATCCGATAAGGTGAGTGTATAGGTTGTTTCCTGATCCAATTGTGTCGTTAGAGTTGGATCCGTGCTCAGGACATTTCCATTATCATCTACCCATTCGTAAAGGATTTCCGGTCTGCCGGCATAAACATCGCTGGTAAGAGTAAAAGTTTCACTGCACGATCCCAGAATAAAGTCATCCTCCACAATTTCACCTTCAAGTTCATCCTGAATAAAAATTGTAAAGTTCGTCTCAATGAAGTCGTCTGTACATTCGACATAATTTAAAACAGACATGGTTAGTGAGTCTAGTCCTTCCACTACATCGTCTTCAAAAATCTCAAGGTCAAGAATAATTTCGTTGGTGCCTTCAGCAAAAAACAAGCTGTCAGGCAATTCTGCATAATCCACGCCCGCTTCAGCATTTCCGCCATAAACTATTTCTACCCAGTCATCTCCTCCGCCTTCAGCACGTGAAAAAATTAATTCACTTGGTGGACAGGTTTCGTACACAGTGTTATCTCCATCTACACCTGTTCCAAGAACTACATTGATAATCTCGGGACTGGTAAAGCTGTTGTTTTCAAGGAATATTGCAGAGTCAAACCCGGTGTCTATCGCATCGGCAATTGCAAGCTTAATGTGATAAGTTTCTCCGCACTGCACCTCGGCAGAGGCTTGCAAAGGAACCGTGAAGCCGTCAAACTGAATATTATATGGAGTTGGGCCTCCACCAAAGTCATAGTTATTATCGACATAATACTCACAATTCACACACGGGCCGGAAACACCATCGTTTCCATTGTTGATGTTGTTAATCGAAACAGGAAGATTTGTACCGGGTACAATTGCAATATTCTCAGCATTATTAGAATAAGGGCCATTTATACCAGGTCCACTTAGAAAAAATCCAAAAATGTCGTTGTAGCTATTTACAAATTCGGGATACTCCTCTGATGCCCACACGTAGTTGAACTTAATCGAGTCACCTTGCGGAACAAAATCAAATTCAACAACTGCCTCATCATTCAGGTTTGTAGAATTTGCAGCTTGCTCCAAATCGCTATCGTTGTAGTTAGTTGTTCCCGGACCACTAGATGACCCAGACTCGTTTGGTCCTAAAGCCACAGTAACCCCTCCAGAGGCCATGATCATTCCTTCCTCAAGTGTTATTTCATCGCTGGCATTTTGGAAAGAACCGACATAGACTGAGACCTGATCTCCAGGCATTCCATTAAATGTAATATTGGAAACCTCCACTCCTTCACCAATCAAAAACTGAGTAACGTACTCTTCGACAGTCAGAGTGTTGTCGACATCAATCTGTGCAGATGATGTGAGAAATGAGAAAATGGCCAAGGAGGCCACAATAAATTTTATAGTGGTCGATCTCATAATTTCAAGATGGCTTTCTTAAGGTCTATTGAATTTTTCAGTGTCTATGTCAATGACCAGCGACACCTCCAAATGGTTGCCCATTTGTTGAATTCAAAAGTAGTTTTTTTGGCAAAACTGGTAAAACAAGAAAGCCCTCTGACCTAATTTTTGTTATAGGTGAGGGCTTTCTATAATCTTGTATTTTGATAATCAGAAGTCTGCTCTGGCAATCATTAATGAATCCAGATTTTAAAGCCCGAGATCCGGGAAATGTCAAACTTCTTTAGAATCTAAAATCCTTTAACTTTCTAGTCAATTTCTTTCTGGCGTGGAAAATTCTCGATTTCACTGTACCCATCGGAATTTGAAGAGTATCAGCAATTTCATCGTAGTGATAACCCTCCAAAAACATTGAGAATGGAATTCTGTAATCATCACTCAAATCATTAATCTCTTTCCAAATATCTTTCTCACTGATTTGTGATGAAATACTATCAAATGAGAAGTTCAATGAAGAGTTGATGTAGTAGTTGTTATCCGTTGAGTCGGTAATCGTGTTTTGAAACACCTTTCTTTTGTAATTATTGATGAAGATATTTCTCATGATGGTATATAACCAACCTTTAATATTGGTCCCCTCCTGAAAATTGTCTTTATAACGAAATGCTTTAAGGAAAGTATCTTGCAGCAAATCGTCTGCTGCCTGCCCATCTCTTGTAAATTTAAGAGCAAAACCTCTTAAGTACTGTGCGTTGCTTGTGAGAAGATCTCCGAATTCTAATGTTGACATGACTTCTGGTTTTTGTTTAACAATTCAAAGCAAATATTAAACATAAATGGATACGAACCAAATTTTTGTTGAACTTTTTTTGATTAACACTTAAACAACGTGTTCTTATTATTCCACAACAAAACACATTGATCAAATCAATGTTACGGGCTCTAATCCGACAGATTAATATCAAAAACCGGGGGAATAATTTTTTATACGAGAGAAGACAAAATAGACTCCGCGCTGTCGTGTATGCGTATCAGTTCTTTACGTGGGCTTGTCTTACCGACAGTTGCAGCACCTGTAAAGTGAAATGTGCAATTCGTATCAGCAAAAGACTCCACAAGGTGTGTAAAATATTTCTCAATATCACCCTGAACATGACAACTTGTAAGGAATGAGACAAATGTAACAGGACCCAGTCGATCAACAACCTGATCGAGATCACTCAGAGGTACATTTTGTCCAAGAAAAATACTGCGATGACCTGCAAACCGGAAAACGTAGTGCAACATGAGAAGACCCAGGTCGTGCATTTCTTCCTCTGGCAGATACAACACGTAGATCTTTTGGTCATCCCTTACCTCAACAGGAAGGGCATCTACATAAGTATACACCTTTTGCCTGATAAGATTAGAAACAAAATGTTCCTGGGCCGGACAAATAGCGCTGGTTTGCCAAAGCACTCCGATCTGGCTGAGGAAAGGAATAAAAATCGATTTGAAAGCTTGCTCCACATCGTGGTCTGCAAGAAAGCGATCCATCACATTATTGAATAGCAACTCATCGTAGTTGAGCATAGCCAATTTCATGATGTTGAGAAGGTGACTTTCTTCGGAATCCACCGAAGCACTTTCGGCTATAATCTTGCTCATCTCTTCTTCGCTCATCTTAGCCACCTTGGAAATTCGGTAACCCATTTGACAGAGCAGCGAAACATTAAGAAGGAGCTTTAAGTCCTCATCGCGATAGAAACGAATATTTGTATCTGTTCGTCCGGGATTGAGCAGGTCATAACGCTGCTCCCACATGCGAATAGTATGCGCTTTGATTCCGGATAGACTCTCCAGATCTTTGATGGAAAACTCTGCCATTTTAATTTAGTTGCAATTTTACAGCGGCTGACTTACACAAGATACTTGAACAAGAAGTGCTGTCGATAAGTTCACCGAATATCTCTTAAATACCGTAAAATTGTAGAATTGTTTTACCCATACGGAGAAATATTTAACCAAAAACACAGATTGCTCCATGAATAATTACCTTCTTTTCGAAGACAATAGAGAAATTAAGTTTCGACCGCTCTCGCTCACGAGGCACTTATCCAACTTGCGGTTTGGCATTTCTACACTCAAAGAAAAATGGGAGTTGATGCTTAAAAGTTCCACTTCTTGTCATCTGATTGAGGAAAGAAGATATCTGGGGAAAAAATACCACGGTGTTTACACAGACAATAATATTCTGATCAACTCCCGAATAATTCCTGACAGTGAGTTGATTGCGCACATTCACAACCTGGAGCTCAACACCTGCCTCACAAGTGGCAACACCATTTTGGCCTGCCGACTTGGTAAGAAAAGTGCCGAATCCTTTGATCCTGAATCAGAAAGCGAAAACACCCAAAGAAGAGAATACACACCTAAAAACACTCTTTTCTCGGTTAAACAGATTACCGACATTTTCTCTAAAAACAGAGAAGCCATCAGTTTCGATTTTAAATTGCTCACCAAAGGACGAACTTCTCTCAAGCTCTCCGATTCTGTTCATCACATTGGCAAACCTGAAGACTTGTTTCTCGAAGAAGGCGCCAAGGTTCCACTCTGCTCTATCAACACCAGTTCAGGACCAGTTTACATTGGTAAAAACGTGGAAGTAATGGAGGGAGCAATGCTTCGCGGACCACTCGCCCTTTGCGATCATTCGGTAGTGAAAATGGGAGCCAAAGTTTATGGAGCGTCCACCGTGGGGCCCTGGAGCAAAATTGGAGGCGAAGTAAACAATTGCGTTTTTCAGGGCTACTCCAACAAAGCTCACGATGGATTTTTGGGAAACTCTGTAATTGGTGAGTGGTGCAACCTCGGAGCTGACACAAACTGCTCCAACCTCAAAAACAACTACGGAAGTGTCAGAATCTGGGATTTTCAAAAAGAAGACTACGCTAGCTCCGGGCTCATTTTTTGCGGACTTCTCATGGGTGATCACAGCAAATGCGGAATCAACACCATGTTTAATACCGGCACTACGGTAGGAGTGAATGCCAATATTTTTGGAGGAGGCTTTCCTCCAAAATACATCCCTTCATTTTCGTGGGGTGGCGAAAACACCTGGGAAGAATACAATCTGGATAAAGCTCTGGACGTGGCCGAAACGGTTTATGCCAGAAGAAATCTCGAACTGGAAGAAACCGATCGTGAAATTCTGAAATACATTTTCGAAAACACACGCCATTCATTCTAAAATCCCGCTGAATCCAATTTTTTTTGCGCCACATTTTCTGGCTTTCTCACAACTTCTACGACAGAATTGCAGTACTTGCTGGTTGGCATATCAATTGACCACATCCGACTGCCAAAAAACAACGACAACAAATATGAATTTTGACGATATAATTTTGAAAATGGGAGATGGGAAAGACAACGACTTTATCCCATTGATCACGGCAGAGGATGAAGAGGAGATGAACCGGGAAGACACTCCTGCAGAACTACCGATTTTGCCCCTGCGCAATACGGTACTTTTCCCGGGTGTTGTTATTCCAATTACCGTAGGAAGAGACAAATCCATCAAATTGATTCAGGACGCCAATAAAGGTGACAAGACTATTGGGGCTGTCTCGCAAAAAGACGAAAGTGTTGAAGAGCCGGAATTTGATGACCTGAACAAAATCGGAACAGTAGCAACCATCATCAAAACACTCAAAATGCCTGATGGAAACACGACTGTGATCATTCAGGGAAAAAAGAGGTTTGAGCTGGAAGAGATTGTGCACGAAGATCCTTACCTCAAGGCAAAGGTGAAATCACATCCCGATTTGAAGGTTGAGAAATCGGACAACTTAGACGCTCTCCAACAAGCCCTGAAAGAGCTCTCGCAGAAAATCATCAACCTCTCGCCAAATATTCCTTCTGAAGCGAGTTTTGCTATTCAGAATATCGAGAGCCTTTCTTTCCTCGCTAACTTCATTTCGAGCAACATGAATGCATCGGTGAAGGAGAAGCAAAAACTGCTGGAGCTCACAAATCTCGAAGAGCGTGCTCAGCAAGTTTTGAAGCACCTCAACAAGGAAATTCAAATGCTCGAGCTCAAAACCGATATCCAGTCGAAGGTAAAGACCGATATCGACAAACAGCAACGCGAGTACTATCTGCACCAGCAGATGAAAACTATTCAGGAAGAACTAGGGAACAATCCAATTCAGGAAGAAATAAAAGAGAAGCGCGAAAAAGCCAAAAAGAAAAAATGGCCAGAACACGTGGCCAAGGCTTTTGAAAAAGAGATTTCGCGCCTCGAGCGGACCAATCCACAAGGCGCAGAATTTTCCGTTCAGGCAAACTACGTGGATATGCTGCTGGATTTGCCCTGGGAAGAATACTCCGAAGACAACTTCGACCTAAAGCACGCTCAGGAAGTTTTGGACAGAGACCACTACGGCCTTGAAAAAGTGAAGGAACGAATTCTGGAGCACCTCGCTGTTTTGAAGTTGAAAGGCGACATGAAAGCGCCAATCATCTGTTTGCACGGACCTCCGGGAGTTGGTAAAACCTCGCTTGGTAAATCTATTGCCGAAGCTCTGGGAAGGAAGTACCTAAGAATGTCTCTTGGTGGAGTGCGTGACGAAGCCGAAATCCGCGGTCACAGAAAAACTTACATCGGTGCATTGCCAGGACGAATCATGCAAAACCTCAAAAAAGCCGGAACTTCAAACCCACTTTTTGTTTTGGATGAAATCGACAAACTGGGTAAGAGTCACCAGGGCGATCCATCTTCTGCCCTACTCGAGGTACTTGACCCCGAACAGAACACCACGTTTTACGACAACTATGTGGAGCTGGAATACGACCTGTCAAAAGTGATGTTCCTGGCCACCTGTAACTCTTTGAATACGATTCAGCCGGCACTTCGCGACAGAATGGAAATTATTGACGTCACAGGCTACACGGTGGAAGAGAAAATCGAAATCGCCAAAAGGCATCTCATCCCAAAACAATTGCGTGAAAACGGCCTGAAAGAGGATCAGATAAAAATTAACCCTGACACGCTTGAAACCATCATCGAAACGTATACAAATGAGTCGGGCGTGCGAGGGTTGGAAAAAAGAATATCGAAACTGGTTAGGAATCGAGCCAAACAAATTGCCCTGGAAGAAAAGTTCAAGGTTGAGATTAAACCAGACGAACTGCCAGCAATTCTCGGTCCTTCACACGAAAAAGATAAATATCAGAACAACGATGTGGCGGGCGTAGTAACTGGTCTTGCCTGGACGCCAACCGGTGGTGACATTCTGTTTATTGAAACGAGTCTCACTAAAGGAAAAGGCAAGTTGACCCTAACCGGTAACCTGGGTGATGTGATGAAAGAATCGGCCATGATCGCACTCGAATACTTAAAAGGTCACAGCGACCGATTAAATCTCGATCAGGACATTTTCGACAAGTGGAATGTGCACGTTCACGTCCCACAGGGAGCCATTCCAAAAGATGGCCCATCAGCCGGGATTACAATTCTCACAGCACTCGCCTCAGCATTTACTCAACGAAAAGTAAAGAAATTCCTGGCCATGACTGGTGAGATCACACTTCGTGGAAAAGTGCTTCCTGTTGGTGGTGTGAAAGAAAAGATACTCGCAGCCAAGCGCGCTGGAATTAAAGAGATTGTGCTTTCCGAGAGAAACAGAATGGACGTAGAAGAGATAAATGATCGATACCTCAAAGGCCTCGAATTTCACTACGTTGAAGAAATGATCGATGTGATCGAACACTCGCTATTGAAAGAGAAAGTTACCAATCCCGTAAAAGTGATGGGATAAAAATCATTTGCAGACTTGCTCTAATCCCCGGAGATTTTAGATCTTCGGGGATTAATTTTTTAAAAGCGGCCATAGCTGCAAAATATTGATTCAAACCTCGCGTTCCTTTGCTGTTCAACAACCGAGATTAATACCAAAACTAAAGTTAGTGCGGACTATATTTCTTTCAACCGTTTTAGCTCTCTGTTCGATTGTCGCTCAGGCTCAACTGGGTGGACAAACAATCTTTCAGTCTTTGAATGTTCCCAGCTCGGCTCGTGTTGCAGCCCTTGGAGGAAACAACATCGCGGTAAAAGACAGCGACCTCAACCTGGCGATTTACAATCCTGCACTTCTCGATAGCGCTACGTCAAATCAAGTAGCTCTCAGCTACGTCAACTATTTCTCGGACGTAAATTTTGGATTTGCCAGCTACGCAAAAAATATTGATTCGGCTCTCACCATGGCCGCCACTATCCAATACGCCAATTTTGGCGATTTCACAGAAACGAATTTTATCGGTGAAGAAACGGGTTCTTTCACTGCTGGCGATTATGCTTTTATCGTTGGTGCGGGTTATAAAATTGATACGAATTTTACAATCGGAGCAAACGCCAAAGTGATCTACTCCACTCTGGTTGACTACTCAGCCTTAGGCGGTGCTGTAGATCTTGCCGGTGTTTATCATTCCAAAAAACGAAGGTTCACTGCCGCGCTGGTCATGAAAAATATTGGCTACCAGTTCAACAACTACACAAGCGACAATGTCGAGGAGATGCCCTTTGAAATTCAGGTTGGAATTTCGAAAAAACTTAAACACGCACCATTCCGCTTCACTGTGATTGCGGAAAACCTCCAGCAGTGGGATCTCACTTACGACAATCCAAATGATCAGCCCGAAGTAGATCCGGTTTCCGGGGAAGTAGTAGAAGACAATTCCTTCGAATTTGGCGACAAGCTCATGAGACACATCGTGCTCGGTGCAGAAGTTTTGATCACAGAGAACATCAACGTTCGGTTGGGCTACAATTACCGCAGAAGGCAAGAGCTGAAAATCAACGACAGACCCGGCACAGCAGGGCTGAGCTGGGGCGTTGGATTTAAAATCTCAAGGTTCGAGATTAGCTACGGAAGAGCAAGCTATCACCTGGCAGGGCCTTCGAATCACTTCACGCTGACTACCAACCTCAGCAGTTGGTAATGTGCGGATTACGTTTTTCCGATCCAATTGATAACCGATTCCTTTTGACCTGAGCCATCAATTCAGGTATATTTACCTTCCAAAACGCGGTTCCGGTGAAAAAGAAGATCAACATTGCTATTGACGGCTATTCGAGCTGTGGTAAAAGCACACTTGCAAAGGCACTCGCCAAAGCACTCAACTACATTTACATCGACTCAGGTGCAATGTACAGAGCCATGACGCTCTACGCCCTCCAAAACAATTTGATCAAAAACAACGAGGTTGACACCGAAGGTCTGATTCGCGCTCTGGACAACGTCTACATCACCTTTAAGTACAACACAGACACCATGCAGAGTGAAACTTACCTGAACGCCAAGAATGTGGAAAAAGCCATTCGCAGCATGCAGGTTTCGCGCAGCGTAAGTCTTGTGAGCAATATTCGCGAAGTTCGTTCAAAGCTAGTGAGACTTCAAAAGCGCATGGCAGAGTCAAAAGGAGTTGTGATGGACGGTAGAGATATAGGCACAGTAGTTTTGCCACATGCCGAGGTAAAGTTTTTTATGAATGCCGCTCCTGAAGTTCGTGCTCAGCGAAGATTTGAAGAATTGAAGCAAAAAGGAGTTGACGTGACTTTTGACGAAGTCATGGAAAACATCACAACGCGAGATCACACAGACTCTAACCGCTCTGCCGATCCACTCAGGCAAGCCGATGACGCCATCGTTTTGGACAACACTGATCTCACTATCGAAGAACAGTTCAACTTCATGATGAAACAAATAGTGGAACTAGTGGAAAGCAACTCGACCAAAGCTGAGACGACTGCTAACCCAAACTAGAAGCACTAGCCGCAAGAATCCAATTACTTCTCACCTTCAGGTGTTCACATTTCAATAAATTCCTACAGAACACCGTTTTGATTATCCATAAATTTGACGCTTGACTTTAGGACAAAATCCTATCTGAAAACAATAGAAAACTAGGTGAGCACATGAGCAAAGTTTTTTTAACCTGGCTTGGATTACTGATTTTGGGAAGCTCTATGCTCAATGCAGACTGCAACGAGTTTAAGCCTTCCACACCACCGCCATTTCTGGAAAATAAAAACAATAGCTGGGCCGACAGCGTGCTCCAAAGTATGACTCTTCGTCAAAAAATCGGACAGCTATTTATGGTAGCCGCCTGGAGCGATCACCGCGAAAACAAAGAAGAACTCGACAGCCTCATTAAAAACCACCATATTGGCGGACTCATTTTTTTCCAGGGTGGCCCGGTTAGGCAAGCCCAGCTCACCAATCACTATCAATCGATCTCAGAAACTCCGCTATTCGTAGCCATGGATGCCGAATGGGGACTCGGAATGCGCCTCGACAGTGTGATCACTTACCCGCGCCAAATGACACTTGGAGCGCTTGAAGACAATGGGTTGATATACCAGTTTGGTGCCGACATGGCCGACCAGCTTAAACGTCTTGGTGTTCACATTAGCTTCTCTCCGGTAATCGATGTCAACAACAATCCGGAAAATCCGGTGATCAACAATCGCTCTTTTGGCGAAAACAAATACGAAGTAGCCGAAAAAGGGCTGGCTTATATGCGTGGATTACAGGATAATTTCATTCTGGCCAATGGCAAGCATTTTCCTGGCCACGGTGACACCGACACGGACAGCCACAAGGATTTGCCGGTAATCGATCACGACATCTTAAGACTCGACAGCCTGGAGATGTATCCTTTTAAAAAGCTGATGGACGAAGGTCTTGCCAGCATAATGGTCGCTCACCTCAACATTCCTGCGCTGGATTCTACTGAGGAACTCGCCTCTACCCTTTCAAAGAAAATTGTTACTGATCTGCTTCGCAAACAGATGCAGTACGAAGGACTCGTTTTCACCGATGCGCTAAACATGAAGGGTGTGTCGAAATATTTTGAACCGGGAGAGCTCGATCTAAAAGCTCTAATGGCCGGAAACGATGTTCTGCTTTTCCCGGAAGATGTACCCGTTGCGATCGACAAAATTGAGGAAGCAGTGAAAGACGGAAAGTTGACTGAAAAGGAAATTGACGAACACTGCATGCGGATTTTGAAAGCCAAAAAGTGGTGTGGGCTGGATAGCATTGCTCCTATAAAAACAGAAAATCTCTATCAGGATCTCAACCACTCGGAGTTTTTAGCAAACCGCAGAAAAATGATTGAGCAGTCCATCACTGTTCTCACGAATAAAAACGACTTAATTCCGATCACTGATCATTTCAAAAAAGACATGGCAGTGGTCAACATTGGCACCGATCAATCTGAAGATTTTAGCGAGATGTTCTCGCGGAACTTTCAGTTTGACGAATATTTCGTTGAAAGAACTCCTGATTTTGCCACAATCAAATCGATGACCAGCGATCTTGGAAAGTACGATCTGGTTGTTTTTAATTTTCTCAATACCAGCAACCGCACATCTATCAATTTTGGAATCACCGAGCAGGCCATGCGCATTGTGCAGTCGGTAAATGGCAAAACGAAGGTGATTACTAATCTGTTCGCCAATCCTTATGCCCTCAGAGACTTCAAGGGGTTGCAGAAAATTGATGCCCTGGTTATTGCCTATCAGGACGATTCCACTACACAACATTCTGTAGCTAACCTGATAGCTGGCGCCATCGGAGCAAAGGGCAAGTTACCTGTCTCGATTTCTGATCGCTTTGAAGCTGGTTACGGACTGGAGACTCAGGGCAATTTGAGGCTGATGCACTCCGAGCCCGAAATTGTCGGAATTCCATACGACTCTCTCTTGGCCATTGACACGATTGCGATGGAAGGAATCACCGAACAGGCTTATCCAGGCTGCAGGGTTCTCATTGCCAAAAGCGGCCGCATTATCTGGGATAAATCCTATGGTCATCAGACTTACGAAGAGAAGCTTCCGGTGAATGAAAATACGGTTTACGACCTGGCGAGTGTTACCAAAATTTTTGCATCGACAGCTTCTGTGATGAAATTGCAGGATGAGGAAGAGCTAAGCGTAGATTACAACCTTTGCGACTACCTCGACATTTCAGATACCACGGCTTGCTACAACATCAACCTCAAGGAAATGATGTCGCATTTTGCTCGACTGAAACCCTGGATTCCGTTTTACCTGGAAACACTCGACAAGGGAAGGCTCGATCCGAAACTCTACAGAAATGCTCCTGAAGAAGGCTTTTCAACCCAGGTGACCGAAAACCTGTACATCAACAACACCTACGCAGACTCAATATTTAACAATATTGCGAACTCCGCACTGAGGCCCACCCAGGAATATCGTTACAGCGATTTGGGTTTCTATTTTATTAAGCGAATCATTGAAGACATCTCTGAACAGCCACTTGAAGAGTTTGTTGCCGAAAAATTCTACAGCCCTCTTAAACTAGAGACAATGGGCTATTTGCCTCTCGAGCGCCTCGACCTTGAACGCATTGCACCTACGGAGTACGACATGCTCTTTAGAAAAGAATTAGTTCACGGTTATGTCCATGATCCAGGAGCTGCGATGATCGGTGGAGTTGCAGGCCATGCCGGACTTTTCTCCAATGCACAAGATGCTGCAGTGATGATGCAAATGTTTATGAACAAAGGAAGCTACGGTGGAGTGAACTACATCAAGCCGGAGACGGTTGAGTACTTTACCACTTGTCACTACTGCGATCAGGACAATCGCAGAGGAGTTGGATTTGACAAACCTTCTATCGAAGGCCCGGGACCATCGGCTAAAAGTGCGAGTAAATCGAGTTTTGGTCACTCGGGCTTCACTGGAGTGGTTGTATGGGCAGATCCCGAATACGAGTTGGTCTATATTTTTCTGTCGAACAGGGTTTACCCAAATGCCGAAAACCGCAAGCTGATCGACATGGACATCAGAACAAGAATTCACCAGGTGGTTTACGATGCGTTAGACGCACCTGTAAGAAAAGAATTGGCGAAAAAATGAAAATAGGAATTGTGTGTTACCCCACATTTGGGGGAAGTGGTGTTGTCGCCACCGAGCTTGGAAAAGCGTTGGCTAAAAAGGGCCACGAAATACATTTCATCACTTACAACCAACCTGTCAGGTTAGGTTCATTCAGAAAAAACATTTACTACCACGAGGTAAATGTTTCTGACTACCCTTTGTTCGACTACCCGCCTTACGAACTGGTTTTGGCCAGTAAGATGGTCGATGTGGTTAAGTACGAAGAACTGGATCTACTGCACGTTCATTACGCCATTCCTCACGCCTCTGCAGCGTACACTGCGAAGAAAATTTTAGAATCTCAGGGCATTTCTCTGCCGGTGATTACAACACTCCACGGAACGGATATCACACTTCTCGGAAAAGACGCTTCGTTTGAGCCGGTGATTAGCTTTGCCATTAATCAGAGCGATGCCGTGACAGCAGTTTCTAACAGTCTGAAGAACGATACCTACAAACTTTTTGGAGTCGATAAAGACATTTCGGTGATTCCAAACTTCGTGAAGATGGAAAGTCTGCAGTTCGAAAATAATGAAGACCTCAGGCAGCTCCATGCACCGAATGGAGAAAAATTGATAGTACACATTTCAAATTTCAGGAAGGTGAAACGCATCGAAGATATCGTGAAGGTGTTTTCGAAAGTGAGAGAAAAATTACCAGCTAGGCTTCTTCTGGTTGGTGACGGACCAGAACGAAATAGAATTGAGCATCTGTGCCGAGAAATGGGCACTTGCAGCGATGTGATTATGCTCGGTAAATTGAAAAACCCTACCGAAGTGCTGAGCATTGCAGATCTTTTTATTCTGCCGTCCGAGTCAGAGAGCTTTGGTCTTGCCGCACTCGAAGCCATGGCAGCGCACGTCCCTGTAATTTCGACCAACACTGGTGGTTTGCCAGAAGTAAACCGCCACGGAATTTCTGGAATGATGAGCGATGTCGGTGACATTGAAGATATGGCCAAGAACACGATTTATATTCTCGAAGACGAAAAAAGACTTCAAACATTTAAAGAGAACGCGTACAAACGAGCTAAGGAATTCGACATCGAGAAGATTTTGCCGATGTATGAAAAAGTCTACGCTTCTGTGTTGAACTCAAAAACAGTTGCCAGCTCTTAAGGTACTCCAGTTTATGAAACAACCCTCACCTAAGTTTATTGGAGAGCGCATTAGTTTTGTGAAGACAAAGGAACAGCTCTCGATTATTATCACTCAGGAAGTGCCAAGATGGAAAGAAACCCTGCTTCTCACCTGGCTCATGGCCTGGGTTTTCGTAGGAGTATTTTTCATTTTCGAATTAACTCAACGGACAGATCAGCAAGAGCGCATGTTTTTCACAATCGTGATTGCGTTTTGGGCCTTTTTCTTAGTGCGGATTGGAAAAGCCTACCTCTGGCGAAAAGGCGGACGAGAAATGATCTGGATCTCGCCCGGAGAGCTCACTATCAAAAATGGCTGGTGGAACTACGGAAAGGCGAAAACCTACTTCTTAGACAATGTGAAAGGAGTATCCTTAATTCCCGTAGAACCCAAAAATTTCATGCAATCACTCGATCGGTCCTTTTGGGTTGTTGGCGGTGAAAATGTTGCGATCAAGTACATGAAAAAGGAACTGCGAGTTGGAAAGCAGCTCGAGGAGCGCGAAGCTCGTCAACTGGTGATGCTCATCGATAAGAGCATTTCAGAGTTTCGCAGAAAGTCACAAAAGAAAAGCGTGGATTAGTCTTTTTTCAGAAGAAAGTCTGCCGCTGCCCGATAGCCGTAAAGCCCCATTCCAGAAATTGTAGCAGCACAAGCGGGTGCAATCATCGAATTATGTCTAAAAGACTCCCGGGCAAAAACGTTAGAAATATGTACTTCTACCACGGGCACTTCGATTGCTGCAATGGCATCGGCTATTGCAACTGAAGTGTGACTGTAGCCAGCCGCATTGAGAATGATTCCAGAGTCTTTTTCAAAACCTACTTCGTGTAATTTATTGATGATCTGTCCCTCGACATTGCTTTGAAAGTAATCGAAACCCACGTTGGGAAGTTCCTTTTTAAGTCGATCTAGAAAGCCTTCAAAAGGCTCACTTCCGTAAATTTCTGGCTCACGTTTTCCCAGCAAATTTAGATTGGGACCGTTGATAATGTGAATTTTATTCATAAAACCGGCAGAGGTAATTTAAGACCTTCGATCTTTACTGAAGTGTGTTTTGACGCCAGGTTGATTCCGTAATGCTCCTGTCGTTTTTGAAGTAGTAGGTTGAATACTTGGAGATCACTTTTTTGTAGACATCCACTCTATTACCGATACGAACCTTACGCTCGATCACCGTCATCTTACCTCCCATCATATCGTATGATGTTTCAGTAACACCTTCGGCCAGGTCTTCTGCTCCTTCAGGGAGGTTGTAGTCTTCGTAATCTGGAGCCTCGGCACCTTCTTTTTGATGCTGCTCGTTGTAGTTCACGCTTCTACGCAACTCCGACTCCTTTTGGCTGGTTTGCTTTTGATTTTGATCGCGCTCTTTGATGCGCTTAATCTCATCGTAATTGTCGTTCGAAATTCGTTCTGCACCTTTCTTTGTCTCTCGATCGCTTTCTTCTCGCTTTTGCTGAAGCTCTTCGTATTTCTGCTGTCGTCTATCCTCGGCTAGTTGAGCATAGCTTTTCTGTTGTTGACTGTAGCGCTGCTCACGCTCATCAGCTTCAGAAATGTTTTCCTGACGTACGTCCTCGCCCTTAGTCTCCATGTTTTGCTGACGCTGTCGGTACTCCTCTACGACCTGTTCATTTGACTGGCGTTGCTCTTCACCGCGCTCACTTCTCTCCCTTTCTTGTTCTCTGTAGGTTTCTTGTCGTTCCCTTTCCTGGGCGATTCTTTCCTGACGTCTTTCGTCATTATTCGCAAGCGCCTGATACTGGTCAGCCTTGCGCTGTGCCTCACCAAGATTGTAGCTTCTGCTTCGCTCAGAAATATCAGCATACTGCTCCTGATTTTGACGATCCATTTCTTTCAGGTCGCGATTGTCTGAACGGTTTTCCTCCAGCACTTCTCCTCCCTGGCGATGAATTTCCTCCATCCTTCCTTTTTTCTCATCAATGCTTTCGCGCTCCTGCTGGATATTCGATTCAGCTGCTTCACTGTACGAAGCAGTGTTTTCACGATGCTCTTGCTTTTTGCGCTCTACCTCACGATCCTTTTTTTCAAGGTCGCTTTTACGGGCTTCGCTGAAAAACTTCTCTACCTGATCCTCTTTGGACGCGTCCACATTGCTCAACAGCTCTCTCTCGCGATCTCTTTCTTCCTGCTCCTGACGTCTCCTTTCTTCAGCCAGACGCTCTTGCTCGCGCTTTTCTTCTTCGAGTTTTGCCAGACGCTGTTCCTCGGCAAGACGTTCTTGCGCCATCTGCTCCCTTTTTCTCTTCTCTTCCTCTGCTTTTCTTGCCGCCTCTTCTTCAGCGCGCTGCTCAGCCAATCGCTCGGCTTCGGCAGCATCTTGCTTTTCAGCAATTTTCTCAGTTATCCTGTCCAATCGGGAATTTGGGTACTTCTCGTTAGGCTTGATTTCGAGAGCTGCCTGATAATCTTCACGAGCACTTTCAAAATTTCCTTCATCGAATTTATCATCCGCCTGTTTGATGAGATCATCGTACTGAGCATTGAGCTCCGCCTGACGCTCAGCACGTTCTTCTGCGGCCATCTCAGATACTTTAGCAGCTATTGCCTCATCAACCTCTGTCAACTTTTGCTTTGGAAGGTTTTTATCGGGCATTAAGTCTGCTGCTTCCTGAAACTTCGCTCTGGCAGATTCAAACTCCTCATTCGCAAGCAGGCTCTCACCTTCATCGATCAATTGATTGAATTGCTCAAGCTTAGCCTGTCGCTCGGCCTCAGCTTCTTTGTCGGCAAGTCTGGCATCTCTCGCGGCAATGGCATCTTCTGCCTCGCCAATTCTATTCTTAGGATAATTTTCCTTTGGCTTTAGAGAAGCGGCCTCCTGATATTTGGCAATAGCGTCTTCGAATTCTTCCGAGTCGTAAAGTTCATCGGCACTGGCAATGAGTGATTCATACTGCTCATTCAATTCACGAGCCTCTTCGCGTTCTGCCTTAAGCCTTTCGGCCTCCTCTTTTCTATTGTTAGGGTAGCTCTCACCCGGTTTCACGGAAAGTGCTTCAGCATACTTGTCAATCGCCAGTTCGAAATCTTCACTGTCGAACGCTTCGTCAGCCTCGGCAATAATTGCTTCGTACTCTTCATTTTTCTGCTGTTTGGCAATCAGCTCTTCAATCTCTGCAATCTTGTCTTTTGGTAATTGCTCTTTTGGCTTCAGATCTGAAGCATCCTGATAATTTTGCTTCGCCTCCTCGAGTTTCCCAACGCTCATATTTTCTTCTCCGAGAGACAGAAGATTTTGATAATTTTCTTCGAGCTGTTCGGCATTTTCCAGGGCTTCTAGTGCCGCCTGAGCATCGGCTAACTTGGTTGTTGCAGTTTCGTTGTCGGGGAAAATGCCAAGTGCATCCTGAAAATCTTTTATGGCCTTCTCGTACTTCTCGTCTGCCATGTTCTCATCTCCAGAAGCAATCAACTCATCAAATTCAGCTTGCTTGGCCGCCATCTCTGCATCCAGGTTTTCAACTCGCTCAAGCTCTGCATCCAGCTCCTTTTGTCGGTTGGCTGTGTAAGCGTAGTCAAACTCAATCGAGTTCTTTTGCTCATCAAAACTGGCAATTCCAAGCGGCTCTTCAGTTACAGAGTCGTCAAAGCCCTCTGGCTTTTCAATCATACTCATATCAAGATCGGCCCGAAAGCCTCCAAATTGGTCTTCTTCGGGAATACCTTTAGTATCAAAGCGGATGATCTTCGAGATGTAGCCTTCTTTGTCGAACTCAATGTCGTAGACGTGATTCAGCGGTAAAGTAAATTCATATTTCCCATTTCCCGATGTTTCAATCTGATCGAAACTATTGCCATCGCGAAGAACGGTGATCTCTACATCACCTAGTTTTTTACCAGTTTCGTCATCTTTGACACTACCGATAATAAAAATATCTCCATTTTGCGCGACAGCACTGACTGGTGCAAGAGCAAAAGTCAGCAACAGCACTAAAAGAGGGAAAAAAGAAAAATATCTGGATATCTCTTTATTCATTATTTTCCTTGCGCAAGTTTGAATTCTGTAGAGCACAATGTAAAAGAAAACTCTACAATACAAGTCCAAAACGTAAAAATATGAATTTTAGTTATTGGGAGCGGGAATCTTTTCTTGGCGACATCGACTTTGCCATCGTGGGAAGTGGCATTGTTGGTTTGTCCACAGCCATTTACATCAAAGACAAGCATCCACGAGCAAATGTTGTGATCTTCGAAAGAGAAATGCTCCCTACCGGTGCAAGTACGAGAAATGCTGGTTTTGCTTGCTTTGGTAGTGTTAGTGAATTGCTCGATGATCTCGACAACATGAGTGAAGAGGAGCTATTGAATCTGGTTTCAATGCGATACCGGGGTTTGAAGAACTTGGAGAGCTTACTCAGTGCAGATGCTATTGACCTCAAGATGACCGGAGGAACTGAGTTTTTCTCTCCGGAACAAGAAGATCTTTTTGAGAGGTGCGAGCAAAAAATCAATTACTTCAATGCACTGCTCGAAAGTGAAATTGGCAAGGACGTCTTTTCTGTGATTAAACCCAAGAGGTTTCCATTTCGCGGTTTTCAACAAGCGATTTACAATCCGTACGAAGGCCAGATCGACACTGGAAAAATGATGTCCGCCCTATTAAAATGCGCTAATGGCAGAGGAATAAAGGTTTACAATGGAGCGAAGATTGCAAGTTTTGAAGATTGCAAGTCAAAAGTAAAGTTGGAAGTCTCTGATCGCAATTTCGAAGCCAGGCGCCTCATTGTCACTACCAATGGTTTTGCAAGTCAACTTCTTGAGGAAGTTGACGTTCAACCGGTACGGAATCAAGTGCTCATTACCGAACCAATAGAAAACCTTAGCTGGAAGGGGATATTCCACATTGAAAGAGGCTACTTCTACTTTAGAAATGTTGGCAATCGAGTATTAATAGGTGGTGGCCGCCATCTGCAAGAAGAGCAAGAAGCTACAGACAAATTTGGGCTGACAGATAATATTCAATCCGAACTCGAAAAGATACTCTACAAGCAAATTCTGCCTGACGGAAGTGAAACAAAAGTTGACATGCGCTGGAGTGGGATACTCGGAGTGGGGAGCTCGCGCAAAGTAATTATCGAACGAATATCTCCAAGGGTACTTTGCGGTGTGCGACTGGGAGGAATGGGAATTGCCATCGGCTCACTCATTGGTAAGCAGCTGGCTAACCATTTCAATTAAAGCTCTGGCTAACCTTTTAAACCTTTCTGCGTAAAGAAACCTGTGACGGACAATTAAACGCAGACATGAATTGGTTTAAGCTAAACAAAGTAATCTTTCTGCTTGCACTGCTACCTATGGGAACCAGCGCGCAGGCCTATGAAAATATCTCGAGGAACAAGGACATCGTTTTGGAAACGGTAGAACCACGAAAATTTCAATCGTGGGAACTGACTTCAAATTCCGAACTTCTTGCACATCCTCAGGACAACATGCGTACGGCTCTGGCTAATGCCACAGCACAACGCGATCATCAACTTGCATCAAATCAGCCACTTTCCGGCAACGATTCCATAGCGGTTTCTGACACCACCATTATGGAAATTCCGGCATTTCGATCATCGAGCTTGACTCTCAAACCAAGAGTTGGACTGGGTTTTGGAACACTTACTTTCTTTGGAGATGTCGGCAGTAATGAAGATGGATATAGTATTGCAAATAGTAACCTGGCCTACACCATCAGTGTTACAAACGAATTCAATCCTTATTTCGACCTTAGGCTTTATGCCATGTTCGGTCAAATTGCTGTTAATGAAAGAAGCACTGAAAGAAGACTGAATTTCAACTCGGAGGTTAGAGCTGGTGGTGCAGCCATTTCCTACAATTTTTCTCACTGGCTACCGCAAAGATCCTTTCTTGAGCCTTTCGTATCTGTAGGAATAGAAACTTTCGAATACAACTCAAAAACCGACCTCAAAGATGCCGATGGCAACTACTACCATTACTGGTCGGATGGTACAATCAGAAACATGCCGGAGGGCGCGCCAACTGCTGGTGAAGCAGACATTATTCAGCGAGATTACACCTATGAAACAGATCTACGGGAAATGGACCTGGACGGAATGGGCAAATACCCACTCAGAAACTGGTCAGTGCCGGTAGGTCTTGGAGTCAACCTCAACGTCACCGAGAGATTCGAAGTTCGCCTCGCCTCCACTTATCATTTCACATTTACCGACATGATCGACAATGTGAGTGATGCCGGTGAAGGACAGAGAAAAGGAAATGCAAGAAATGATCAGTTTTTCTACAACTCGATCTCTTTGAATTACGACCTCAACATCACTCCAACCAAAAAAGAAATTCCGAAGGTATTTGAGGAGTTTGGAGTAGAAACCGGACCAGTTGCTCAAGTAGACATGGATGGCGATAAAGACGGAATTCACGACTTTGAAGATCTGTGTCTGAACACTCCGCTTGGAGCCGCAGTAGATAACAACGGTTGTGCAATTGACACTGATGAGGATGGGGTGCCTGACTATATGGATATGGAAGCCGAAACGGCACTAAACGCACCAGTCGATAAAGATGGTGTGACTGTTACTGATGAAGAATTCTATCAGCGTTACCTCTTCTGGCATGACTCACTTTCAGTTAAAGAAAACTTCGCAAGAATTCACGCAGACAAAAAGGACATTCCTGAGTACTACGCACTCAAAGTTGGTAGTGATGGCGAAGGATTGAGCCAAACTGAAATCAATCAGGTACTGGCAATGAATGACGCCCGTTCGTTCAAGTACGATGGTGAGACCATGTATTTGGTAGGAGACTACAAGAACCTATCTGATGCGATCTCTAGAAAGCTAGCTCTGGAGTCCACTGGACTAAAGGCTGAAGTGATGCGTGGTTCCAAAGCTGGAATTGCAAGCATTCAGGAAACTGCTGATCGAGCAGAATCTCAGCTGGCCGAAAGCATGAAAACTGACAGTGTACTGAACTCTCTGGAAAACGAAAATGCCAGCATCAACACAGAACAGGTTATCTACCGTGTTCAAATTGGTGCCTATAAAAATGGAATTTCTGGCGATGTCTTCGCCAACGTGCCAGAACTATTTGAAGTAAAAGGTCAGGATGGAATTGTACGCTACTCTTCGGGAACGTTTACCAACGTGAAGGATGCTGCTGAGCGTAAAGTCGACCTCCTTGTTGACGGATTTGATGGGGCATTCATTGCAGCCTACAAAAACGGAGAGCGCGTTACTCTGGCAAGTACGGGTGTTAACGTAAGTGAGGGAGCAAAAGACGAGATCGTAGATAGAGCCGTAAATGCTGTGAATCCTGAAAACGTTTACTTCAGAGTTCAACTTGGCGCCTACGAAGAAGACATACCGACAAAAGTTCTCGACCAGTTCTTTAAAATTGGAAACGTGAAACCGATGAATTTTGGTGACGGAATTATCCGCTACATGACCACCCAATTTGACACATGGCCTGAGGCCAAGGCGATCTTGAAAAAGGCTATTGCTGCTGGAATTGATGATGCCTTCATCGTAGGTGATTTCAATGGAAAGTTCATCTCTGAAGAGGATGCGAGACTTCTCGAGAGCGGTGAAATCAGCACAGTAGATAACAACTAAACTTAAGCTTTCAGCTTTTATTTTTGTGATTGATCAGCGGACAAGAGCCTCAGCGCACTTGTCCGCTGTTTTTTGTCCGTCCATGGCTGCAGAGACAATTCCTCCTGCAAAGCCAGCTCCCTCCCCCGAAGGATAAAGCCCGGCAGCTGACGGGTTTTGAAATGTCTCTCGGTCTCTCAAAATTCGTACAGGAGAAGAAGTTCGAGACTCCGGAGCTACCACAATCGCATCCGGGTGAATAAAGCCTTTCATCTTTTTGTCGTACTCGCGAAACGCCCGCTGCAGGTCACGCACGATTCTTTCTGGAAGAATTTCATCAACTCTGGCAGAAACAATTCCCGGCAAATAAGAACACTCGGGCAGCGATGCTGAAAGTTTTCCCTCGACAAAATCCTTCAATCGCTGAGCCGGCACTCGTTGAGTTTCGCCTCCAGCTTCCCAGCACTTTTGCTCGACTTCTCTTTGAAAAGCGACTCCTGCCAACGAACCTAAATGCTCGTAAGCTTTCCAATCTTCGGGGCCAACAGGTACTACAATCCCGGAGTTAGCAAACGGATTATTTCGCTTCGAAGGCGACCATCCATTGGTGACTACTTCACCCGGAGACGTTGCACACGGAGCAATAATTCCACCCGGGCACATGCAAAAGGAATAAACTCCGTAACCCTCAAGCTGGGCAACCAAAGAATATGACGCAGGAGGCAAGAGCTCGCCCCTTTCTTCGGTGTGATACTGACAAGCATCAACAAATTTTTGCGGATGCTCAACGCGAACTCCGAGCGCAAAAGGTTTTGCTTCCATTGCTACTCCCCTCTTGTTGAGCAACTCAAAAATATCTCGGGCAGAATGACCGGTAGCCAGAACTAATGCATCTACAGTTTCCCATTTCTCGCCATTCAATTCGATTGCTGCGATCTTGCCGTTTTTCACTATGAGGTCTGTCAATTTTGTCTCAAAACGGACCTGCCCTCCACAGTTTAAAATTGTGGAGCGCATGCTTTCGATTATGGCCGGAAGTCGATTCGTGCCGATGTGCGGATGGGCATCCACAAGAATATTTCTGTCGGCTCCGTGCGCGACCAGGATTTTTAAAACGCGCTCAATGTCTCCGCGCTTCTTCGACCTGGTGTAAAGTTTTCCATCTGAATAAGTGCCAGCTCCTCCTTCTCCAAAACAGTAATTTGACTCCGGGTTCACCAAATGCTCGCGGTTGAGTTTAGCTAAGTCGCGTCTTCTGGACTTCACATCTTTTCCCCTTTCAATCAAAATTGGCTTTATGCCTTTTTCAATCAATTCCAGGGCTGCAAAGAGTCCGGCCGGACCTGCTCCGACAATGTGAACTGCCTTTTCTTTTGAAACATCTTTTGAAGGAAGCTCAAACTTTTCTGGTTCGTAGGTCTCCCCATCGATATAAACTTCGAGCTTCAAATTGAACTTCACTTTCTTTTGCCTGGCGTCAATCGATTTTTTCAACAACTCTACATGCGCTATTCTTTCTTTAGCAATGCCCAGGTGAGATGCTGATTTTTGTTTTACGACTGTCGGATTTTCGGCCTCTGCTGGAAACAGCGCCAGTTGAATTGTCTGTGGCATGTAGAAAGCGTAATATCTGCTGCAAAAGTAGCAATTATCAAAGCACAGCTGTTAGCATAAATTAGGTGTGAGGGGCACATGAATTCTTAACTTAGCAGCCAATTTTTAAATCGGATATGGAGACCCTCGAGAAACCTCAAATAAAATACAAGAAGAACAAAATCGATAAAGAAAAGCTCGTTGAGCTTTACCGTGCTTTGCTCAAACCACGGATGATCGAAGAGAAAATGCTCAATCAATTGAGGTTGGGAAAAATCTCAAAATGGTTTAGTGGAATCGGACAGGAAGCCATTTCTGTAGGCGTTACAAAAGCCATGGATCGCGAAGAATACATCCTGCCAATGCACCGCAACTTGGGAGTTTTCACCACGCGTGAAATTCCTCTCGACCGACTTTTCTCCCAGTTTCAGGGAAAGGAAAACGGCTTTACCAAAGGTCGCGACCGTTCTTTCCACTTCGGCACTCAGGAATATAAAATCGTTGGGATGATTTCTCATCTCGGACCACAGCTGGGAATTGCGGACGGAATTGCACTGGCCAACAAGCTCGGTGAAGAAAAGAAAGCCACCTTCGTTTTTACCGGAGATGGCGGTGCGAGCGAAGGAGATTTTCACGAAGCAGTGAATGTCGCGGCAGTGTGGCAATTGCCCGTTATTATCGGCATCGAAAACAATCAGTGGGGCCTATCCACTCCCTCAAGTGAACAGTTCCGCTGTGAAAAGTTTGTGGACAAAGCCATTGGCTACGGAATTCCTCAGGAAGATGCCATCCAGGTAGACGGAAACAATATCCTTGAGGTTTACGAAGCGGTGGCGAAAGCGGCTGAATCGATTCGTCAAAACCCACGGCCAATTCTCATGGAGTTCATGACCTTCAGAAGACGCGGACACGAAGAAGCTTCGGGCACCAAATATTATCCTGAAGGTCTTATCGAAGAGTGGGAAAAGAAGGACCCAGTAGAAAATTTCGAACGTTTTTTGCTGAAAGAAAAACACATCACCAAAGAGCAAATTGAAGAGTTCAGATCCAAAATAAAATCAGAGATCGATAAAGGGTTAAAAGCCGCTCAGAAAGAACCTGAGATCGAGGCCAATCCAGAAAAAGAAGTTGCTGACCTCTTCGCAACATTTGACGAAGCCCCTGTTTCTGCTGGTTCTGAAACATCTGAAAAGCGATTTATCGATGCCGTGAGCGATGGCTTGCGCGAAGCAATGAGAAAGCACGACAAGCTCGTTTTGATGGGACAGGACATCGCTAAGTATGGTGGTGTGTTCAAAGTGACTGAAGGATTTCTCGAAGAGTTTGGACCGGGAAGAGTCAGAAACACGCCTCTTTGCGAATCAGCAATTATCGGCTCGGCCCTCGGTTTGAGCATTTCTGGCTGGAAGGGAATGGTAGAAATGCAATTCGCAGATTTTGTCACCTGCGGATTCAATCAGATCGTTAATAACCTGGCCAAAATTCACTACCGCTGGGAACAGAATGCAGATGTCGTTGTGCGAATGCCAACAGGTGCCGGAGTGGGTGCGGGTCCTTTCCACAGCCAGTCGAACGAGGCGTGGTTTTTCCACACTCCGGGATTGAAAATTGCCTACCCGGCCTTTCCCGAAGATGCCAAAGGATTGCTCACACGAGCTTTCGAAGATCCAAATCCGGTGATGTTTTTTGAGCACAAGGCACTCTACAGAAGTGTTAAAGGCGAAGTTCCTGAAGGTTACTACTCACTTGAATTTGGAAAAGCGAATTTGCTTAAAGAAGGAAATGACGTCACCATCGTTTCTTATGGAATGGGCGTTCACTGGGCACTTGCCGAACTCGGAAACGACTCCTCCATTTCTGCCGATCTCATCGACCTGAGAACTCTGGCTCCGCTCGACATGGAAACTATTTACAAGTCGGTGAAGAAAACGGGAAAAGTACTCGTGCTTCACGAAGATTGCGAAACTGGTGGAATTGGCGGTGAGCTAGCCACCAGAATTCAGGAAGAGTGTTTCGAACACCTCGATGCACCAGTTAAGCGACTGGGCAGCATGGACACTCCAGTGCCGTTTGCAGGAAACCTGGAAAAGGAGTTTTTGGCCTCTTCGAAATTTGCAGATGTGCTTCGCAAGTTGTTGGATTACTAGAAAAAGAAATAAAATAAACCGAAAACGCCCACAGAGTTGATCTCTCGTGGGCGTTTTTTTATTTTATTGAAGTCCTCAATTACTCCAGTTCTTCGAACTTTTTCATGATTTCTTCCAGATCTTCTGTATTCGTTGAAAAGGTAAACTCCGAAATAACGCCAGTAATAAACAGAACTATAACGGACAGTAGCGCGAGAGCCCCGAGTATCAAGCCTATGATCGCGCAAACCCTTCCGGCATTGAGATTTTTATAAGAACCTCTGTCGTAAACCTCTGGATTCTCGAAATATTTCTTTCTGTCTTTGGCTGAAATGGCCAAAGCAACTATTGCAGCTACCATTCCAAAAATACCGTTAAAGCAGCAGCAAAGTGGAATTGATACAATTCCCAAGATAAGCGTTGCTGTAGCATTGGGCAACGGACGCTTTGAGGATAACTCCTGATCTAGCGGCTTGCCTGAATCTGATTGAGGTTTGTTTTCTTCCATGGCTGAGGTGTTAAATATGGTTTTGGATTCCGTAAAAGTAAAAGAATCTACAAAAGGAACACGCTAATACTTACCACCACCCAATATTTTTTGCGAGCGCATTGACTACCATCAGGACAGCATTGATGATAAAAAGCACCTTGATGGTGAGTGCTCCGTGCTTCAACTTTAGCCATAGGTGCAAAGGCACAAAAAGAATGAGAAGAATAAACGGAATCAAAGCCGGATACATGGTGAAACTGGCCACTAGATCGCCTTTCAGTAACAACACAAACGAGCGCTGTAGCCCACAACCGAAGCAGCTCAACCCCGTCAGCGACTTAGTACTACAGGTAGCCATGTGTTCTTCAAGCCATTGGATGAGTTGCTCTCGCATTTTTTTTCGATTAAAACGTGTTTTTGAGCGATCAAACTAGTCTACTGTGGGACTAAATTGACCGCTGGATTTTTCACTGGTTTAGTAGCCTAAAACTACGTGATTTTTACTTAAATTACTGACGCTTTTAAACTTTCTAATACGCTATGCCGGTAGATCATACTGAAATAAAACAGGCAGTTCATGCCATTTTGAATGATGTTGTGGAGCAGTGTTTCCAGTACATGGTTCATTGTCCTGAGCATAGTGAAGAGTTGAACAAAATCATCACAGAAGCATCGGCTGATATTCGCAGTTTTTCCGGTCGGATCGACCAGTTTGTGGATCGCTGCGATGAAATGGAGCTAAAACAACAACTCAGCTTTGTTTCGAAAGAACTTCACAAGAAAAGCCTCATTCACCTTTCGCGGCTTCAGAGAATCCAGCAGAGTGTAGTTTCCAACGGAGACAGTGAACGCAACAATCAGTTTTTTGACGAAGAGGACGAATAATTAAATCCGCTTCATTGCTTGCTGAGCCATCTTAATTTGCTCTTTCAACATTTTCCTTTTGTCAAGTTTCTTAACGTCAGCAATCAGGTTCATGGCCTCGCGCTTTCTGCGTTTGCTCGCTGCAATCATCGCCAGTTGGAGTTTAGCAACGGCCTTGTCGTAGGTTTGCTTTAAGCCGAGTTTCAACGCTCTTCTGAAATATTTTTCAGCCTGTGCCACATTAGTCTGCGATTCCGAAAGTCCGCGCAGGTAGTAGTAGTAGGCTTCCTGTCTCTGAAAAAGATGGTCGGGATTCACACGATCCAGCCATTGTTTTGCACTGTCGAATTTTTGTCTTCTCAGTTGGACAAAAGCCACGAGGACACGAATGCTACGGAAAACAAAGAAAATGATTAACGCGGCAAGTAGGGTGATAAAAATGCCACTCGTAATATTTCCGTCAATAAACTCAAACACCGCCCATGCAAGTGTCGCCAGCCCTAAAATTCCTTTAATAATTCTTGTGTCCATCGGTGAGAAAAATTTGTGCAAATCTATTGAATTCCCTTCACCAACGAAACGTTTTTAATAACTCACTCAGTCAACTATTGATTACACCTTTTGTCGTGCATACATTTACCCTCAACAACAAAGCACAGCTCATGAATTGGCATTTCATACAAGACACTGAAGATCTGCAAAACGCAATGGACCTCTCCTATCAGCAACCGGTGATGATTTTTAAGCACAGTACGCGATGCCCGGTGAGCTTTATGGCCAAGCGGAAGGTAGAAAGCTCCTGGTCTTTCGATGACGATGCAGTAATTCCCTTCTTTTTAGATCTGATTTCATTTCGGCAGCTGTCGCAAGAAATTGCCACTACGCTGAAAGTCGAGCATCAGTCGCCTCAGATCATTTTGTTGAAAGACGGTCAGGCATCTTTCCACGCGTCCCACCACTCTATAGACACTGATGATCTGAAACCGTTTTTGCAGGCAAGTTAAGGTAACTAACAAAGTGACCAAAATTCAAAAAGCCCCACAACCTTATCTCTACCTTCTCTCCACTTTATCTCCAGAAAACCTCAAGCACCAGGTCCCAAATTCCAAACTCCAAAACTCAACAGGCAAAGGAAACAGTTCATGCAAAACCCCACGACCTTACGTCAACCTTATCTCTCAAGAACTCAAGCACCAAATTCCAAACTCCAATAGCTCCAGCGCTCAACTGACAATTCACAAGAACCAGCTTTGCCACGGTCTCAGCTCCACCTTCCTCCACAATTTTGTACCTTTGCCGACCTAAAAAAACAGCACACGACTTTATGAAGGTTTATAAGTTCAGGGTAGTTATCGACCTCGAAGAAGACATTTTTAGAGATATCGAAATAAAAACCGATAGCACCTTTCTGGAACTGCATGATGCCATCAAAAGTGCCTTTGATTTCGAAGGCCAGGAAATGGCGTCTTTCTACATGAGCAACGAAAATTGGGATCGCGGACAGGAAATCCCACTGGAGAACATGGACGTGAAGACTGACAGCGGAAAAACTGTCACTATGAAAAACGCGGTGCTCAACGAGTTCATCACTTCGCCTGAAGAGAAAATCGTTTACGTTTATGACTTCTTGCGAATGTGGTGTTTTTACATTGAGTTGCTGGCTATCAAAAAAGCAGCGCCTTCTACTCTCTATCCCAAGCTGACCATGGTTTTTGGGGATGCTCCAAACGAGGAAGACAAAGAAATGGACCTCTTCATGGACGTGGTGAAAGATGACAGTGCAAAAAATTCGGGTTCTACTGGAGATCCCGAGCTGGACGCTTACCTCGATGATGACAACGAGGACGAAGATCACGATGACTACGAAAGCCTTGACGACCTCGATCAATACATGTAAGAACATGTGCAATCGGTCTAATCGATGAAAAAAAACCGACCTCTTCTCGTTGTAATTTCTGGCCCTACAGCCGTTGGGAAAACTAAAATGGCCATCGATGTCGCCAATCATTTCGACACCGAAATCGTTTCAGCAGATTCCCGTCAGTTTTTTAAAGAAATGAGCATTGGCACAGCGAAGCCAACCGAGGAAGAGCGCGAACAGGCTCCTCACCATTTTGTGGACTTTCTCCCTGTGGATGATGACTATTCGGCTGGTGATTTCGAACGAGACGCTTTACAAAAGCTCGAAAAAATCTTTTCAAAAAAATCGATAGCCGTGCTGACAGGCGGTTCTGGACTTTACGTGGATGCCGTTTGCCGGGGATTGGATGATCTGCCAAAAAGTGACGAAGAAAGGAAAAACCTCAATAATCAGCTCAAAACGGAAGGTATTGAAGTACTTCAGGAAGAGCTCAAAATGAGAGACCCCGCATTTTATCAAAAAATTGATCTGCAAAATCCTCAACGGTTAGTGCGAGCGCTGGAAGTTTGCAGAGCTTCTGGAAAACCATTCTCGAGTTTTCGCGCCAACACGGCCAAAGAAAGACCTTTCGACATTCTGAAAGTGGCACTTTACACAGATCGGAAACTGCTCTACGAAAGAATTAACATGCGTGTGGATCAGATGATTGAGGACGGTTTGATCGATGAAGCTGAATCACTTTTTCCAAAAAGAAATCTGAACGCGCTGAACACAGTGGGTTACAAAGAACTTTTTAGTTGGTTGAATGGTGAGTTGAGTCGCGAAGAGGCCATCGAAGAAATAAAAAAGAACACGCGCAGGTTTGCAAAGCGACAACTCACCTGGCTCAGAAAAGACGAAACCTATCACTGGATTCACACCGGAGATACGGATGGTGTTCTGGAATTGATAAACAAAAAACTGAAGAAGAACGGTAGATGAAAAATTTCGACCAACGTGTGAGCAACGACCTTGAGTTTGACGTCATCCGTCTGATGCTGCACGACTTCTGCATTGGCGAAACTGCTCGCTTGCGAATGGTCGACCTCTCTCCAATCGATTCTTTCAGAGCACTCGATAAAGAACTTCAGCGAAGCAAGGAGTTTCATCGAATCCGCATCGAGGGGGAAACTTTTCCAGCTCTCGATTTCGAAGAATTGAAAGACGAAATCAGGCTTTTGGAAGTGCGCGACTCAGCACTTTCAGAAGAGTCTTTTCTAAACATTTTGCGCGCGTCCCTACTCGGAAATGACATTGTGCAGTTTTTCAAGGGTCGGCAGGAAGATTTTCCGCTCCTCTGTGAGCTTGCTGGACGCATCCGCTACACCAAAGATCTGACTGTGCCGATTGAGAAAGTCTTTGACAAAAGAGGCAAAATCAAAGACACTGCCTCGCCTAAACTCAATGAAATCAGAAAGGATATTGGGAATGTCAAAAGGCAGATCAATCAGAATTTCGACAAGGAAGTCAAAAAGCTCCAGCGACAGGGATTTCTTTCGGATATGAAAGAAGCCTACCTCAGCAACAGAAGAGTGCTTTCAGTGGAGTCTTCTCACAAGAGGAAAATCAGCGGAAACGTACTCGGCTCTTCGAAAACTGGGTCGCTCACTTACATTGAGCCACAGTCGAACATCGGCCCCAACAACGAGCTCGAAATGCTCTACGATGATGAGCGCAAAGAAATTTTCAGAATTCTCAAGGAGCTGACAGCCGAGATGAGCCAGCACCTCGATCTGATCATTGGCTATCAGGAAGTGCTCACAGAGCTGGATTTTACGAACGCAAAAATAAAACTTGCACTAGAGCTGGATGCCGACCTACCTGCCATTGGCGACCAGCCGCACATTGAGCTGATCGATGCTTTTCACCCTGTGCTGCTTTTGAACAACAGGAAGTCGGGCCTTAAAACCGAACCTCAGTCACTCAAAATGGACAAGTTCAGCAGAATGCTCGTCATCTCGGGGCCCAATGCCGGGGGAAAGTCGATCACTCTGAAAACAGTAGGCTTGCTACAGGTGATGCTGCAAAGCGGATTGCTGGTTCCAGTAAACTCCAACAGCAAGATGAGCTTCTTTCAGCAAGTGCTCACAGATATTGGTGACAATCAGTCGATAGAAAACCAGCTCAGCACTTACTCCTATCGCCTAAAGCGGATGAAGCACTTTTTGGAAGTTTCCAACAGACGGACACTCTTGCTTCTGGATGAATTTGGAACCGGATCCGATCCTGAACTTGGAGGTGCACTGGCGGAGGTATTCTTCGAAGCGCTTTACAACAAAAAGAGCTTTGGTGTGATCACCACCCACTACTCCAACATCAAGCTGAAAGCGGCCAACCTCAAAAATGCGATGAACGGCTGCATGCTTTTCGACCGAGAATCGCTAGAGCCCACCTACAAACTCTCAGTGGGCCAGCCCGGAAGTTCTTTCACTTTTGAAGTTGCTCAAATCAACGGCATCCCGATGGAACTCATCGAGAAGGCAAAAGAAAACCTCAAAGACAGCACGGTGCTGATGGACAAGCTGCTTAGTGATTTGCAAAAAGACAAATCGCGGATGCAAAGCCTCAAAACAGAACTGGAAGAGGCGAAAGCAGCTGCTCGAGAAGCAAAGTCGAGTTTCGAAAAGCGAAAAAAACGACTCGATGAAAAGCACGAGGTGCAGCAGAAAATGATTGAGCGCAACAACAAGTATCTGCACAAAGGCAAAAAGATGGATCAGTTCATTCAGGAGTACACAAAGCCAGGAAACACAAAGCAGACGCTCACTGAAGTGAAAAAATTTCTGGCTATGGAAAAGGCAAAGATTGAGGAAGAGAAGAAAAAGGCCAGACTGAAAAAGCAAACTACGAAGCCCAAAAAGGCAAAGAAACGCGAAAAGAATATCGCCAAAATTGTAGTCGGTTCACTCGTTAAGCTTCGCGACAGCAAGCAAACTGGCGAAGTCATTCAGTTAGATGGGAAATCGGCAACGGTGGCCTTTGGAAACTTCAAAACAAAAGTAGAAACCCAAAAACTGATTTTCGTGAAATGATCGAGAGCGACATTTTTAAAGAAATATCAGACCATTCAAAATATTCTATTTGGCCCGAGGTGCCTTATTTGCAGGAAACCCGACTATCTGTCGGGAATGTGGGGCGTTTTTTCTACAACCTGTCAGTTGGTAGCAAGCGGGCCAATTTTAGCAATTGTCAGGAAAACGTTGCGAACCGTACAAATCACGGGGATTTGAGCCCGAACAACTACACTTCCACCCTTCCTTCTGCACAAAGATTGCACTTCAGGAAATCGAAATTAACTAGTAATCAACCGCGACTTTGCGGAAATTTAATTTTCATAAAAACCAACAAACGTAATGAGAGTACTTGTCATTGGAGCAGGTAATATGGGTCTTGCCTATGCGCAGGCCATTTCAAAATCGGAATACTTGAGGAAAGACGACCTCATGATTCTGGACAAATCAGCCGACAAAACAACAGAGCTGAAAAAAGTTAGCAACTTCGATGTTTACGAAGATGTGAAAGACTGTGTTCCTCAAGCGGACATAATCTTTGTAGCAGTGAAACCTTATCACTGCGATGATCTCTTTGAAGAGATGAAACCATACACAGGTAAAGAACAAATCATTGTTTCTATCATGGCAGGTGTTACGATTGCTCACGTGAAAGAAGGCCTGGGCGTTACCAAGGTGGTTCGAGCAATGCCTAATTTGCCAGCACAAATCGGAAAAGGTTTGACATCATTCACAGCCTCAGATGAAGTAACTCGTCTGGAGCTTTTGACTGTTGAAAATCTCATCGATACAACCGGACGATCAGTAAAACTCGACAGTGAAAATGACGTGGATGCTTCAACTGGAATTTCGGGTAGTGGTCCGGCTTATATTTTCTACTTTATGCACTCAATGCTCGAAGCAGCCTTGAAAATGGGCTTCACTGAGCACGACTCAAAAGTATTGGTAGGACAGACTTTTGCCGGTGCAGTTGAACTCTTCAACAACTCTGACCTCAGTCCCGAAAAATGGATGGATCGAGTAGCATCAAAAGGTGGTACTACCCGTGCTGCGTTAGATTCTATGGAAGATAATAATGTGAAAGATCTTATTGAGGAAGCCGCTTATGCTGCATTCAACAGAGCGGTAGAACTCGGTAAAGAAAACGCCTAATGACCATGAATTCTGAACAACATACAAGACCAAAACGAATTGTCGTAAAAGTCGGCACTAATGTGATGACCAATCGAGACAATCGAATTTTAGGACCAGTACTTCGAAATCTTGCTGCGCAAATTGCAGAGCTCTACGAAGAGGACGTGATGACCATTCTCGTTTCTTCGGGTTCAGTAATTGCCGGGAAAGAGGTTCTCGATGAAAACACAATCGAGGACATTGAAGACCCGACAGTGCGCAGACAGGTTTATTCGGCTGTTGGCCAACCGCGCATGATGCGCCACTACTACAGCATCTTCCACGATTTTGGAATGCGATGCGGACAGGTGTTGGCCACCAAACGGGACTTCGCTCCTGGCAAGCACAGAGAAAACCTGGTGAACTGTTTCGAAGGACTGCTGTCTAAAGGGATTGTTCCTATCGCCAACGAGGATGATGCAGTTTCGCTGAGCATGTCAATGTTTACGGACAATGACGAATTGGCAAGTCTGGTAGCTGAGCTGCTGAGTGCAGATATGCTCATTTTGCTCACCGACATAGATGGACTATACACCGGGCATCCTGATGATGCCGGATCTAGACTTTTGAACCATGTGACACCTGACCAACCTGTTGAAAAGTATATTCAGGAAAATGAAAAGGCAGATGGTGAAGGTCGCGGTGGAATGGAATCGAAGCTCGGAGTGGCCAAAAGCACAGCTGCCAAGAACATTCCGACCTTTATTGCTAACGGCAAGCAAGACCGTGTGATTCTGGATATTGTCGATGGCAAAGAAGTGGGCACGAAGTTCACTGATGACAGTGATATGGAATAATTAAATGGAAGTGATGTCCGCAAGTCGGGCAAACAAATATTGTAGAATTAAAAAAACAGATAAATAGATATGGAGCTTTTAAGCACCGAAAAGAAAAATAGCGTTTTGAAATCCATGATGAATATTCTGGATAAAAAGCGCCACGAAATTATTAAAGCCAATAAGCAAGACTTGGATGAGTTCGACAGGGACGACCAGGCGATGTACGATCGACTCATTGTTGACGAGAAAAAAGTTGACGGAATGATCCAGGCCGTAAAAGAGGTGATGGATCAGGAAGACCCTGTGGGCAAAGTGATCAGCGACAGAACGTTGGACAACGGCTTGAAGATCACCAATAAAACTGCCCCTTTCGGAACGATCATGATCATTTATGAGTCTCGTCCGGATGTTACTATCGAGGCAGCTGTTTTGGCATTTAAAGCCAACAGTAAGATCTTCCTGAAAGGTGGTAAAGAAGCCAAGCACAGCAATAAAAAATTGGTAGAATGCTGGCACGAAGCACTTGAAGAAAACGGTCTTGGTAAGCACTGGATCGAAATGCTTCAAATGAACCGCACCGAAACCCAGGAGTTCCTCAAGAACCCATCAGAGCACATCGACCTGATTGTGCCAAGAGGAGGAGAAAAACTTATTGCTTTTGTGAAAGAGCATGCCACGGGAGCTGTATTGGTAAGCGGTCGCGGAAACAACTTCGCTTTTGTCGAGAAGGATGCCGACTGGGAAAAGGCAAAAAAAGTGATGATCAACGCCAAGACCGACAAGATCTCTGGATGCAACGCCCTCGATAAAATTTTGATTGATAAAAACATCGAAGATTTTGAAGGAAAGGTGAAAGATCTTCGCGACACACTGAAAAACCTCGATGTGGAAATCCTGGCGAGCTCAGATGTGAAAGGAATTATTTCTGAAGAAGAAGAAGTGCCTGCAGAGGATACCTGGTACGAAGAGTTTTTGGCGATGAAAGCTGTAATTGGAGCTGCTGACAGCCTCGAAGACGCCATCCAGAAAATCAACAAGTACTCTGGAGGTCACTCATCGATTATCCTTACAGAGGACACTGACAAAGCAGTGAAATTTATGGAGCAAATTGACAGTGCTGCTGTTTATCAAAATGCTTCAAGTAGATTTACAGACGGTGGTCAAATGGGCGTTGGAGCCGAGCTGGCCATCAGTACCGACAAGCTTCACCACCGCGGTCCGCTCGGACTTGAGCAGTTGGTGACCAACAAATATTACGTGCTCGGTACAGGACAAGTAAGAGGATAATCTCTAATAAATAGATCAAACAAAAAAGCCTTCAACTTTATCGGTTGAAGGCTTTTTTTATGTTTTTGATACTCGCTTAAATTCAATCTCTTCTAAAATCCGGATTGTAAACCAGTGTGAATTGGAGATACCGTTTTCCGAAGTTTGATTGTTGTTGATGCAGCAAGCCGGCCTGCACCTGAGTAGCCGCATTTATCTGGTACCCCAGAGCTGCATAGGCTCTGTTTCGGTCGAAGAACACCTGTTCCCCATTCACAAATATTTCATCGTAAAGCCCAATGAAAATCGCCTTAGGTCCCATCTGCTTTTTGTTGAGTGGGATAAAAGCCATGAGCCTGTAGCGAAACCTGTTGCGGTAGTCGTCATCTACCCAGCGCTGTTCTACCCGGTAGCGGTGTTCAAATTTCACTCTACCGAGATAGTTGTTCATGATCAACTGCTGCCAGATTCTGTGCTCTTCCTGCTCCGGAGCAGACTGCTCAGAATCGTAAACGTATGACGGAATGTAGGCGTAGCCTGCAGTTACAAAAGCATTTTCATTCAGGTGATAATTCAATCCGGTTCGAATCATGAGTTGCTCGACATTCACCGGCAGTGCCGTGTGATTTCGGTATTGAAATTCGGTATGAACACTGAGCTTTTCAGAGATTCGATTTTGACCAAAATACATCAGCCAGTTGCCGATTTCTGACGGTGGTTGCTGGGCAAGTGACGACAGGCTACAAACTGCAAAAATCAGCAGCATGAAAAGTCCTCGCCTTCTTTTGGAAAGTAATATTCTTTGTTTCATTAAAATGGGCATTTGAGACAAAAAGAAGCCGGGAGAAATGATTTCAAATCTCCCGGTTCACTTTGTAACACACAGTGGACAAAAAGCTAGTTGTCCCCCGGTTCGATTACTTCTTTTTGAATTTTTTGATTCTGGTCGTTGACCGTAACTGTGATGTGATCAGGAGCCTGCTTCTCTCTTTCTTTGTAGAGATCAACAAGAGTAAGAGTGATATTCCTATTAGTAGCACTTTTCTTAAAGTTCTCAATCACCTCGAGCACATCCTGATCGATGTACTGTGTTTCTGACATGTCTAGCTCCACTTTGCTGTCGTTTGGAATTTCATCGAGAGTCTTCAGAATTGTTGCTTTATTGAGGAAAGTCACCTCCTGAGCGAGTTTAATTTTAAACTCTTTTCCACTTCCATTATCTTGTTTGTTGAGCGCATACGCCACTCGATAATTGTTGTAAAGCAAGAAAATCACAGCGACCACCAAACCTATTGCAAGACCAGTGAGTAGGTCAGTAAATACAATTCCAAGAACAGTTACAACAAACGGTACAAATGCGCGCATACCGTTGGCAAACTGCTTCTTCCAAACTGACGGGCGAGCAAGCTTAAATCCGACTACCATCAGGATAGCAGCGAGAGTGGCCAATGGAATCATGTTTAGTAAGTGCGGAATGGCAATGATACTTCCCAGGATAAGGAAACCGTGAATCACTGCCGCAGCTTTTGTTTTACCACCCGTTTGAATGTTGGCCGAGCTACGAACAATCACCTGAGTAATCGGCAGTCCACCGATCAAACCGGAAACAACATTACCAATTCCCTGAGCTCTCAGCTCTCTGTTGGTCGGTGTCACACGATTGTGTGGATCAATTTTGTCGGTAGCTTCCACGCAAAGTAGCGTTTCGAGACTTGCCACTACAGCAATGATTACTGCAGTCACGTAGATTTCGGTGTTTGCCAGTGCGCTCCAATCAGGAAAAGTAAAGTTATTGAAGAACCCATCAATACTTTCAGATTCAGGGATCTGAACCATGAGTTCATTCGGCAATTTAAGACCACCTTTCATCCCAAAGTAGTAAGCCAACAAAGAACCCACAATCACAGCTACCAGCGGCCCAGGGACAATTTTCATCCCTTTTATGTTTTTGATGAATTTCGTTTCCCACAAGAGGAGAATTCCAAGTGAAACTGCGGTGATGATTAACCCTGCAGGGCGAATGAGCTCCGCCAGATAAGGTATTCCTCCGATTATACCGTGTTCATCGAAAACAGCTCCGGATTCAGCATCTGCGATTCCGAAGGCCAGAGTGATTTGCTTCAAAAAGATGATGGCTCCAATACCGGCCAACATCCCAACGATGACAGATGATGGAAAATAGTAGGCAATAATTCCACCTCGAACCAGGCCGAGAATGAATTGAATGATTCCGGCAAGAACCACCGCTACAAGAAAAATCTCGAATGCTCCAAGATCCTGGATGGCGTTGAGTACGATTACTGCCAGTCCGGCAGCAGGTCCGCTCACACCGAGCGAAGAACCACTTAAAGCTCCGACTACAATTCCACCGATCATCCCGGCAATCAAGCCCGAGAAGAGAGGCGCTCCCGATGCGAGAGCAATTCCTAAACAAAGTGGTACGGCCACCAGAAAGACCACAATACTCGCAGGTATGTCGTCTTTAAAATTCTTAAATGGACTGAATTTATTATCTGAACTCATATTATTCTTATTGAAGTTACAAAGTGAAGCACCTGTGAAACAGGCTTGTAAACTGATTATTTGATTTAAAAACTAGATAAAGTGAAAGACATCGCTTCAAGAAAAGCGATGAAAGAAAAAAGGCACTCGGCCATCTGCTCTATTCAGAGCTATTTAAAGCCGTTCGGGAGGGGAATAGGGAATTTCGTAAAACCCATTTTCTAGATTAGTAGAAATCTGATCCAGAGATGTCTCTTCTGAAAAATAAAAGAAAGAAAGCTCGAGCAGCTCTTCCGGCACCTGATGTACCTGAAACTCGCCATCACTCGAAGAAGAACCGGACTCCTCCTGACATTCTTCAGGAAGTATGGTCATATTTTCAACCTCACAGCCAGCATTGATAAACTTGAGATACAGCGAGAAGTCGACCGCGATTCCGGCCATAAACCCTGTAAAAACAAGCAACATCATATATGCGTAGATCTTCTTCAAGTCTGCAAAATTAAATTTCTCAGTCAAGACCACCTAAACGTACTAAGTTAAAAAAACTAAGTCAACCAGATAACTTACTGATCAACAATACTTCACACCCACGACTAATCTTTGCCAAATTCTTCATGATGAAAATTCCAAAGCATGCACTACTCTGGAAAAGCTTGCACGATAGTACCGCCATGATTACTTTTCTGTATTTAATCCGCAGAATATATAACTGAAACGATCAAAAATGTTACTTTGAAATTTACCGCATTAGTCCTTATGGACCAGTCTAACTAAGCTGTTGATTTTAGATCTTGATATTATATGGACCTTCACGCTATCATCACCCTTGTCATAATCGTGATATCCTTTGTGCTCTTTGCCACTGAGTATTTTTCCGTAGATCACATTGCTGTAGGAATCATGGTGGCATTCGTACTAACTGGAGTTTTGGAGCCTTCAGAAAGCCTCGAAGGCTTTTCAAATACTGCAACGCTCACCGTGGCTGCCATGTTTGTGTTGGGCGACTCTCTCATAAAGACTGGAATCATAGAGAGTGTAGGTCCGTTTTTTAGAAGACTGCTGTCGAAAGGATACAAACGCTCGATCCTAAGTTTGAGCTCTTTTGTAGGAATCATTTCGGGCTTTATTAACAACACACCCGTAGTGGCCACTTTTATCCCAATCGTTTCTGATTCCGCCAGGAAAAACAATAAACACGCCTCCAAGTATTTAATTCCGCTTTCATTCGGAGCTATCTTCGGAGGCACCTGCACGCTGATCGGTACTTCAACAAATCTACTGGTTGACGGTATCGCCAGAAACAATGGCCTCGAAGGTTTCTCTATGTTTCTGTTCGCACCTCTGGGACTGATCTTTTTCGCTGTAGGTGTAATTTATCTGATTTTCTTCTCTAATAAACTCCTTCCCAAAAGGGAAAACCTTGAAGAGTTTGAGGAAGATAGCAGCGTGAAAGACTACCTGTCAGAGATCAAGGTGATCAAAAGAATCAATGAATATCAGGAGGGTGAGGAAAAGGAAGAGGAGAAAATCACCATCAATCAAATTTTTGACACTGATGAGGAAGAAAAAATCGAAGTGAAACGAGTTATGCGCGATGGTGAGGTGCACAAGAAACCCCAACCCGATTTTGAGTTGAAAAAGAACGATACTCTGCTGGTGAGTGGCGACCTGAAGCACATCAAAAACATCATGAAAAACGAGTTGCTGGAAATGTCAGAAACCCTGAGCGACCGGCAATTTCCCGAAGAGGCTACCAAGGTGCTCGAAATCGTGATCATGCCCAATTCCGAATTGGTGGACAAAAAACTGGATGACCTCGATTTCTTCGATCGGTACCAGGCGCGTGTATTGGGAATTCGACAAAGGGGACGACAAAAATTCGAAGACCTCGGAGACGTTGTTCTTCGTCCGGGTGATGTGCTCTTGCTCCAGACCAACAGGGAAGGAAATAAAATGCTTTACAAGGCTGAGAGAAAGCGAACTGCTCCATTTTTATCGCTTAGTGAAAGTGGAATTGAAAATGTGAATAAGGGAAATCTACTGAAAGTGGGAGCTGTCATTTTGGCCATTATTCTATTGGCAACATTCGAAATTGTGCCCATCGTTATTGGCTCATTTGCCGGCATTTTTGTGCTGGTTCTCATGGGGATCATTAAAATGGAGCGAGCCTATCGGGCCATCGACTGGAAAGTCATCTTCCTCCTGGCAGGCGCCCTGAGCCTGGGAGCAGCCATGAATAAAACTGGTCTGAGTGAGATGGTTGCTGCATTCATTGAAAATCAAATCGCTGCTCAATACGGTCCTGTGGTCGTGATTTCCGTGCTCTACCTCGTCACTTCTGTTTTCACTGAAACCATGTCTAACAATGCTGCAGCCGCACTTTTGGCTCCAATTGCAATTTCACTTGCGCAATCCTCCGACCTCGACCCACTGCCATTTTTGATGGCCATCACCTTTGCCGGCAGTGCGAGTTTTATGACTCCCATCGGCTACCAAACCAACACGATGGTTTACAGTGTGGGTAAATATGAGTTCAGGGATTTTCTCAAAATCGGATTGCCTCTCAATCTCATTTTCTGGCTACTCGCCACTTTCCTGATTCCTGTTATTTATCCGTTCTAGCTGCTCCTCGTTGAGACCAATAGAATCGTAAAACTTCTTTAGTTTAACTCTCAAAACGATGTACCGGACAATGCCGTAGATCAAAAGAAAGACACTGATTCCCAGAGCCACGTAGCCTGCCCAGCGCAGATTTTCGAACTGTTCTACCTCCAGCAATCCAATACCACCCAAAACCAGATATAGACTTGTTCTGATGTACGAAAAAAGTGTCCGTTCATTGGCAAGCGTAGTCCGCTGCATGGCGAGGTAGTCGCGCAAGATAATCTCGTCTTTGGTATCAAAAGTCTTTACAATTTTCGAAGACATTTTATTCGCAATCTTTTTTCTGCTCCACTTATCATTCATGAGTTTCGCTGTGTTAGTCATCTGAGTAGAATGAAGGTCAAGATAGATAAAGATATTTTCATATAAAACTCTCAGTCTCTTGCTCACTGAGATTCAAAGGAAGTCATCTGTTGAAACTCCACGCATCACCCAAAAACTTAACACGGCCCTCTGAACCCTCCTCATAACTCTTTGTTTTCCAGATATGAGCATTCAATTAAAATACACTGAAGATTTCTCCGATGGTCTCAAAAGATTGATGATTGACCAATGTGAAAAAGCATTGAAATTTATCGATGCAGCGAAAAACTATGAAGAGAAACATAAAGCAGTGCATGAATCTCGAAAGGCCTTCAAAAAAGTTCGCGCTTGTCTTCGTCTGGTAAGAGATTCAATCGACTTTTACGATGAAGAGAACAAGTTTTTCCGCGATCTCGGCCGGACCATTTCTGATGTTCGTGACAGCGTGTCCAATCTCGAAACGCTGGAATTGATAAAAGAACAGTACGATGAAAACCTTTATCAGAACTCATTCCTGGAGTTGGAAAAGGATCTAAAAAACTATCGCGATGAACTAGCTGAGAAAACTTTTGAAGTGCAAAAGTGCCTCACCAATATTGAAGAGAAACTGGTGGAGAAACTAGAAGAGATTCCTGGCTGGAGAATAGAAATCGCTGGTTTTGACGATATCAAATCTGGCATTAAGAGAACCTATAAACGCGGCAGAAAAGGCAAGAAAAGAGCCGAAGAAAATGGCGCTGCCGAAGAAATTCACGAATGGCGAAAAAGAGCCAAATACCTGCGATACCAGGTAGATGTGATCAACCGGGTATGGCCACAGGCAATTGAAGCTTACGAAGATGAACTTCACGACATCACCGATTTGCTGGGGCTTCATCACGATTTGGAGGTCTTGAAAAAGACTATCGAAGAGCGCAAAGGTTCATTTTCCGATCCACAGGAAAAAATTCTCTTCTTCTCACTCATTGAGAAACAACAGGACTTTATGAAACGGCATGGTACGCTCAAGGGTCACCGGTGCTACTTTGATTCACCTTCCGACTTTGTTGATAGACTGGAAGTTTGCTGGAAAGCTCACCGCTCTGAGGTAGAGGATTCCCTACTGCCTGGCTCTGAAAGTTTAGAGTATTGAAAAGATAAAAATCAGTCTTAATCCCCACTCTGCTTGAACAATACTCAGGAAGAGCAAGAAAACTAAGCCTGCTGATCGATCATTACCCAGTTTGTGAATCTCCTATGGCATGACTGCTCTCATTCTCTATTTTTTCGCCCCAGTTCTCAATCTCTTTCTCGCTCCACATGGTATAATTATAAAACCTGAAAGAAACAAGCCAATCCTCATGATGGAGATCCTTATACATTTTGCTAAATTGAGCAACTTGAAATAATGCTTTCAACTCACAAATCTCACGGAATAGTTTATTGAAAACTCTCAAATACTCGAAGTTCTTTATAATGAGATTTGACCAAACAAAAAGAGTTCCACCAGAAGCGGAACTCATAGGTTAAAAACCTTCGGCATATAGCCTTATTGTGTGAAGATTACGAAGCAAATATAACAAAATACTACTATGAAAAAACTTGGTTTTGATCTCGGTTCAAATTCAATCGGTTGGGCACTGGTTAATGAGAAAGATGAAAAAATATTGGGAATGGGATCTGTGGTTTTCCCGATGGGAGTAAATCTAGAGAAAGGCACAAAAGAAGTTTCTAAAAATGCTACTAGACGAGAAAAGCGTCAGTCACGAAGACAAAATTTCAGAAGAAAAATGCGAAAGGAAATCCTTGTCAAGGAGTTAATGGCAAACGGAATGTTTCCTGATATTAACGACTTGCACAAAAAGTACTTTCCCGGAAATCAAAACAAAAGTTTCAGACAAAAGTGGCAAGACTTAATTCGACAAGTTGTGCTTTGCGAAGAATTGAGAAGCTTTTTCATGCCTGACCCTTATACATTGCGGCACAAAGCGTTCGAAGGAGCGAAACTATCGCTCTTTGAACTTGGAAGAGTTTTGTACCATTTTGCTCAGAGAAGAGGTTATAGAGAAACTTTGCAAGATCAAGATGAAGGAAAGATCTATGAAGGAAAGCCTGAAGAAGGTAAAATCGGAATAAATCAAACTAAAGAAGGTGTTGAATCTTTCAAGACATTGGGGAATTACCTTTACTTCCAAAACCCTCATGAAGAGCGAAGAAGAAATCGATACACTCTTAGGTCAATGTATCAGGATGAGTTTGACCTTATTTGGAAAGAGCAAAGTCAATTCTACCTTGATATATTGACAACCGACCTTTATGAAAAACTGGGCGGCAGACACAAAAGCAAAACAGATAAAAATGGTATTCTTTTCTATCAACGACCCTTGCGCTCATCGAAACATTTACTTGGGAATTGTTCCTTTGAGACGGACAAATCAGTTTCTCCACTTTCTACACTAGATTTCGAAGAGTATCGTGCCTTTCAAAATGCGAACAACATCAAATTCGAAAACAGACCGCTGAATGATGAGGAGCGGAGTATTGTTACAGAACTACTTCTGAGCTCTGATAAAAAAGTTGATTTCAAAAAAATCACTGGAAAGCTTGGGAAAAAAGCTGAATCGAAGTTATTTAACTTCAAAGAGGAAGACAAATTCCCAGGTTCACCTACTACAGCAAATTTCAGGAAGATCTTTAAAGACAAGTGGAACAAATTCAGTCAGAAAGAGCAGGAAGATATATGGCATGTGAAATACACTGCGGAAGATCCAGAATGGCTAGACAATTATTTGCTGAAGTTTGAATTATCCGATAAGGATAAATCAAAGTTCAAAGCATTCAAGTTAGCCGATGGTTACAGCAACCTAAGCAGAAAGGCCACCAGAAAAATCATAGAGTTTCTCAAGAAAGGATATCAATATGACGAAGCTGTTTTGCTAGCAGGAGCAAAAGCAGCAATGAATAGCAAGTTTGAGAGACTTTCTGAAAAAGAAATCTCATTTTTTGAGGATAATGTGATTAGTGCTGCCAAGAATGGCGAAAAAGGAAAGTCCACTACGAGAATAGAGAACTTCCTCAGAGATGAATACGCAATAGATGAAAAAGGACTAAAGAAGCTATACCATCACAGCGTTCGAGAAACAGGGGATGGATCTTTGAGTTTTCTTCCTGAACCTGAGAATGTCAAAAATCCGATAGTGATGAAAGCTCTTTATGAGCTAAGGAAACTTTATAATGCAATCGTCAAAGAGTATGGAAAACCTGACCAGGTAAACATCGAACTTGCCCGGGATTTGAAAGCTAGTAAAAGCGAAAGGGACAAAATCCGAAAACAACAGCAAGAAAGGGAGACTGAAAATGACGAGATCAAAGCTAAACTAGACGAGTTTGATTTACCTCATACTGTTGAGAACATTACTAAGCTGAAGCTTTTCAAGGAGATTGAAGTGTCTGATGGTGTGGCTGTTAACCCTTTCAACCCAGAAGAGACCTTTAGTCTCTCTCAACTCTTTTCAAATGATGGTTATATTCAGATAGAACACATCATTCCTTACAGTATTTCACTCAATAACAGCTTGGCTAATAAGACCTTGTGTGATGCAGATACAAACCGTTTGAAAGGAAACAAAACACCATTTCAATATTTTGAAAAAACTGGTGGAGACTGGGAGTCATTGAAAAGTCGAATCTTCAAAATCCTCCCCTACCATAAAGCAAAAAGGTTTATTTCTGAAAGAAATCCGGACGCAGATAGTTTTATTGAAAGACAGCTTAACGATACCAGGTATATTTCCAAGGTTTCGGCTCAATATCTACAACAAGCCTGTAAAAAAGTAGACGTCATTCAGGGAGGAGCCACTTCCCTACTCCGTTATTTCTGGGGTCTCGATGGAATTCTTGGCGAAACCTACCCCCTTGAATTACCAGATGGTGAATACCAGGCAGCCATCGATAAAGAAGGTAACGTGACTGAGGCTAGAGCATGGTCGTTTAAGTCCGGGAAAAAAGATGCAGATGCATTAGCTAAAAAGGGAAAACTAGTTAGAGGGAATGTAAAAGATGAAATTCTATATCCTATTAAAGAAAGAGACGATCATCGTCATCATGCTATAGATGCTCTTGTTGCTGCAACTGCGAAAAAAGGGTATTTGCAAAAACTCTCGACTCTTTTAGGAGAAGGATATGAGAGGAAAAACATAAAGTATCGTAAGGAAAACCAACTTGAACGACCGTGGGAAAACTTTTGGATGGATGCAAAGGTCGCAACGGACAGTGTCTTGGTTTATCACGATAAACGAGATCGTGTAGTTTCTAAAGTGAAGAAGAAGCTTTTCCTTCCTAATGGATCTCCTTTCACAATTGATGGAAAGCAAATTTATGGAATGGGAATGTCTGCAAGAGGAGAACTTCATAAGGAAACCGTTTATGGAGAACATCTCGATGAATATGGCAATAAAAAGTACCACGTCCGCAAGCCAATCGATACGATTCAAAATGACAAGCATTTAAAAAAGGTTGTTAGTCAAAGAGTTAGAGAAGCTATCGAAAACAGGATTAAAGAGCTGTACCCAGCAGAAAAACTTGAGAATGGTGACTTGCCGAATGGCTGGAAGCTCACCGACCTATCAACTGAAGACAAAAAAAATGTCTACTTCACGACTAATGAGCAAAACCAGAGAATACCTCAAATCTATTTGAAGAATAAAAATGGGGATCCTATTCCAGTTCGAAAAGTAAGGATGCGTGAAACAATTGGAAACGCTGTGAAGCTCAAGGAAGGTGTAAATCAATTTGTCAACCCTCAAAATAATTATATGACAATAATTTACGAAGACCACGATGGAAAATGGACCGATGAAGTAATTTCCCTTTGGAGTGCAGTTGAAAAGAAAGTTCAAGGGTTGCAAATTGACAAGCTGAATCAGGCTGAAAGGATAATAGCAAAGCTTCAAATTAATGACCTGTTCATTATTGGCTTAACAGATGATCAATTTGAAGAAATGAAATCTGATAGCGCAACACTTTGCGATTACCTGTATCGAGTTCAAAAACTTTCCTTGGGAGATTATAGCTTTAGACATCATGTTGCTACATCACTGACTAATCCCAATGAAGAGTTGAGAATTGCCAGTTTTAAAAAATGGAAGACTCTCAATCCAATTAAAGTACAGCTTTTGCGCTTAGGGAGGATTGAGAAATGCTAAAGAAAAGTCTCTTTTTTGGAAATGCCTATCACCTAAGCGTATCAAATAATCAATTGACTATTAAGTCAAAAGATGATGCTTCGGTAAGAACTGTCCCCTCAGAAGATATTGGGTTGGTAATTTTAGAGCATCCGCAAATCACTTTCTCACAAGCCTTCGTTCAGGAGATGTCTGAACAAAATGTGGCGGTAGTCTTCTGCAATAGAAATTATTTACCTGTTTCGATGCTTTGGAATCTGGATTCGAACACTATTCAAACAGAGCGATTTAGAAACCAAATTAATGCCAGCTCTCCTCGAAAAAAGCAGTTATGGAAGCAAACAGTTAAAGCCAAGATCCGCAATCAGGCTAACGCTTTAAAATTGACACAGAAAAATGCGGAACCACTACTTCATCTCAGCAAAAAAGTACGCTCAGGTGATCCCGACAATATTGAAGGTCAAGCTGCATCGAGGTACTGGACTAGTTTTTTAGGTTCGGATTTTCAAAGAAGAAGAGATGGGGATTCTCCAAATCCAGCTTTGAATTACGGATATATCGTTTTGAGAGCTGCAGTCGCAAGGGCTCTGTCTGGCAGCGGATTATTAGTAAGCCAGGGAATTCATCACAGAAATCGATATAACTCGTTTTGCCTTGCAGATGATATAATGGAGCCTTACCGACCCTACGTGGATTTAATTGTTCTGTCTATGCTCGAAAGTGGTTTAGACTGCGAGAACTTAGGCAAAGAAGAGAAAGCTGAACTAATAAAAGTGTTAACAGTGGATTGCCAAATTGGTAAAAAGAAGCGTCCACTAATGGTTGCCTTAAGTGAGACTAGTTCATCATTAGTAAAATGCTTTGAAAATGAAACAAATAAGATAGTCTTCCCCGTATTGTAGCACATGTCAATAAGGCACTCACGACTTAATGCCTACCGAGTTATGTGGTTATTTGTCTTTTTCGATCTACCCACGGATACTAAGAAGGACCGTAAAGCCTATGCAACTTTCAGGAAACGATTAATGGGTGACGGTTTCACAATGATGCAGTTCAGTGTCTATACTCGCCACTGTGCTAGTCGAGAAAGTGCAATGGTTCACATAAAAAGAGTAAAAAACATTATTCCTGCCAAGGGGACAATTAGTGTCATGATGATCACCGATAAGCAATATGGAGATATTGTGAACTTCATTGGAAAAGATGTAAAACTACTTTCCGCTCCACCTCAACAATTAGAGATGTTCTGAAAAATGAAATGTCCCAACTGAATTTAATCAGTCAGGACTTAATTTCTTTGACAAGATATTGATCTAAACAACAGTATAACAGTCACATTTGGGACTTGATACTGTCAAAGATCAGAGTTTGTAATCAACACACAACAGCGTACGGGTGTCACCCTGCGGAGATATAACTGTCAAAGATCAGAGTTTGTAATCAACACACAACTGAACGCATGAAACTGTCCCTCGAGGCGCTACTGTCAAAGATCAGAGTTTGTAATCAACACACAACAACTAGAAAAAACAGGAATGAACCAAAGTGACTGTCAAAGATCAGAGTTTGTAATCAACACACAACCAGAGTGGACAACTAGCGATTATCCTAGTTACTGTCAAAGATCAGAGTTTGTAATCAACACACAACCATTCACGGTAAGGAATGGTAAAGTTTACGACTGTCAAAGATCAGAGTTTGTAATCAACACACAACTGTTGGCACGCTGTCAGTGGTTGTAACTTGACTGTCAAAGATCAGAGTTTGTAATCAACACACAACAGACGCGGCTTTGGAACACATAGCAAAAGACTGTCAAAGATCAGAGTTTGTAATCAACACACAACTCACTCTCAGTACGAATTTATCGGGAACGAACTGTCAAAGATCAGAGTTTGTAATCAACACACAACGTATTAAACCGCAATTTGATAACACGGTTAACTGTCAAAGATCAGAGTTTGTAATCAACACACAACTAAATATTGATGCTAGCCATCACCTCGTTCACTGTCAAAGATCAGAGTTTGTAATCAACACACAACACCAGAAGATGCGACAGGCGTTACCGTATCACTGTCAAAGATCAGAGTTTGTAATCAACACACAACCGAATGGAGCTGATGAATTAGCTCCACCAACTGTCAAAGATCAGAGTTTGTAATCAACACACAACTCCGTCATCTGTTCTGTTTTGTCTGCCATTACTGTCAAAGATCAGAGTTTGTAATCAACACACAACACCGTGCTAATAGTATCAATCATTCAAGTACTGTCAAAGATCAGAGTTTGTAATCAACACACAACTATACCTGAAGGTAGTACAGAGAGCTGGACACTGTCAAAGATCAGAGTTTGTAATCAACACACAACTTACCGAGTCTACATCGACATCTGTCTGGTACTGTCAAAGATCAGAGTTTGTAATCAACACACAACAATACAAGTGGCTTAACATTCTCATGGAAGACTGTCAAAGATCAGAGTTTGTAATCAACACACAACTGAAACTGAAGGAGCTGAAATTGCGGGGGACTGTCAAAGATCAGAGTTTGTAATCAACACACAACTAGCCATCGTATAGTGACGTACCCTTTAATACTGTCAAAGATCAGAGTTTGTAATCAACACACAACTAGCCTGCTCGTCTGTCATCTGCTCGCTGACTGTCAAAGATCAGAGTTTGTAATCAACACACAACAAAATGGACACGTGAGAAATTGCGCGAAGAACTGTCAAAGATCAGAGTTTGTAATCAACACACAACTCAAATTCGACAACGCCTGTAGAGTTGATACTGTCAAAGATCAGAGTTTGTAATCAACACACAACCAATCGTTTGTGCGTAGTACTCCTTTCCGCAACTGTCAAAGATCAGAGTTTGTAATCAACACACAACAGCAAAGTTACCGGGGTGAATAGCAATGTATACTGTCAAAGATGAGAGTTTGTAATCAACACACAACTGTAGCTACCATGGAGCCTTTCGGAGTGGAACTGTCAAAGATCAGAGTTTGTAATCAACACACAACGTGTCAAGAGTAGTAGCAGCATTGCGCCCAACTGTCAAAGATCAGAGTTTGTAATCAACACACAACTTAATCTCAACCGTCTGGTTGTTGGCGATCACTGTCAAAGATCAGAGTTTGTAATCAACACACAACAATGGACTACATACAGCGTCCGGCAAAGGAACTGTCAAAGATCAGAGTTTGTAATCAACACACAACTTACTCACTGAGCAAGAAAAATCAAATTCAACTGTCAAAGATCAGAGTTTGTAATCAACACACAACTTGTTTTAAGCAATTGCACAAATGCGAGAACTGTCAAAGATCAGAGCTTGTAATCAACACACAACGCAATTTGGGATCACCAAAATTTATGACTACTGTCAAAGATCAGAGTTTGTATTCAACACACCAAGCGCAATACCGCCTAAAAACAAAAACCGAAACTCAAATTTACAAATGAAATAACAGCAGCTTTGTGTCGTGTCCGACAAAAATTTAAATCATTTACAGGTTTAGCTATTTCCTGACTCCATCGCCCCAGTTCTCAATCTCCTCTTCGCTCCAAAGCGATGGGAAAAATTTTCGTTGCTGATATTTTGGATGCAAGTATTTCTTCCACTCCGAACCGCCAGTAGCTGCTTTGTTCTCGCCTTTTTTATCGAGGTAGTGCTGGGCAGTTTCGAGGTGAACCATTGGCCACTCCACGTTGTAGAGGTAATCGAATTCACGAAAAGCTGCTGATAATTTTTCCGAAGGGTCAGTGATTTGAAGTAGCTTTTCTTCGATAGAATTTCCACTAACAGACCTGGCCAGCGATTTCAATTCCTTCTCGTACTTCTCCTCAAACAGTCTGAGAGTCATTGTCTTTTCACCTGTTTTTCGATCGCGACCTGCATCTTTCCAGTAAATATTTTCAAAAATCTGGTCGATGGAAGGATTATTCGGAAGGTGCTTTTGACCCGCTTCATTCACCAGATTTTGAAGTCGTGTACAGTAGATTTCGATAAAACGAAATTGCGCGCTTTGGAAACCACTGGCAGGAGTCAGCGTGTATCGAAACTGGTTGTAGTCATCGTAATCCATGCCGTATTTCATGATGTCAAACGAAGTAATCAGCATGCTCGTGTAACGATTTAGCCTGTCCACCTTGCTGAGCAGAAAGTCTTCATCGGGTTTCTCCTCATCCACAACTTGCTCCATTTCGTGAAGCATCATCTGCAGCATTAGCTCGGTAACCTGATGATACATGATGAAAATCTTTTCGTCTTTGAATTCTGTGCGCGGTCGCTGAAGCGAAATCAGCGTTTCCACCTCTACATAATCCCAGTATGTAACCGGTTTAGCGTGATACAATCCCTTCAGGTAATTCTCGGGATTCTCTCCCAGTTGGGAATACTTTTGCGAGATTTTATCTAGTATTTCTGACATGATGATTTTGTTTTAATAATTGAACTCCAAAAATGACGAGACTCACGACTTTGATCAATTCTACAATCACATAGAAAATGTGTAGACCAGATTCAGGAACGGCCTCATCCTGTAGGATTAACTCTGCTCTGGAGTCGAGCTCAGGCAAGAGCCAAAAGGTTTGAATCAGTAGAATTGTCACAGCCAGGGCTGGAAAGAGGTTTCTTGATTTTAACATCCTCGATTTGGCCAGAAGCACATCGGCAACAATCGCGAGGGCCAAAACCCACTCTACCTTATTCAGTGCTCCAAAAACCAGCCTTCCAATTCCAAGTCCGAGTTTCAGATCAATTCCAGGTGCTTTGAATTTGAGCCACGCATCCATAAAGCTGATGGCACAGACGAAGCCAATCCACAGAAAAACTGAAGCTGTGGCAATTCGTAGCTTCATAAAATTGCATCTTTTGGATTGTCTCTGAAGTAGTCGATTTTGTACATAAACATGGTGGCCATCTTCCCCGCTCGCTCTACCGCCTCATCGGCTTTTGGTCCTTCGAAGTATCGGTAGACCGTTTCTCTGAACAGTTCCATCCATCGGTCAAAATGCTTTTGTTCTACCGGTAGTTTGGCATGAGGCTTAAAAGGACTTCCCGAATAGACGTGATTATTGAGCAAAATTGTTTCCCAAAATCGGTACATCTTGTCCAGGTGCTCCGGCCACCGATCTCTTATCACTCCATTGAATATCGGTCCAAGGAGTTGGTCCTTCTGGATTTTGTCGTAAAACTCATCTACGATTTTTTCAATGTCTCCCCTACTCTCTATCTGTTTCATAAAACGAAAACACTTTATTTTAGGACAAATTTATCCTTTTTACTTGAAAATTTTTTTCTACCTCTTTAAAAAAGTTATACCGTCTTTCAAACCGGTGGCTACTTCGTAGAGTGAAGTTGTGTTGAGCAACTGGCTCAACTCATCGCGAATAGCGACAAACTGAAAGTGAACAGGGCATGGATGGTTTGCATCGCACTCATTCAGACCGAGTGCACAACCACGGTAAATAGAGTCACCATCGATAGCGTCCACAATTCTGGCCAGCTTGATTTTCTTAAGATCTGCTTTGGCGATTTCAAAGCCGCCTGAAGGACCCTTGGTGGATTTTACAATACCACTTTTAGAAACTTGCTGCATGATCTTGGCGGTGAAAGCCACTGGAGAATCTATTTCTTTGGCGATATCGCGCAAACTCACGCGTTCGTCATCCAAAGATTTGGAGGCAATGTAAAGAGTGGCCCTGATGCCGTATTCGCAAGCTTTTGAGAACATTCTACACTCGATATTAGATTTGCAAAAGTAATCAATATCAACGTTTAAAAGAAAGAACAGGATGCAGAAGTCCTGATTTCATAAATAAAAAAATCCCGGCATGAAGCCGGGATTCCTTTGCAATAAAAAAGCGCCAAAAATTAAAGCTTATCGATAAAGTCTTTGATCTGCTGTTTTGACTCTCCTGTTTTCTCTTGAATTTTTCCGATTAATTGGTCTTCCTGACCTTCTGCGTATTGCAGATCATCATCGGAAAGCTGTCCGTATTTCTCTTTGAGCTTTCCCTTTATTTGGTTCCAATTTCCTCTAATTTTGTCTTCTATAGCACTCATAATCTTGATTCTGTTTTTTTGATTCACTAGAATCTATCCCAAATTGATGCCATGCCCCTTGAATTTTCCAGCTTCTGCGCTTATTGGGCTGTTCAGCGCCAGACTCCGTAAAGAGCTAAGTTTGACCCGGGAATATTCTCTACAAAATCCTTGAGACTTATCCTCATCTCGACAAACTGCCTCTGCTTCATTTTTTGCTCTGTGCAAACTGCAAAGTCTGCGTTTCCTTTTATCTTGCGGCTCCTAATTTTCATATTAACCCCCGGAGTTATGAGCATCAAGTGGAAAACAGTAAAAGAATACGAAGACATCACCTATAAAAAAGCTGATGGTGTGGCACGAATAGCATTTAATCGCCCTGAAGTGCGCAATGCTTTTCGTCCAAAAACTGTAGCAGAGTTGTTTGAAGCACTGGTAGATGCTCGCGAGGACACTTCCATCGGAGTCGTTTTGCTCTCGGGCGAAGGACCATCTGAAAAAGACGGTGGCTGGGCTTTTTGCAGCGGGGGCGACCAAAACGCTCGTGGCCATCAAGGCTACGTGGACGATGACGGAATGCCACGACTCAACATCCTGGAAGTGCAGCGACTGATTCGCTTCATGTCCAAGGTGGTAATTGCTGTAGTGCCCGGCTGGGCAGTTGGCGGTGGGCATAGTCTGCACACCGTTTGCGATCTCACACTGGCGAGTGAAGAACACGCCATATTCAAACAAACCGATGCCGATGTGACCAGCTTTGACGGTGGCTATGGATCGGCCTACCTCGCCAAAATGGTCGGGCAAAAGCGTGCCCGGGAAATTTTCTTCCTCGGCAGAAATTACTCTGCTCAACAAGCTTTCGATATGGGCATGGTCAACGCTGTGATTCCTCACGAGGAACTCGAGAATACTGCCTTTGAATGGGCGCAGGAAATTTTGGCCAAGTCGCCAACCTCTATAAAAATGCTGAAGTTTGCCATGAACGCCACGGATGATGGCATGGTAGGTCAACAGGTTTTTGCCGGTGAAGCTACTCGCCTCGCCTACATGACCGATGAAGCGAAAGAAGGGCGAAACGCGTTTCTTGAAAAGCGCAAACCAGATTTCAAAAACATCAAACGCATTCCTTAGAAATTTCTAAAATCTCAGTTACCTGAATTCTTGATCTCAACAACTGTCTTTTGAGGTAGGGCTGTAAACAAACCCTGAGTTAACAATTTTTTTCTCCAGTTGGCGGAACAAATCAGTTTCGACACGAGTTAGAAGCAGTTATTAATAGTTAACATTGCAAATTAATTTTTGTACATGGATTCGATAGTAACCGAAACACGTGAATTGCCACTGGGTAAGCTTTTTGGTCAACTGACTAAAGAGTACGTAGGTACGTTTTCAAAGCGCCTCGAACACTTGCCTATCAAACGGCACTTTTATCCACTGATGCTTATTTCGCAAGGCAATGGTCGCCTCAGCCAAACCTGTCTAGCCGGAGAGTTGCATCTCGATAAAGTTTCTGTTTTGCGACTGGTAGACTACCTCTCCGAACACGACTGTGTTGAGCGAAGACAAAATCCGGAAGACCGCAGAGAACAGTTTTTACACTGCACTGAACTCGGTGAGTCTTACATTCCAGACATAAAAAAAGCCTTGATAGAAACCAATGAGCTTTGCCTCGAAGGCCTGGATTCTGAAGAGGTAAAATTGCTCGAAAAGTTGCTGTCAAGAGTAACCTGCAACCTCCATCATCAACCTCAAGACACCTACAGCATTGAATTTATTAAAAAGGAAAAGTAGCATGCACCACACTATACGAATTTTCATTTTTGCTTTTGCCACGGCTCTTTTAGCCTCTTGCTCTGATTCGGGAAATGGTGGAATCAACGCAAACACCAAATCGGACACACTTAAAGTGGACTACGTGGTTGTGAAACCCGAACCTCTCATCAACAATATTGAAGTGACAGGTAGTTTGCTCCCTGGAGAATCAGCCCAGCTAACGACACAAACTGCGGGGAAAGTAGAGTCAATTTTATTTGAAGAGGGCGAAGAGGTTCGCAAAGGTCAAGTGCTCTTGAGGCTGGACGATCGCGAGTGGAATGCCCAACTTCAAAGACTTAGAGCAGAACTCGAAACGGCTGAAAAAGACCTGAATCGAAAATCTCAACTTGCCGAAGTGCAAGGGATCAGCGAAGCAGAACTTGAAGCAGCTCAACTGAAGGTGCAAACACTAGAAGCCAACATAGAAGAAACTGAAGTTCGCTTGAGCTACTCTACTATCGTTGCCCCTTTTTCAGGAAGAATTGGATTGAGAAACGTCAGTCCGGGATCCTACATCTCAGCAGGTACTGCGGTGGCCATGCTGGTTCAGGACGACCCAATAAAGCTACAGTTTGAAGTTCCGGAGCGCTACGCCTCCATGGTGACTCCGGGACAGGGATTGCGGTTTAGTGCCAACAACCGACCTGAACCGTTTAAAGCCAGCGTTTACGCTGCCGAGCCGATGGTCAATACGGGATCGAGATCGCTGCGAGTGAGGGCTAAAGCTGACAATAAAAAGCGAGAGCTCATTCCGGGATCCTATGCCGATATCACTTTCACGCTCGACAGTTTGGATGAGGCCATCATGGTGCCAACGGAAGCAATCATCCCCGAGTTAAACAACCAATTGGTCTACACCTTTAAAAATGGAAAAGCAGAGAAAGTGCAAGTAAGAACGGGTGTTCGTCATCCAAAGCGAATTCAGGTAACTGAAGGCCTTCAACAAGGCGATTCGGTGGTGGTCACAGGACTACTCCAGATCAAACCTGGAATGGCCATAGCTGGCGATAAGCAATTAGAAGTTGAATCTTTTGACAAGAAAGAATAGCACATGAATTTATCTGCTCTCAGCATTAAAAGGCCGGTACTCGCTACGGTTTTCGGAATCGTGATTTTGGTTTTCGGAGTTATCGGATTCAACTACCTCGGTGTGCGCGAATACCCGAGTGTGGATCCACCGATTGTGACGGTAACCACCAACTACACCGGTGCTGCAGCCGACATCATCGAATCTCAAATCACCGAACCTCTCGAGGAGGAAATCAACAGTGTAAGCGGGATCAAAACGCTCAGCTCAATCAGTTCCGATGGAAGGAGCACCATCAAAGTAGAGTTTCAGCTCGGCATCGACATGGACAACGCAGCCAACGATGTGCGAGACAAAGTTTCTCAGGCAATTCGTGAACTTCCTCCCGATGCCGATCCGCCTGTGGTTCAAAAGTCTGATGCCGATGCGCAAACGATTTTTACGCTAACAGTCCAAAGTAAAGAGAGAAACCTCCTCGAGCTCACCGACATCGGGATTAACACTTTCAAAGAGCGATTTCAGACGATTCAGGGAGTCAGCGAGATTTACCTATGGGGAGAAAAGCTCTACTCCATGCGACTGGAGCTCGACCCGACAAAACTTTCGGCATTCAACCTCACTCCACTCGATGTGAGAAATGCTCTTCAGGCACAGAACGTAGAACTTCCTTCTGGTAGAATCGAAGGTTATCGTACCGAACTGACGATTAGAACTTTTGGTCGATTGTCTACCGAAGAGGAATTTAACGACCTGATTGTTGCCGAGAGGGACGATTACCTCATCCGACTAAAAGATATTGGAAAAGCTTACCTGGCCCCGCAAAACGAGCGATCGCTCTTGCGCGGAAATGGCGGTGTGCCGATGATTGGTGTGGCCATTCAGCCTCAGCCGGGAGCCAACTACATAGAGATCGTAGACGAAATTTATCGAAGGACTGAGCAAATCAAAAAAGACCTTCCCTCCGACCTCGAGCTCGGTGTGGCACTGGATACCACCAAAAATATTCGGCAGGCGATCACCGAAGTCCAGGAAACGGTGTTCATCGCCTTTGGGCTGGTTGTACTGGTCATCTTTTTCTTTTTGAGAAACTGGCGAACTACACTGATTCCCGTGATTGCCATTCCGATTTCCCTAATCGGTTCTTTCTTTGTAATGTATGCAGCAGGGTTCTCAATCAACATTCTCACCTTGCTTGGAATTGTACTCGCTACTGGTCTGGTGGTGGACGATGCCATCGTGGTGATGGAAAATATCTATCAGCGGATTGAGCGTGGCGAAGACCGCATCCAGGCAGCCTTTGCCGGGTCAAGGGAAATTTTCTTCGCGATTATTTCGACCACGATCACTCTTGTGGCAGTCTTCCTCCCTATCATTTTCTTGCAGGGATTGACAGGTAGACTTTTCCGGGAGTTCGGAATGGTTGTAGCCGGTTCGGTCGTCATTTCATCCTTCGTATCTCTCTCCATCACACCGATGATGAGTTCGCGCTTGCTGAAAAAATCGGAGCCAAAAAGTAGACTTGGGGACAAGATTCACCGCGGCATACAAAACATGATTGATGGATACCGTAGCTCGTTGACGAAGTTTATGAACTTCAGAGTTCTGGGCTGGTTCATCATGCTGATTTCCCTAGGGATGATTTTTGGAATAGGCTACATGCTCAATTCTGAACTCGCTCCGCTGGAAGACCGCAGCCGGGTTCGACTTTTTGCAACTGCGCCAGAGGGAACTTCTTACGAAGCCATGGACGATTATGTGGAGCAAATGATCTCCATGACAGACACTATGAAAGAGCGCGAGTCGCTGCTCGCGGTAACTTCACCGGGATTCGGATCTTCAATTTCCATCAACAAAGGATTCGTTCGCCTCACACTTGTTCCTCCAGCAGACCGCGAAAGAAGCCAAATGGAGATTGCCAACGATCTGGCTCAGAGAGTTAAGAAATACAACTTCGCTACAACCTACGTCACTCAAGAGCCAACGATCGATGTCGGTGGTGGTGGTCTTGGAGGACTTCCTGTTCAGTTTGTGGTGCAGGCGCCTACCATCGAACAACTCAAGGAAATTATTCCCGAGTTTCAGCAAATGGCCAGGGAGAGTGGAGCTTTTGACGTGGTAGACACAGATTTGAAATTCACCAAGCCCGAGTTGACTGTCACCATCGATCGAAATAAGGCGAGCGAAATGGGCGTTCAGGTAGCCGACATTGCCGAAACGCTTCAGCTCATGTTTAGCGGTCAGCGATTTGGCTACTTCATTAAAGACGGAAAACAGTACTACGTGATTGGTCAGGCAAAACGTACTGATCGTGACGAGCCTCAGGATTTGACAAAAGTCACTGTTCGAAATCAAAACGGTGAACAGGTCCAGCTTTCGAACCTCGTAAACCTCGAGTTTGAAAGTGGTCCACCGCAACTCTACCGCTACAACCGCTACGCAGCCGTTACTTTCTCTGGAGCACCTACTGCCGGCACAACGATCGGGCAGGGTATCGAAGAAATGCAAAAAGTAGCAGATGAAGTGCTTGATGCAACTTACACTACAAGCCTTGCCGGTGAATCGAAGGAATTTGCAGAAAGTGGAAACAGTTTGATTTTCGCTTTTGTACTTGCATTGGTCCTCATCTATCTGGCTCTTTCAGGTCAGTTCGAAAGTTTCCGAGATCCATTGACGATAATGCTTACCGTGCCGATGGCTCTAGCAGGGGCAGTACTTTCACTATGGCTATTAGGACACACACTCAATATTTTTAGCCAAATCGGGATGATCGTTTTAGTTGGAATCGTCACCAAAAACGGAATTCTGATTGTCGAATTTGCCAATCAAAAACGCGCTCAGGGAATGAGCATCAAGGAAGCAGCCATTGAAGCCGCAGCTCTGCGTTTCCGTCCGATCTTGATGACCAGCCTTGCAACAATTCTCGGGGCCTTACCCATTGCCCTGGCACTTGGTGGAGCGTCAACCAGTAGAATCCCGATGGGTGTGGCAATTATCGGTGGTTTGGCATTTTCGCTCATTTTAACACTTTACGTGATTCCGGTGATTTACACCTACATCACCAGCAAGGAACCGAAAAAACTCGTAGAAGATAAAACACTCGAAAACGATGATTCCAATGAAAAATAAACTTTCAATGAGTGCATTTTTGTCGTCTGTCAAAGTAATCTTCTTTACTATTATGCTGGCAGTATTCTCTACTGGAGTTTTGCAGGCACAGGAAGGGTCAATGTCGCTTAGCCAGATGGTGAGTACTGCACTGGAATCGAACTACGACATCCAGATTTACAGAAACCTGCAGCGCCAGGCCGAGAACACCAACACAGTAGGAAATGCCGGGATGCTTCCAGTTATCGACCTCACCGGAGAACAATCGATTTCGATCAACAACTCGGAACAGCAGTTTTTCACTGGCGATTCGCAACAAGCTGATGCCGCCCGGAGCGAGTCGACCTCTGCACAGGCCTCTCTACGCTGGGTAGTTTTTGACGGACTGGCCATGTTCGCTCGCAAAGATCAGCTCGAAAAGTTGGCCTTGTTGAGCAAAACCGAAACTCGCTATTACCTCGAGCAAACTGCGGCCGATTTGGCGAACGCCTACTTTCAACTCAAAAGAGAAAAGAAATTACTCGATGCGTTTCGCGAAACCATGGAGGTTTCGAAAGCTCGTCTTGCCCTTCAGGAAAAAAGCAGCGAAGTGGGTGCCGGCACGGCCCTGGATCTGCAGCGCGCGAGAGTCGATCTCAACACCGACAGCGCTCAGGTTCTCAACCAAAAGGCACTGATTAACGAACTCCAAATTCAGATCAACCAACTAATGAGCCGGGATCTGGAAAAAACGATAGATCCGAATGAAGAGTTTAATCTTCAAGAATCCTTCGACCTGTTGCAACTGATTGAAACGGCTCAAAAAGAGAACGCTCAACTGAGTCAACAGCAAATTCGCGAAATGGTGGCGAAAGAAGACGTAAAGATCAACCGCGGGATGATGTACCCGGAAGTTGAACTATTTGGCAACTACCAGTATGGAAGACAAAGCAACGAAGTCGGGTTTTTGCAATCGAGCCAGAGCTTCGGTCCTAACTTTGGAGTTCGTGTCAGGTTCAATCTTTTCAACGGAGGACAACAACGCACTGCTTTGGAGAATGCCAAAATCACGGTTGAGAATGAAGCGATTCGCGTAAACCAGGTGAACCAGGAAATAAGAGCTGCAGTGCGCGTGGCTTACATCCGCTGGCAAAATGGAATGCAGCGAGTAGAACTCGAAGAGCAAAGCGTTGCGGAAGCGGATCAAACACTAAAAATCGCGCAGAAACAGTACGAACTCGGAGCTATCAACGATGTGGAGTTTAGGACGATTCAGCTGAATGCGCTCAACGCAGAGGTCCGTTTTCTCGAAGCTCAGTTTAGCGCCAAGAGCCGCGAAATCGAGCTTCAGCAGCTCACCGGGCAACTTCTGAACGAGGTTTTGTAGGGCTGATGAAAATTTTCCTAATTATCCCTGTTAGAGTTTGGAGAATAAATAGTGCTGCTAAGACGGAATTTTATAACATTGCTTTTACTACTCTCTCTTTTTGTTTGAAACCTTTAACCATTTAGTACAATGAAAACTATTCAACCAAAGAACTTCCTTCTACTACTTGCTATTTCTCTCAGCTTTTGTTCAACAGAATCGTTTTGTCAATCAGGATCAATTTTTCCAAAGTGGCATGAGGGAGACACCAAAACAGCTACTTCGACAGCGCAAACTATCATCCTCATGGGTGGGGATACATTAACCTCCGTTGACGCAGAATCTGACTGGACCCTGGAGGTTATTGACAAATCCATAGGAACTTACGAGCTTGAGATCCAAAGTAAATCAGCATCCATTGGCGACATAAATTTTTCTGGCATAACAGAAAACGATGAACTCGCTCCTGTAGCAATATTTATTAAGGGGATGGTGGATGTGGTCAGTAAATCTCTAGAAGGGCTGGAAGTAGTTTACATTATTGATAAAGATGGAGAGGCTGTAGAGATTAAAAATTATGACGAAGTTTTTAAATCCTTTAAAGATGCTACAATTCAGAACCTCCGTCATTTTGAAAAGAAGGTTCAGGAATTGACCGGAGATACGGCCTCGATGCCATTTAATGAAGAACAACTTTACAGCCAGCTAGATGCTAAAAAACCCGAAGTGAAATTGCAGCTTCTCAATGGAGTGAATTACTTAAACCAAGCTTATTACGGTGTTGAATATAACCCCGACAAGGAGCTTCATGAAAAGGCAACTTTTAGATCTTATGATGTATTGAACTTTGAGGATGTTGAAGTTAAAGGCGCTGTCGTAACTGAGGTATTGGAAAACACTGCCAACAACTTTGAAGTCCTTATGACTTTCGAGATTGACAAGGAAGACTTGATTAGCAAGTTCAAAGAAAGAGGACTTGTTGAGGACGATGGGCCAATATCGTTCACAGAAGAGTTGAGAATCTCATTTGACCCAAAGACATTCTGGGTCAAAGAGTATCAAGAATTTCTCTCGATAGAGACTTCTGAATTTAAATTCATCCAGTCTTCTTCGACAGTAATAGAATAAAAAAAGCGAAGACCATAACGGCCTTCGCCTTTTCCTATTTCACTAAAATCAAAATACCTGGCTAGTAAACTACCAGATTTTTGCTACTGCATCTTCCACATTTCTCATGGAATCAGCTTCCTGAACGTTGAACGCCTCAAAGAAGTCAGGCATATTCAGCAACGGTCCATTCACGCGGTACATTCCCGGTGAATGTGGGTCTGTTGCAATCTGCTCCTTGAGAGCTTCATCGCGAACTTTGTATCGCCACAACTGACCGAAAGCAATAAAGAATTGCTGTGATGGGTTGTAGCCATTCATTTCTTTTCCAGCCTTGTATTCATCGGTTTTTTGGTAGGCATTGTAGGCCAAAATCAACCCACCGAGGTCGGCAATATTTTCTCCCATTGTGAGATCCGGCTGCACGCAAACACTATCGAACGGACAGAAGTGAGCGAAGGTCTTTCCGAGTTTGGCTGCGCGTTCTTCGAATTTGTCACGGTCGGTCTGTGACCACCAGTTTTTCATTGAACCTTCGGCATCAAACTGAGACCCCATGTCGTCAAATCCGTGGGTAAACTCATGCCCGATCACCATTCCAATTCGGCCGTAGTTCACGGCATCTGTCGCGTTGGCGTCAAAAAATGGTGGCTGCATAATTCCCGCAGGAAAGGCAATCTCGTTTTTGAGCGGGTGGTAGTAGGCATTCACCATGTGCGGTGGCATTCCCCATTCACTGTCATCGATTGGTTGCCCTAGCTTTTCGAGGTTTTTGTCCATCGAAAACTGGTGAACGGCAATCACGTTGCCGAGGTGGTCATCACTCGTAATTTCAAGACCAGTGTACTCTTCCCACTCATCAGGGTAACCGAGTTTTCTACCAAACGACTCAAGTTTTTTCTGAGCCATTTGTTTGGTTGAATCGCTCATCCATTCGAGTTTTTCCAGTCGCGCCCGAAAAGCTTCTTCGAGGTGATCCACCATGGTGTTCACTTTTTGCTTCCCTTCTTCACTAAAGTATACGTCTACGAAAGCGCGGCCAAGAGCTTCGCCAAGTTCGTTTCTCGTTATCTGATTTATCGCGCGTTTCCACCCTGGTTTTCTCTTCTCTACTCCACTTAGGGTCGTTTGGTAAAAATCGAAGGCAAGCATGGCTGTTTTGTCATCTAACTGGCTGGCGTACGAGTTGAGTGTTCTCCAGGTGTAGTATGCTTTCCATTCGTCAGCCGGACGATCGTTCACTGCTTTATTAAATGTCTCAATGAAACCAGGTTGCGAAACAACCACAGTATCGAAACTTTCAACTCCAATTCCTTCAAAGAACCCAGTCCAATCAAAGTTTGGATATATTTCCACAAAATCGCTCGTAGCCTGTGGATTGTACTGTGCCTGTGGATTTCTAAGCTCAATCGGACTCATTGATGCATCGGCCAAGTCTTCCTCTATCGAGTAGATAATCTGCATGTTTTCAGTAGCTTCTTCTTCTGTCTGGCCTGCGTTCATCAGCATGTCTACCATGAACTGCTTGTATTTTTCACGGATATCGACTTTCTGCTCATCAAAGTAGTAGGTCTTGTTAGGAAGTCCCAAACCGCTTTGTGAAATGTAGGCCGAATACTGATCGTTTTTCACCAGGTCTTGCTGGATGCCAAAAGAGAAGGGTCTGCCAACTCCGTTTCGGGCGAGAAAAGCTGCAAGATCTGCAGAAGATTCGCTCATTTCAATCTCATCGAGAATAAACTGAATGGGCTTTAGTCCCAATTGGTTTCTTTTCGTTGAGTCCATCACAGCCACATAAAACTTACCAACCAGATCTTTGTAACGCGGTTGGTCACCTAGCTCGCTCATCTCTTCAAGCAGTGCTTTCAGTTTCTTTTCGTTCTGTTCCTGAAGCACATTGAAACTGGACCAGCTTTTTTCTTCAGCGGGAATTTCGGTACTGTCTACCCACGATCCATTACAAAATCGAAAGAAATTCTCGCTTGGCTTCACAGAAGTATCCATGAATTCCCAGTGGATTTTTGCAGTGTCCTTCAGCGATGTCAGCTCTCCATCTGATTTTCCCTGATCAGAATTGGAGCTTTGCGAAGTGTCACCACAAGCGGCCAGTGCTGCGACTGCAGTGAGGCCCAAAAAAGTCTTGAGGTTTGTCATTTTCCTTGTTTTTTACAAACCTAAAAAAACTGCAATGCCGGTGAGTGGTAATTTGACAGGCAGGTACATAGATAGATAAACGGACATAAAAAAAGCCCGATGAGAAATTCATCGAGCTTTTTTGGATTTTTCCAAAATCTTATTTGCTCACGATCATTCTTTTAGTGGTCATCACAGCGCCATCTACTACAAGTGAGTAGAAGTAAGCACCATTCTCAAAATCAGCTGCATTCAACAGAACCACACCATTTCTTTTGTCAAGTGCAACCTCTTTCACTTTTGCTCCAACCATGTTGTAGATTACAAATGAAGCATTGGTTGGCGTTTGACCTAAATCATACTGAATAGTAGAGAGTCCTCTAACTGGGTTTGGGGAAAGCGCTCCGAGCTCGAAGGCAGGGCCGTTTTGCTCATCAACACCTACAAGTGTTGCGCAGTTGTCACCAACGCAATAGTCAATTGTGAAGCAAGCCTCGTTACTAGAGTTTCCAACTTCCTGAAAGCAGTACTTAATTGTTGTCAGACCTTCATTTCCGTTGTAGATGTAGTATCCTGAAAACCCCTGAAAACCACTGGAAACGATGACTTCACCCGGCTCCATCACTTCATCATTCAGTGATTGAGGAGTTGCATTTGGGTAGCAAATACCTCCCCAGCAAAAACGTTCGTCATAACCCGTAACGTTGTCAGTCATAATTTCACGGAGCACTGTTACCGTCAATTCCTGATCGGACAGGTTTTTCACATCAACGTGAGCGACTAATTCATCAGCTCCATCATCTTCTGGTGCAGCATACACTTCGTACTCTCCATTGAGAAAGCCGAACGTTTGTGCTTGCAAAGCCAAAGTGAATAAAGCGAGACTAGTAAAGAGTAGTAGTTTTTTCATGAGCATAAATTTTTTTCCTTGCTGTTTGCCTCAAAGATAACAAACCATCATCAATCGGTTCTTGTAAAAATCCTTAAACCTTTGACTTGAATAACACTTCTAAAGCCATGATGTTGATTCACTGAGAAGCCTACTTCATTTTGACCTACCATCCAAATCCTCCGCTCACAGCTGAGTACGCTTTGTATCCCAAACCAAGAGTTCGAATTCTACAGTCTCGGAGCTGTTCAATGATAACACCTACATTTCAATAATAATATTGGATTCCCAAGATGATCTCCCATCTAGCATGTGGGTCTAAAGTTCAATTCTGCAAAAGACTCTGATGAAAGAAAGAAGAGTCTGAACTCCTAAAACCTTAAAGAAACGTCTCAGTCTTTTTTTATACATTTAGAAAACTAACTAATACCAAGATCATGAAATACTTGCTACTAGCCACAATGCTTTTTTCGGGAAGTTTACTTTTTGCTCAATGTGAAAACCCAATTGTCAGTGACTGGTTCTCTACTGATGAAAACTCATTCACTGTAGTTTTCGAAGCTCCGACAGGTGCAAGTAGTTACACTCTATCAGTGTTTCAGGAATATGACGACAGCGCACTGAGTGTTCCTGAATTAGTGCATTCTCAAGATGGAAGCGCCTCAGAGGGAATAAACACGATTAATGTTTCTTTCTCTAATGAAGAGCACCAGTACTATGCTGCTGAGTTGACAATTGCCTGTCCCGGTGGAGACTCTGAAATAACTCACTTTTATTTGTCTCGGCACTCTATGTTAAACGATCCAGCGTTTAGTTGCTCCGAGGAGTTGTTTTATATGCCTTCCATTTATTTGGCCGATGGAGCAGGATTCATGTACGAAGCTAACATCCCGGTGAGTCCCGGTGACATTCCTCAGGAAGTTGGTGACTTATCTGTTTTTGTTGATATCGGCCATACTTACCTGGGAGATCTAAGCATTCAATTGATCAGTCCCCAGGGAACGGCAATAGATTTGATGGCTTACCCAAGTGGCCTGGGAGGAACAATGGGGCTCAGTGTTCTTTTCCAGGATGGAGCTCCAGAAATTGAATCGGGTATTTATAATGGAGCCGGTCCATCAGGAATCTTTGCACCCACCGATTCGCTCTCCACATTTGCCGGAGAATCTATGGCAGGAGTCTGGAAGATTCGAGTCACAGACAATTTGGCGTTTGATAACGGATTTATTTATGGCATCTGTCTTTCACTAAGTGGAACACCATGTGAAGCTTCACTAGCCGGTACAGCATTTCTGGATGAAAACGGCAACTCCACCTTTGACACCGAAGAGCTTCCTATGCAATACGCGGTGATTTCAAATTCCCTTGAAGGAGAAGCATTTTCTACAAACTCCTCTGGTTCATATTTGGATTGTACCATTCCAGGCTCGGGCGAACTCACTTTAGAAAATGTACCAAATTATCATACCGCAGAGCCTGTTTTATTTGATGTCGCTCAGGACGAAATGCTCATGGAACTCGATTTCCCAGTAACACCTGTACCGGGGATTGAAGACCTCTCGATCGATATCTTCCCTCTGGAGCCAGACCGGCCGGGCTTTGACAACACCTACCGCGTTTATTTCTTCAATGAAGGGACCGAATGTCTGAACAATGTTCATCTCGGTGTTAAAATGGACGATGCTACTGAAGTAACAGGGTCGAGCCTGGGAACTGTTATCGCTGAGAATGATTCTGTGAGTGTGGATCTTGGAACACTTTGTATCTACGAAGAAGGCTATTTCGATATTGAAATCGTGGTAGATGATACGGTTTCGATCGGATCGGTGCTTACTTCAAGTGCGAGCATTTCACCTCTGCTTAATGATGAAACACCTGAAAACAACTCGATAACTCACGAGAGCACTGTAGTTGGTGCCTTTGACCCCAATGACAAGCAGGTGAGTCATGAAGTAGTTGGAAGCGATTTTGTGAATGCAGAATCGCCTCTTAAATACATGGTCCGATTCCAAAACACTGGAAATTACTACGCTGAAAACGTGGTGATCATAGACACTATAGATACACATCTCGATTTGTCAACTTTTGACCTACAAACCTCCTCCCACCCAGTGGAAGTAAGTCGAGAAGGCCGGGTCTTGTTTTTCGAGTTTAATGAAATTTACTTGCCGGATAGCACGTCAGACCTGGAAGGAAGTCAGGGTTTTGTAAGGTTCGAGTTGGAAACGGTTTCTGACTTTAGTCAGGGCGAACAAATTGACAACAAGGCATACATCTACTTCGATTTCAACGCTCCAATTATTACAAATACAGCAACAACCATTTTTGACGAAGCTATCGGGTTGAAGGAAAAGCAGTTAGAAGCTGCTATCTATCCAAATCCAACTCAAAATTTTATTGTAATTGATTGGCCGACTACCACTTCAGTGAAATTTATAGAAGTCTTTGACTTAACTGGTAAGAGAGTTTTGCTCAGAAGTGGACTTAAAGGTGAGCAATCCAAAATTGATCTCTCTGGATTGGAAAAGGGAGTTTACACTGTGAAATTCAATCCATCGTCAAACCTCAAATCGAAGTTGATCGTGAAGATGTAGGCACTATCCCTAAAATCGAAAGAATTGGAAGGGCTGTCATCTGGCAGCTCTTTTTCTTTGGCGTAAACGAATAACCAGGATCAACATCATTGATGCGAGCATCAATAATAGGGCGATGCCATTTATCAACACAAGGATTTTTCGAGAGGAGGGCTCGGCCAGGAATGTCACCATGACTCTCCCTGCAAGTGTGAGCTGAAAAAGCCACCAAAAAACCCACAGCACCGGATGAAACAACTTGACCCTGAGTTTAAGCACAGCAGGTAGAATTGAAGGTGCATGCGCCCAAATCATGCTAAATGCAAATCCCAGAAAAAAGGTGTGTAAATAAAGGTCGTAGAAAAATGAATGACCAGATTTGAACATGAGGATAATACAATGAACAACGAGCCAGCCGTAAGCCACCATCATCGACAAGCCAGTATACCTAAAGATCCCCGGTTTTCTAACACTCTTTCTTGCGATGTCGTGTCTGAGAAACCACACAGTCAACAACAATATTGCGAAAGCATTGACAGATCTGCCGATGCTGTGAAATGGCAGTAAAAATGAGATTAACAACAGACAACTAAGAAACCAGAAGATTGCTTTGGCAGTCTTAGGAACAGGCACGAACCGACTCAACTCGAGTCGCTCACCAAAAATTGTAAAGAGTATGAAACCTATCCACCAACCAACAGAAGCAGGCACAAAATCGGTTTGTAATAACTTAAGATTGCCGATCAGCCAGAACAAGGCTCCAGCGAGTAGAAAATACCAGTAACTCTCACTACGCACGAGCGTTCGCTCGATACACAGAATCAATAGTCCCGCAGAAGTAAAAGTGATCAGGAGGTGCGCTGTAAGGTCAAAGTCCATCAGGAAAAATAGAATCGAAATGCCGGCCATCGCAGGAAAAGCGAGCCACCAGCGCGACTTCATTGTAGAAGCTCGTTCCAAACTGATGAGTCCTCCGAGAAAACCACCGGTCATGATAACTCCGTGATGAGAGGCTCCTTCTTCCAAATCAATCCCCCACCCCATCCTGATCCAACCTCCAAAAATGCCCACCAACAAGGACATTACAAAAAACGGTAGGACGAGGCGGGGATTGAATTTCATTTCGTCACAAATCTTTCCGGATAAACTTGCGTCTCGCCAAAGCAAAAGGAATAGCTACCCAGCTCAGCATGACGACACCAGAGATATAAACTCCGAGGTTACTGCCAAAAAAGTTTTGAAAAACAGCCCCGGAAAGGCCGAGCATAGCAGAAGCCTCAGTTTTCATTATCACCACAATTCGGGCAACATCTACTGGATTGAAAAAAGAGAGAACCAGGACTGTCTTTTCTATTGGAAACTCAGCTAACTGGTACATAAAGAGCAACAAAAGGCCATCATAAATGAAAGTGAAAAAGGCCCAAACTACCAGCGCCACTCCCATTCCCCGTGCCTTGTCGTGAAGGTGAGTACTTACCCACAACGCAATTGCTGTGAACACAAAACTCAAAAACAAACCAGTGCTGAGTAAAAAAAGGCTCTCAGCAGCAGGGTAAAAGATTAACAATGGTAAACCTATTCCAATCAGATAGGCCAGGGCAAATGCCAGAGCCAAACCCAAAAACAGTCCCCTGAATATTCTCTTTCGATGGATGGGCTGCGAAAGCAGCATTAAAATAAACTCTTGTGAGTTGTAGTAGTAAATTGTCGCAAACACGATGTTCATGAGAGGTAAAACAATGAGCGTCACTTGTAGCAAGGTGAGGATTACTTTTTGAGGCTCACTCTCGATCATGAACATCCCCCACCCGATCACAGCCAGCAGAATCAAATAGCCAACCACAACCTTGTTCTTCAGCAAGTCCTGAAAAATTATTTGACTGATTCTATGCATGGCTTTTCTCCTTTTGCAGCAATGACACAATCATTTTGTTGAGTTTCGTTTCGTCTGTTTCCTGCTTCAGTTCTTCTATCGATTTATTGAAGTGCACCCTGCCATCCTGAAGATACACCACATGATTGCTTATTTCCTCCAGGTCACTGAGTATATGCGATGTTGTGATGACCAGTCTCCCCTCGCCCATAGTCTTTCTTATTTTGGATTTCAGAATTTCATTAGAAATCGGATCAAGTGCAGCAGTGGGTTCGTCCAGGATCAAAATCTCCGGGTTAAAATAGAACGCCAACGAGGCACTCACTTGCTGTTTCATGCCGCCCGAGAGGGAACCGAGTGCCTTTCCTTTCATCTTGTCGATATCGAGTTCCTCATAAAGTGACAGGTCATAGTTATCTTTTTCTACGTCAGGTCTTAGGCCGATCATCAACTGAAAGAGTTTATCGACTTTCATCTGCTCCGGGAATCGGTTAATCTGTGGCATGTAGCCAATGTCTCTTCTATAATTTGGTCCGTGATCTATCGACTTTCCGTTTACCAGAACTGAACCCGAATCGGGAATAACCAGACCCAGGATCGATTTCATGAGGGTTGTTTTACCCGATCCATTTGGCCCAATTAAGGCGATGCTCTGTCCTTTGCTGAAATCTAAATGGATGTTTTGCAGCACTTGCTGCTTTCCATACCGCTTAGAAATGTCTTTTATCTCAATCATATTCGTACGGTTTCATGCGTGGTTTCTCGTCCACGAGTTCTTCTGGTATCATCTGCGGAAAGGTCTTTTCCCCCGCCTCCAGAAGGTTTACAAAATTGCTGTGAAGCATGATAGTTGCCGAAGGGATCTCATCGGTGATTTTGGCAAACAGGTTAACCGGGCGATAGGGAACATCGCCAAAGCCGTTTCGATCCAGGTCGTAGCCACGATAGCCACTCCAGTAGTTCGCCTCGTAAATATTTCTGTTCTGTTTAGAATTGGTGACGATCTCGAAGGTGTTCGCAATGAAGTTATTTCTCAAAATTTCATTGTCGAGCGAATTTCCCTTCATGTCTACGGCTGTTCCATTGTTCACAAACTCGTTTTCCGCAATGAGTAACCGGTTAGCTCCTTCGGCAAGTATGCCAATAGTGTTTTTCGAGAACAGATTATGAGTGATTTCACCATCGCTAATTTCTTTGAGCAAAAGACCGTAGGAGGCTCCACCCCAATTGTGATCAAAATGGTTTCGACTCATTTCAATGTTTTTAGAAAACATTACAGCAACACCGGCACCATTATCTCTAAAAAGATTCGATCGGTAGGCGTCTCTGTTCGAAAACATGAAATGGAGGCCATATCGCAAGTTGCCAATGCTCTTGTTGTTTTCTATTATGCTATCATCTACGAATTCAAAGTAGATTCCATCACGGTGTCCTCTCGACTCATTTCCACGTATCGATAACTCTTTACATTTCCAGGCGTGGATAGCGTTTCCTGCCGAAGCTTCATCATCAAATTCACTGATGATTTTGTTATTCATGATCGATGCGAGTACTGTATTCTCAAGATAAATCCCGAAAAAACAATTGACGATTCTATTATTCAATACCCGCGCTCCACTGCATTCACTGACCTTTACGGCCGCAATCTCCTTTAGAAAACTGACTCCTACATTCCGCAGCTCAAAGCCTTCGATCATTACATCATCCGCCTTAATGAGGAAAATGTTTGCTGCACTGGAGTCAGCGTCAACCACAGCGCCTTTTTCTGCGATTATTAAAATCGACTTATCCACCAAAATGGAGTGCTCCCGATAAACGCCAGAAGCAACTGAAATACGGTCGCCATCAACAGCCCTATCAACCGCCTCTGCAATGGAGGTTACGTCTTCATTTTCTCCAACCAGAATGTTTTTTGACTGAGATATTGCAGGCGCGAGAAAAAGACAAAACATGAAAATCAAAAGCTTAATCCCGACCCTCATTCCTTCAGACTTTTTCTGACTTCTTCCCAGGTCAGCAACTGACCCTGATACTCGTCTGCTATATTATCCTTCTCACTAAAGGCTGCCAGGTTGGCTCCCATAGGGCTCCTAAAATCTTTTGAAATAATGAAATGAAGTGAATCAACCGGATTCAATTCTTTTGGCTTGTTGTAGGCTATAGCATAAATCGCAGAGTATTCTATATCGCCTTCAGAAATCTGATTGACAACACACTCTGCGGCATCGTACTTATATACCCGACCCTTTTTAGTGATTAGCTCTGCACCATATTTTGGATTAGAGATCGTCATCTTGCAATAGTGACACTGATCTTTTCCGAATTGAATTGGTTCAGGGCCTGACGGACTGCATCCTATCAGAAATAAAAAGGCGATGGCCGAAATTGAGACTACCAATCTGTTTGTCATGATCTGTTCAATTTTGTTTTAAACCAGCCTGCAAGGAAGGCAAGCAAAATGGAGAGAGACATGAAGATCGTTCCCCAATGAGGATACGATTTTACATAAAAATTGAGTAGGTCTTTTTCACCGAAAAGTGGAGGCATGTAGGTCATACCTTCAACCTTAATTGGTGCTGTAGGATCCAGATTGTGACCATAGTCATACATCCAGAGATAGAAATCGTAAACTCCCAAAACTGCTAAAATCACCATGATGATGAACCAGGTCCAATAAGCCCAGGCTTTATTTAATAAAGCTGCCAGGAGGCCCAATGCCATCATTGCAAAAACCACAATCGGAAAATACTTGAGCTCAGGTATTGAATCGGGCTCAATTTTTTGCATACCGATGTAGTGATTGAGAATGTTGATGTTGCTGATAATATCTCCTCCACCCTCATCTCCAGAAAATTTATTGATCCAAATATTGAGACGAAGACCTCCGGGAAATTGCGCTGCTTCCAGCGTGATCTGCCAGAGGGGAAATAGAAAAACACCAGCGAGAAAAATGATGGCTGCGATCATGAACCATCTGGAATGCTTAATGACTCTCATGGTTTCAATTTATGTTGTTGTTCGTATGAGATATCACCTCACGAAAGCAGCAGACGCGGTGTCCACTGCTTTCGGATGTGATCATGTTTTAAGTGCGTAATTTTAACGACCTGGTTCAGCTTCACTTTTTGCCTCTTCAAGCATTTGGCGAAGCCCTTCTTCGTCCTGATTCTCATTGTTGAGACCCCACATCAGCTTCACGTCAGAGCCTTTAGGTGATACTCGAACGTAACCTGACATTTCCTGGTGGAGTGCACTACAGAAGTCAGTACAGTAAAATGCGAACACTCCTGGTTTCACCGGCTCCCATTTGAGGGTGCGAGTTTGGCCAGGCATCACCAGTAGCTCAGCGTTGTTGGCTCCCTGCACTGCAAATCCGTGAGGAACATCCCAGTCTTGCTCGAGGTTTGTGAGGTGGAAGTAAACTTCGTCTCCCATCTTAATTCCCTCGATGTTATCCGGTGCCAGGTGACTACGGATGGCGGTCATGTAAACGTGAACTTCATTGCCATCTCTTTCTACGCGAGCTTTCCCTTCACCCTTAGCTGCGTACGGGTGACTGTTGTTTTCCATCTTGTAAAACTTCTTCGTGTTTGGTTTTACCTTGCCTGCAGAAATAGCCTGCGCGTAGTGAGGCTCACCTTTAGTAGGGAAATCCAGGATCAGCTTCATTTTGTCTCCACTGATGTCGAACAGTTGAGCACTGTGAACTAACTCAGGACCTGTTGGCAGGTAACGATCTTTTGTGATTTTGTTCATTGCCACCAGGTATTTACCCTCAGGATTTTTGGTTTCACCACCTGGAATCACCAGGTGACCAGGAGAGTAGAAAGTAGACTGGCGATCCAGAATTTCAAGACTTTCAACATCCCACTTCACAACTTCAGAAGAAATAAAGAAAGTGGTGTAGGCGTTACCTTTTCCGTCAAACTCAGTGTGCAACGGCCCCAGACCCGGTTTTTTCAAAATACCGTGAAGTCCTGATTCGTAATTGATCACAGGAATTCCGTCAATTTCGCTAGCAAAGTCCTCATTCTCGATAGCTGTCATCAGTTTGTCGAATGAGTAAATCGACATGTCTGCTGATAGCTTACCGTTGCCGACAATGTATTCACCTGTTGGATCTACATCGCAACCGTGAGGCGACTTTGGCACTGGGATGAAGTAAACCATCCCCGGGCAATCATCTGGATCCAGAATTGTAGTTGTCGTTTTCTCTTCAGAAGAGGCAATTCCAGAATCGTGATCAACCTTGTTGTGATAGTAAGAAGTCTTGCGCTCCTCACCTTTGCCCTGCTCCAGGTATTCTTCAGCTTTTTTCCAATTGACAATCGCCATTAAGTCTTTGTCTTTTTGCGAAGCGTTAACCTCTAGCAGGGAGTGCGCTTGCTCGGAGTTGTACGTTGTCAGAAAGCTCCAACCGTGAGATTTACCTTTACCATTTCTGGCGAGGTCGTAATTGAAGCCGGGCATTTCAATTTGAAAATCGAGACTCATTTCTCCTGTCTCTTCATCAACTCCAACGTAGTTAATCAATCCCGTGAAGTGTTTTTTGTACTCCGAAATCGGTACATCCTCCTGAGGGATAGGCACACTAAAACGTGTTCCGGAAACCAAATACTCACTGTTTTCGGTGATAAAAGGTGCACAGTGCAAACCGGCAACATCTGGGATTTCGAGAATCTCTACTGTTTCAAAAGTTTCCAGATCTACCCTTGCAATTCGCGGTGTGTTGTTTCCATTTACAAAAAGCCAACGCCCATCAAACTCTCCGTCAGTTTGAGAAAGCTCAATGTGGTGCGAGTCATCCCACGGCACCTCACCGTAAGAAGTGTTAAACATAGCCTTGGTTTCCTCACTATACCCGTAACCATTTTCGGGGTATTTAGAGAAAACCGGGATCTCTCTCAAGAGTCTTCCTGAAGGGAGACCATAGGCTGTGATTTGTCCGCTGTAACCACCGGACATAAAGCAATAAAATTCATCGTGTTCTCCTGGTGGAACATAGGCCTGTTCGGCTGCGCTTCCTTCGACCACGTCTTTAGTGTCTTTTTGAGCACAGCCCCCCAGTACAAGTGCTGCCACTGCCAGGAAAAATGCTGATTGTCTGATTTGAGATTTCATGATATAGTTGTTTTTTGTGGTTTACAATTACGATTTAACTACGCCTTCGTCTTTAGAGCCGACTTTCTCCATGTCGTTTTTGCGCATGAACTCCAGGATATCACGGGCATCTCCGATAGATACACCCTGATTTGGCATCCTTGTAAGACATTCTTCAAGTAATTTTTGAGCTTCAGGATCTTCGGCAAGCATTACGTCCACGTTTGTAATCATATTCATGATCCATTCTGGACTGCGCTTATTGGTAATTCCCGCCCAACCGGGACCAACCACTCGTTGATCGGTGAGTTTGTGACAAGCGGAACACTTCATTTCGTAAATGGCTTTTCCGCTCTTGATCATGCTTTCCTCGAGAGGTTCGGTGAGTTCAACGTTTTTCACCTCGCCTACTCCTTTTGGATTAGCTTCCTGATCATTGCCTTCGGCAGAATCTTCCGAAGAGGCAGTTGTTTCAGTTGATTCACTTTCATTGCCTCTTTTGTAACCGCGATCTTCGCAGCTGACCAAAACGCCAAAGAGTAAGACGACTAAAAATGTGATTGTTGTTTTCATGATTCAAAAATTGATTTTGGTGATTACCTATACTAATAAAATATTTTGCATTATCTATTTGTGTTGCTAATTGAATGAACAGGGCTTTTGTTTTTCCCAATAGCTATTAATCCTATAGATATTGGAAATATAATTGTTGCGCCCAATATTATTTCATAATAGAACCTAACAAATCCGTACCTCATCCACAAAAGCAGACCTTGCCCAAACAGAATTATTTCTGTTGACACAAATGCCAGCATCAAAAGAATTGAGCCTATAAAAGCACTCCTTCGAACAGGAATCAGGCCCCTGTCTTGCAACAGCGCCATAAGACTCATTGTGATTGACCCCAGCAAGGTGAGATGTATGAATCCGATCACAAAGTTCCTGATGGTGTAAGAAATTTCTGCAACTGCGGGAACGGCCACAGCCGTCTGTGCCAGCACTTTTAGAAATAAACTAATTAGCCCAACCAGGAGTAGCCAACCAGTCAATCCAATCTTGTCGGTCGATTTGCGAAAGGCTCTCACGAGCTTCTGAATTATTGGGATGAAGACTGCCAGCTGCAGGATCACACCAGCCGAATTCAGGTAAAACAAAAATGTTTCGGGTGTGCTCCAGGTAATGCTGAGAGCATACGTCAGCAGCAATGAGAGCTGGAGAATCCAGAAAAGACCATTTCCAACTTCAATCCTCTCACCAGTCTTTTCAAAATGGTTGAATAGCAATGCCAGGATAGCGAAAGTGAACCAGCCATTAAACTGGAAGTGAAGGAAAAACTGAACAGAGGCGTAGTAAGCGGGGTGATGGCTTCCGAGAAAGGATGCCACTGGCGCGATTGCCCAAAGACCTAATGTCGATAACAACATCCAGATAACGGCCCAACGAGAGAAACGATGGACCGAATTGTTTGATCGCCTTTTCAAATCCTTCAGAAAAACCACAGCAAACAGATAAGCCGCTGCGAGATGCAATGTGCTAAACGCGATACTAAAAGGCCCATAACCTTCGTAGGTGAAGAACACAGCCATACCTACACTGGCAATGATATTTAAAATCCACACCCACCAATAAGCCTTCAGGTATCTTGTCTTTTGAATTACTAAAAATATGAGTGCACCTGAGACAGCGGTAAAAAGCCAGCCCAGCATGGCCACGTGCGAATGTGCGTGAAGTAAATGCTTGTACTCCACCAATGGTATCTCGCGAACGAAAAAATAACGCATACCAGTTCCGAGTAAAGACGCCAGCAAAAACAACAGTAGACCTGATTTTAGCCAGCGCCTTTTATGAGATAGGTCAAATTCTTTGGCATCACTTATAAAATACGCCATTTCAATTTGTCTTAATCATTTTTTCTATAACAAATATCATGCTACTTACTCACTTGTCTGTGCATATTTCTTGCTTCAGGAAAAAGTATATTGTTTTCCAGGTGTATGTGCTTGTGAAGATCCCTCTCGAACTCTTCAAGAATAGAAAAGGCCACACGGTAGGTCTGGCAACCATCTGGGGGACACATATAGTTGGAAGAGAGCTCTGCAATCTTCCTGCAGCGTTCTCCTTCCTGTGCATGTTCATCTTCCATCATTTTCACCGGATTGTCGATGTGGCCAAAATGTGGTCTGGGTAAATCTTTCCCCTTATCAATTGAGTTTTCTAATGACTTGATGTAAGGGAAGAGGATGAGCTCTTCTTTTTTCATGTGGGCAGCAAGGTCACCTGCCGACTGCTCAAATAGATCTCGAATTTTGTAGAGTTCCGGGTGTCTCGCACCATGAACACGACTCAACTTTTCGAGATAAGTTTTGATCACTGGTATCGTATTTTCCACATAATTGTGATGAGTTTGCACAATGTGATCGATTAGTTCGGATGGCGACATTTCCTTGTAGCTCACTTCTTCCGGGATGCTCAATTCCACTTCGAGTTGACTCAAAAGCTCGCTAAGATCTACCGACTTTGCCGCACAAGCCTGTTCTAGTGGAATACCGCCATTGCAGCAAAAATCAATTCCGTAGTTCGTGAAAACTTTGGCAGTCTTGAAATTTTCTGCCACGATTTTGCTCACTTTTTTACTTTTCAAATCTTCCATTTCTAATAAGATATTTAGATTCTTTTATCCTTTATTTTTATTTGCTTCTTTCAAAAATGCCCTTCCATGCGAGATTACTTCGTTCATTTCTTTTAAGGAAGTAGTGGAAAGTGTTCCTGACAGATATTCCCTAACGGGAAGAAACCGATGATGAACCGGGCACGGATAATCGTCACTACACTCCTTAAATCCCAATACACAACCTACCATTAGCCCATCACCATCCACCGCTTCTACAATTTGGTGGAGATTGACCTCTTTCTGATCGATAATTCGATAACCTCCTCCCGGGCCGCGAGCAGAATCCAGTAAACCAGCATTGGTTAACATTTGCAATACTTTAGCAGTAAACGCTCTCGGTGAATCAATTGCTTTGGAGATTTCAAACAATCCGGCTCTACCCTCACCTGCTCTTGCTGTCAGGTGAATCATGATCTTAATTGCGTATTCACAGGATTTCGAAAACATGATCTTCCTCTTTCTGCGAGTAAAGGTAGCAATTTTCCCTATTTAGGACTTATTTATCCTTATTTATTTTAGAAACCTGAAATGGGCTAAATGAAAGTGCCCTGACCTTTGGGGAAGTGGAAGCCTATTAGGTGCTCGGTTGATTGGGGAAAAACGACTGTAGCTCTGGAATCTCTTTAAGCTGGGTGAATGTTTCGGTGAGAACTGGTTTGGAAAGAAACTTCACGACCAATTCATTCTCTCCTGCTTTGGCAATATCTTCATCGTCAATCGAAGAAGTAGTCATGAAAACGTAGGTGTTACCTTTAGTGACAAAACGCTCAATCTTGTCGAGAAATTCCCAGCCATTCATGTTGGGCATGTTGATATCCAAAAACAGAATGTAAACATCCGATGTGCTGTAATTCTCTTCCATAAAGGACAGCGCAGACTCACCGCTAGCAAATGAAATGGGAGATTTATGAAAATTACTACTCTCCATCATCTTGCGAGTCATCATAATAAAAATCTCATCATCGTCAATCAAAATTGTCTTCACATTCATCCGCCCTCGCTTCTTGATTTAATATTTTTTGACTTGCCTACCACATCTTTGATGATGTTGTCTAATTCATCAGCTGAATTCAACACATGGCCGAGAAATTCCCCAATTTGATTTTCATCCAGGTCTCCTTCTTTGATAAGATTAATAAGTCCCATCATTCGGGCTACCGGGGCCCTCACTACGTGCGACTGAATCCACGCAATGTCTTTTAACTTCTCGTTTTGGCTTTCAATTGTGCGCTCATGCAAAATTCTTTCCGTGATATCGTTGGCAAGGGTTAGTTCAGCATTTTTACTCTGATAGGTTATGTAGTTTTTACTCAAATCAACGTAGAAAAGCTCACCGCTTTTTTTGCAGTGCTTTGCCTGACCCTCAAAACCCTTTTGAGTTTTATGGGTGTGCTTATTTTCCTCCTCACACTCTTCATCCTTCGCTTCAATATCGCGCACGGTCATCTGCAAAAACTCACTTTTCTCGTAACCGTACTTTTTCTCGGCCGCCTCATTTAAATCCAAAAATTTCCCACTTGAGGTCTCAGCAACCCACATTGGGATTGGACTCAGGTGGAAGAGGTCGCTGTAGCGCCTTTCTGATTCCTTAATCGTCTGAATGTAACGATACCTCTCAATGTTGTAGACAATACTTTTGTAGAGGATTGTTGGGGTAAGATCTTCTTTAATGAGGTAATCTGCCAGACCGGTGGATATGGAACGAGTAGCAAAGTTGAGGTCACTGTAGCCTGTGAGAGCAATAATCGGCACTTTATTATTAAGCGCCATCATGCTTTTTATCAAACCTTCCCCCCTTTTGTCGGGCAAGGAGAGGTCAAGCAAAATAATGTCGAAGATCTTGCTTGTGTCTTTTAATGCTTTTTCAGCCAACTGATAGCTCTCCACATGTGTAACGTGTGGTCGTAAAATGTGATCTTCGATATAATCTGATACGAGCAGAAAATCTCCGGGATTGTCCTCAATTACCAAAATTCGATATGTACCTCTGTCTTTTTCCACCTTTGCAACGCGAGCAAATTAAAAATTTTTTGATTGTAGAGCTACGCTTACAAACATCACAGAGTTTCGCATATAGCCGCTCTTTCACCTACCCTCACTAAAAAAGGCTCAAGAAAGAGCTCCATATCAATCACATGTCTTTTCAATTTTTGTTTCTCTAAATGACAAATTCTATTTTTCTCGTATGGGAATTGTAAAGAAAAAAGTAGTGCCTTTTCCCTCTTCGGACTCCAACCATATGCGCCCATCGAAGCTTTCGATAATTTTCTTGACGATGGCGAGCCCCATACCAGTGCCTTCGAACTCTCCCTTGGCATGCAGCCGTTGAAAAATAACAAAAATGTCTTCGTAAGATTCCTCAGAAATTCCAATTCCATTGTCTTTTAGTTGAAAGATCCATTCATTGCCAGACTTCTCTGCTGAGATTTCAATTTTTGGAGGCACATTCTCTCTGGAGTATTTGAGCGAATTACTGATGAGATTTTGAAAGACCTGTAGCAGTGGCGAACGCTGACCGAGTACTTCGGGCATTTGGGTTGTCATCACAACCTTGGCTCGCTTCTCCTCTATCGATTTCCGGTGAAGCGCTTTCACCTCATCAATAAGTTCTGCAATGTCGACTTTAGTGGGTGGCGCATCGTAGTGACCCACTCTGGAAAAATCCAGCAGGTCGAGAATGATTTCGCGCATTCGCTTTGCTCCGTCCACAGCGAAGAAAATGTATTTCTGTGCTTTTTCATCGAGTTTATCGCTATAGCGTTTTTCGAGTTGCGACAAAAAACTGGTGACCATACGCAAGGGTTCTTGCAAATCGTGAGAAGCCACGTAGGCAAATTGCTCGAGCTCCACATTCGAAAGTCGCAATTCTCTGGCCTGTTTTTTCAGAGAGGCATTTAGGTCTTTGAGCGACTTCTCATATTCCTTCCTTTTGGAAATGTCGGACATAACGCCTACTACTCTCGTTGCTTCGCCTTTTTCATCTCGAATAATCATTCCTCGATCTTCAACGTAAGCAAAGCCGCCACTTTGGTATCGAAAGCGATAATCCATCTTCCAGTTCTTGACATTGGCGTCTTTTACGGCAGCAGAAAAACTCTCCTCAACTTCAGCTCTGTCACTTTTGTGAATATGTTCGAGCCAGGCTTCTGTAGTTGGCGAGAATTTTTCAATCTCATATCCGAATGAACTTTGAAAACCTTTACCCCAAAAGAGTGTATCCTCTTTTACATCCCAGTCCCAAATTGCGTCACTGGTCGCTTCCGAAACCTTTTCGAAACGCTCGTTTGAGAGTTTCAGCTGTTCTTCATACTTTTTCCTCTCAGTGATATCTTTAAAGTAAACTGCCAACCCGTTTTTTGAAGGGTAGGCGCTCACCTGATACCATCTCTGCAAAGGCGCAAAGTATTCGTCAAAATTGACGGTCACTTGTTCTTCCAAAGCTCTATGGTACATCTCATAGAAGAGCATATTTTTGGCCTCTTCAAAAACATCCCATAGATTCTTGTTTAGTATTTTCTGTTTTGGTGTTTGTAGCATTTCTTCGGCCCTGGAGTTCCAGTAGGTCACTATCCAGTTTTGATCCACAGAGAAGAATCCATCTCCGATACTCTCTAAAACTTCAACCTTCTCGTTGTACATGTTCTGAAGCGCCTTTTCAGCTGCAATTCTATCTGAGATATCTACTCCCGAACATTGAATTTCTGACGGGTTTCCATCTGAATCTGGCAAGCAAACAAAATCCCATAGGGTTGTTACCACACCACCTCCTTTTCTGGGTTTGTCGATCTCTACCTGAAAAACGGTATTTGGACTGACAATACATTTCTCCACAATTTCTCCAACTTTCGGGTGGTGGTAATCCATAATCGAATCCATGCCACTAACACCGATCAGATCTTTGTTACCGTGCGTCCAGCCAAAGTCTTCGTAAAATTTCTTGTTGTAAAAACTGTATTTCCCTTCGAGATCAGTTCGGATGATATAGTGCGACTGGGAAGCCATAATTCCCTGAAGTCGGGCCTCGCTTTCGCTGAGGGCAAGCTCTGCCATTTTTCTCTCGTGGATGTCCTGGATGCTTCCGAAGATTTTTACAGTTTCGCCATTTCTTCGATCAGCTTCGCCCAGGCAGCGCACCCACTTGGGAGTTCCTTTAGCCGTGTAGATCAACAGCTCGAGATCAAATTCTTCTCCATACGTCACCAGTCGCTTAAGAGCGTTTTCAATTTTCTCTCTGCTTTTTTCTTCGTAAAATTCAAAACCTCCCGTAAGTGTTGGATCGTAACTTTCATCAACTTCGATAATCTCGCGAGTCATAGGCGACCAATACATTTCTTCATTGTCTTTGGTGAATGTATTTTCCCAAGTACCTATTTTTGCCATTTTATTGGCTCTGTCCACCAAATCCTCAAGTTCTTTTTTCTCGCTAATATCCAACAGTACTGTATCCCACACATTCGTTCCATCTGAAAGTCTCGTTGGACTACCTCTGCCTTCTATCCAAATTGTTTTGCCATCGGGTCGAGTAATTTGCCATTGATGATAAAATTGCGTTTGTGTTGCTGCCGAATGCTCTATAGCCTTTTGCAGGCCTTCTGCTTCTTCTTGATTTTTAACCTGACTCCACATGGCATCAGTGGACTGCATACACTCCTCAGGAGTCAGTTGCCAAATATTGCGCGAGCCTTCGCTCACAAATTTCAGCTCATCTCTTCCATCGGGATAGACATAATACTTGAAAATGACACCCGGAAAATTATTGGCTGTGTTGAGTAGCCTGAGTTCTGCTTCTTTGCGCTGGTGGACATCCTGGAAACTTCCAAAAATCTTAATCACTTTACCATATCTGCTTTCCGCTTTTCCAATGCACTTGATCCACTGGTCATTGCCTTTGGCGGTGACAATGGGCAATTCAAATGAAAAGTCTTTTCCGCTGGAGATGGAGTCTTCAATATATTTTTTGACGATTTCCTGCGATTCTACGCGGTAGAATTGGATTGCTTCGTCCAGGTTCGGCTGATAGCCTTCGGGCACCTCGTGGAGCTTGCATACCATTGGCGACCAATAAATGCTGTCGTTGATCACATCTACTTCCCAGAAACCAAGACTGGCGAGTTCCGTTGCGTTTTCCAAAAGGTCTTCAAGTTCCTTTTTCTCGGTGACATCTCGACCGTATGCAAAAGCATAGCCCTCTTCTTTAAACAAGTCGGATGAATTCCAGGAAATCCATTTGTAGTCCCCATCCTTGGTTCGGTACCTGTTTTCAAAGCCAATTGCTCTTCTTTCACCCTTAATCGTATCTGCGTATTCGACATTGGTGGACTCCCTGTCTTCTGGGTGAATCAGATCTACAAAAGGAATAGAAGTAATCTCTTCCTGAGAGTAGCCAAGTAGCTCGCTAAATGCGGGATTAACCCTTTTGAAATATCCATCGGGGCCAGCAATGCAGAGAATGTCTGGCGAATTACTAAACAATAGAGATAATTCTTCTTCCAGTTTTTTCCTTTGAATTTCACCTGCCAGGGCTTTCCCAACTTCTGGAAATAAACTCTTGAAAAAAGACAGCTCGTTTTCTTTCTGTTTCGAACCAAAAACGATGACCCCCACAAGCTTTTCGTTTCTAAAGAGTGGCACTCCCAGAACCTCCTTTAACCCCGCAACTCTGGCTGCTTCACGCCTTATGAATATTTCCTTTTTGTCGATTTCTTCCCACAACGTTTCGCGCATCTCTTGCCACACTGTTCCGGGAAGCCCTTCACCCTTTTCAAATTTCTTAATGTTGGCACTATCTCTATAAAAACCTTTGATCTGAGTGTCTCCAGTATACGAAGTGAGAAAGTCAAGGTGTGTTCTGTCCTCGTTCATTTCCCAAATCTCTGCCAGACTAAAACTGCCGAAATTTACCAGGTGCTTCAATACTTTTTGGACTGAGCTAACCAAATCGATATCTCTGTTGAAAATAGCACTGATTTCTGTGATCAGTTTTTTCTGTATCTCTTCGTTCTTCTGCCTGGTAACATCGCGCTGAATGGCCACAAAATGAGTGACCTCTCCCTGATTGCTTTTAACTGGATTTATTGAAATATCATTCCAGAACTCAGAACCATCCTTCCGGTAATTTACAAGGGTAGTAGAGAATGGTCGCTCTTCAACCAGGGCTGCCAGCAATCTATCTAGCTCTTTTCTGTCAGTTTTTGGTCCCTGAAGAATTCTCGGTGTTTTTCCAATCACCTCTTCTGAGGTGTAACCAGTGCTTTCTTCAAAAGCATCATTTGCATAAACTATTTTCGGACCTGGTTTTTGCACAGGGTTGGCTTCGGTAATCAGAACAGCATCACTCGTATTTGTAATTACGCTTTCAATAAGCTGAAGCCTCTTTCTTTCAGCTCGTTCTTTGGTAACGTCTTGCATGGCACCGATCGCCCGAACCGGTTGGCCATTTTTCTCTCGAATAATAATTCCGCGGTTTACTACATGTGCATAGCTCCCATCGGACTTTAAGTATCTGTGTTCCAGACTCCATTCATTCGATTCACCCTTGAGTGTTTCAGCAGCGTTTGCAATGATATCTTCTCGTTCCTCAGGGTGTAGCCTTGCAATTACCTTATCACGCTCATTGAGGTTGGGATAATCAATGAGTCCAAAAATTTCTTCGTAGCTATCGCCCCACTTCACATGGCTTTTGAGAATATCAAAGTCCCAAATCGCATCAAAAGTTGCTTTTGTTACATACTCATACCTCTCATTGGATTTTTCAATCTCGCTCTTCTTTTGATGGTTCTCCAGAATAATGCTGAAGAGTGAGGCATTTTTATCGAGTAGCTCCAGCTCTTGCTCCGAAGGGCTTCTAACAGTTTTGTAATAAATGGCAAAAGTCGCTATTACGTTTTGCTCTGAATCAAACACTGGTTGTGCCCATGAAGCCTTGTAGCCAAAAGGTGTAATCAAATCCTTGTAGTCTTGCCATTCTTCGGCTACTTCAATATTCTCAACGATCACTGTCTGCTTTAGGTAAGCTGCCGTCCCGCAAGAACCGTTTGACGGCCCGATTCCGAGGCCATCAATCGCCTTACTGTATTCCCTCGGCATTGAAGGTGCTGCGAGATGATACACTCTTCCGTTTTTCACCTGAAGCACAGTTAGGTGCATTCCATCGAACAGATTTTCAAGACCTTTCAGGTAATTCGAAAGTGTTGTGCCAAGACTCGCATCAGCCGCGATTGCTTGCTCCATAAACTGACGTTCAAGGGATTCTAGTTGATCCTTTTTGTAACTCTCAGTCACATTATTGGCGATAATCATCATGCAGTCTCTACCGGCATAAAACATCCTTCGGCCGGTGATTTCCATCTTCATTGGCTCACCCTCTTTTGTAAGATGAGTGAAAACACCAAATTGAATCGTGCCTTCTGTCAGGTTGTTGTGTGCTTCTCTAACTTTTTGGATATCCCTCTCGGGTCTGATATCGAGTATTGTCAAATCCAGAAATTCTTCTCGTGAGTAGCCGTAGAGGTTCAAGGCAGCTTTATTAACATCTAAAAAACGATACGTTTCTAAATCATAAAACCACTTGGGAAGTGGACTAAGCTCAAATAGATGACGGTACTTGTCATCCGATTCTCTTTTCAGATTTTCATCTTCTCGACTCTGCATAGTTTTGTCGTTAGTGTAGTTCATCCAATATCCTCATAAAAGAGGAGTACTGGAAAAGCTAAAAAGGGTAAATGAAAAGAATTCATTTCTGGTTTTGCTTGAGCAAGGTAATACTAAAAGTCGTTTTGAAGTCCAACTCTGGATTCATCCATGATTTATCAATCAAAGATAGTATTTCACATAAAAAAGACCTTTTAGCCCTTTTTCAGATCAAGAGTTAGCGTTAATGCAGTCGAATCGAATTGTTTAGGATTTCTATTATTACATCCTTTGGAATATCCGCCTCAGGATCTACTCTAAGTATTTTCATCCTTTTTCTATCGCCCTGCTCGAGTAGTGGATGATTGAGTTGATTTCCGTTCACAATTCCGATGTAGGGTTCACCGGATTTTTTGTCTTTCCACAGGTAGCAAAACATTTTTCCGCGATAGTAGAAAAAAGGAAGACGATACTTCCACTCTGGGGTGATATCGGGATCAACAGAAAGAATTATGTCTCTCAGTGCTTCGAAACAACTGCGCTGGGGTTCTTCGAGATTGAGGTAAAACTGATCGAGTTCCCGAATCATTCCTTTGGTTTTTCAACCTCGGCCAAAATCTCCTGCTTTTCTGCTTCAGAATAGAACTTGCTCACTTTTAGACTGGCTTTCAGGTCGCTTATGGTCTTTTGAGTATCTCTTTCCATTTCTTGCTCTGCATAGAAAATGTAGAGATAGCCTTCTGAGAAGCTTGGATAGGCTCGCAGTAGCTCTCGCCAGGCGGCAATTGCCAGATCGAATTCACCCTCGTTGTAGAAATACCAGCCTTTTCCGTTGAGCACTCCCAGTCCGAAGCTAAAGTCACTCCCATAGTGCTGGCGAATATTTGCCGACTGGATTTTCAACTGGCCCACGTCTTTATTTTCATTGGAAAAGTAGATTGCCTGTCCTTCCGCCCAGTACTCAAAAATGTCGTAAAGTGCCGGTGCGATGGTCAACCCGGGAACTGCATTGTGATCGGCCTCGAGGAAAAACCTTCCATCTGCGTCAATCATCGGATTGTCAAAATCGCTCAAAAGCGAATCGATTGCGTTGTAGTGTTCCAGGTAAGCTCCTTCCACACCGTAGCGGTAGTACTTTTTTGTGCTGAGGTCCAGATTCTCCAACTGGGCGAGAGAATCCACCAGGTTTACATTGGTCTGAGTGTAAAAAGGGCTAAGCGCAATCACCGCATTGAGCTCATCAATTCGATTGTGAAAAAGACTCGTGGTAAAGTACCCGTAGCGCGAGTGACCTACAAAAATTCTGTACTTGCTCGCCTTCCATTTTTCTTCAGCCAGTGGAATCAACTCTTCAAAGAGAAACATTTCGTTTTTTTCGAGCATCCCTCTCTCGCCAGAAATGCTATGGAGCGTTTCTGACAAACGATGTTCCTGGGTAGATTCCACACTTATCACCACCGCCAAAGGCATCTGTTCGGTACTGCTGAGGTAATCGATCGTGTTGAGAATGTAACCGTGACTCCTTTGATTCTGGCTATCAAAGACAACGATCAGCGGAAATTCAGAACCGAGGTTTTCTTGCCAGGTAAATGGCACCGTCACTTTGATGTTCTTTTCAAAACCCAAAGCCTTGGATTCGAGGGTGGTGTCCAAAAGAATTTTGTACCGCTCATAAGTTTGCGATTGGAGAACCGAAGCGCTCAGAAGCAACGCCAGGAGAAAGAGAGTTATATATTTCATGAGATGTGAAGTATGCGATAAAAGTATAGAAATTCGACAAATACCTTTCTCAATGCCGATCATGTTCACTGATCAGAGGACCGACCCCATTCGGAGAAGTATCCAGGTCATGAAAATTGCTATCAAGATGAGCAGCAAGTTATTGCTATTGGAAAGAGGCAAGTCGGTTTTCTCTTTTGGGGCATTGGGCGCCAGCCAGTCTCTGGTTTGCCCCACCACATCGCGATCGTGGTACAAAGATTCTGCCTCGGAATCAACTTCATCTTTGACCTTGTTCTTGTCTACGATAGACCTGGCCACCAAAGTGAGAATGATCAGGCAAAAAGCAATCCCAATGATTTTTTCGGTGAAGGTCCAGGGGGGTTCCATTTTCTCAAAACCATTTTAAAATCCTCACTCCAAATCCCTGGAGCACCAATTTGAGCCAGTAAAGCATTAGCAGTGGCAGCACCACAAAACCAAGCGGATTAAAATCCCAGGCCGTGGCAAAATCGAAGTGAATGAGATGCATCACTGAGCGAGTCATCCCGCAGGCGTAGCAATCCACACCAGCCATGAGATGCGAGAGGCAAATGCTTTCACCACTGTCGAAATAGTCTGCCGGCATAAGCAGTAAAACGATGGGTATAGCTATTAACACGCCTGACAATCCAACCCTCCACTTCCTCACAGTCTCAAGCTTAGATATCATCAAATGTTTCTTCATATTCAGAGTTCTTTGGCTTGAGTGTTCCCATCAGGATCCGGATAAAGTCAACCAGTGCCCAAATTCCGCAACCTCCAAGAGTTAAAATTTGAAGAATTCCGATCCCTACGTAGCCGAGATAAAAACGATGGATCGCGAGACCCCAGAGGAAAAAGCACAGCACTGCTGCAACAACCTGACTTTTGTCTCCAATCGGTAATTCTTCAGTGGCTTTGTTGATATCGTCTCCGGCCTTATTGACATCATCTTGCCAACTATTCTCCCTGGACTTATTGACCTTTTCGTTATTGAACATGTCTTTGGACCCATCTGGGTAGCGGATAAGTACGATGTTGTCACGGCTTTTTGTGTAGGTTGGCCCGTTTAGACGATCACATTTTTTATAGCGTACCTCATCTTCTGTGATTTCCAAAACACGTGCTTCAATTTCATCACCGTTGGTGAGGACTATGATGTCGCAGTCTGAGTTGAGTTCGGCAGACTTTGCCGGAACTAAAAAAACCTCAACAGGTGTAGAAGAAGAACTTAAGCTTTCCGGCTCTCGTTCGGTAGACGTTTCGAGCGAGGCAGTTTCGAGATTTCGTGCTGCCAAAACAGTGAGATCTTCATTAGCCTTCACTTCCTCAGTCTGACTCTTCTTCTCGTCTTTCTTACGCTTATTCAGAGAGGCGACAAAAAATCCTTTTCGGTATTTTCTTTTTTGAATAAGGTTTGAGGAGGTGACATCGCTCGATGTAGCGCAGCTGGCGAGAAAAAAGCTCGCAACTACAAAGGCAGTGAAAAGTTGAGTAAAGCGCTTCATGAGTTTGGTTAAGTTGGTATGGAAGACAATTATACGAAAATCGGAGGTTTATTGGAAGGTCATTCTTCGAGCCTGGCTCTTTGCTTGAGCTTCCTGAGGACCCTTGAGCATAGATAGCCACTTGCACCCAAAAATGAGGAAGGTTCCGATGGTGATAGTCGTGATCTGCCAGGTTTCTCCGTTGTCACCAACTATTTGGACGAGGAGAAATGAAAGCCCAAAACCAGGAATCCAAAAACTAGCCAGTCCAAGTAGCGCCCACTTCCACCTGCTCTGACCGTGCTCTTTAGCATGTCCAGAGAAAATGGAGATAATGGCGAGTGTGGTGATTACTGCGGACAAACTGAAAATCTAAACTTCAGATGAAGAAGTATTTCTTGCAACGTTCTTCACATATTCCCAGCTGTATTCCTTTCCTTTGCCATCTTCACTTCTTTGCAAGCGTGTATCGAGCTCGGCTTTTTGCTCTTCTGAAACTATGTGCATTCTTTAAAAAATTAATCCCACTTTACTTCGTAAGTATGTTCTTGCGGTTTAATATCTTTAAAGCTTTGAATCACATCATTGAGAGTGTTAATAACATCGCTTTCTTTTATATTCAAATTGTCATTTAACAGCCACGTTCTTAGAGATTCTAATTCAGATTTGATTAATTTGTAAATTCCTCCCTGTTCTATTAAATCAGTTCGTTCAACTTGCGATTTTAGCGCTACCAATGTATCTATTACAAATTTAAAAACACTACGTATGTTCTCATCAGAGGAATACTGATTAGAACATTGACGACCTATTGTAGCCCAAGTAGAGATCAGTGAGTGACCATCTGAAGATGACAAAAATCCTTCTGCTTGGCAAGTTAAAATAAATCGAGATACGGTAGACAGAACATTTCTGTAAATCTCACGTCTTGACTTTATTATCTTTTGAAAAAGAAACATATCTATTGGCATACACTCGTATGCAAAACTGTAAAGACCTTTCCTAAGAGCGTTTAATGCATTATTTTTTAAGTACATGTAAACTCCTATTACTATCAAGCCTTCTTTTGGTGATAACTCTTCGTTTTGATTATATCGCATAGAAATGGCAATAAAAAGCAAATTATACCTAGCCTCCTCATTTAGCTCAAGATTACCCGAAATAACCGAACTGTTCAAAATCAAACCTAGTTCCCGCAAAATTTGATTCAACTCCATCCACTGTGCATTATCTTTTGAATTATTCTCAATAGTATTATTGAAGACCAGCCTTGTCTGTAGTATTCTATTTTCGGCAGGAGAGTTTAATTGAAAATTTCTTTTAAAGGATTCTGCTATAACTGAAACACCTTTGATTAGTGCTTCGTCAAACCTTCGAGCATTGAGGGATTGTAAAAAATTCCTTTTAAAGTCTTTAAGGACTTCAAATTTTGTTAACTCTACTTGACTCACTGATGCCTTTTCATAGAAGGTCTCAATACTGATCCAAATCGCATTTAAAAAATCATTTGAGCTATTCTGATATGCCTTTTGAATTGAATGCCTCCAAATGAACACTAATGCGTGAAATAGCTTACCAGAATCTTCACGATCTAGCCCATTATCTATATAATCTACCGCTAGCGAGTTTAGTTCTTCCATAACCTGATTATAGGCATCAGAATCTTCCTTTTGGACATAATAATTGAGGTCAGTTCTGATGGCTACAATTTTATTGTTTGTTGTATGTGATATGAAGTTCTTATGTCTGGTTGTTTCGAAGCCTTCAATATCTTCCCATTCTACTGACTGTATAAGACCAATTGTTTTTTTTAGGCGATCTGCGCTCTTGAGAGTTGAACTGATGACTGGAACCAAAAGAATAATAAATACAACAAATTGAAATAAGACAAAATACCCGATTGTGAGGCGCTGTGAGCTACCAAAATCATGCACATATGAATATGCCACAAATGAAACTAGGACTAATGAAATCGAAAATGAAAAGAAAGTCATCGCTTTCCAATCGTTTAGGATACTATCTCGTTCTCTTCTATGAAAATTATTTCCGTCATATTCAAATGCTATTAGAACCACGGCCACAATGATCCCGACTATTGAAGAAACAATACTACAGATTAACCCAAATAGATCTATGGGTTTTAATCTTTGTAAGCCCGCAATATCCGGTAGAAATCCTTTCTCGATTTGAAGCAAAGTCACAAAAATGACTAGCTGTATTATTACGGTTAATACTACATATTGAGATGGAGATTTCACTTGAAGCTTTTTCTTATTCACTGGTAAATTTTTAAGTGGTTTTAAAAATAGTCAATACCTAACACATTCCTCACTCCTCCTCTCTCAACCCCTTCTGCACTTCCAAAAAACTATTCGGGCGGTGGTCTCTTTGGCCGGGTTTGGTAACGTCTTTTTCGCGCTTGTTCCACTTTTGCTCGCGGGTGATTTTGCTGGCTGTGCGGCTGTCGGCATAGCGCGGGTCTTCCATCATCGGCAACTTTTCCATGTGGGTTACTTCCAGATTGATGCAGTCGAACTCCTCCATCACTTTTCCGGTGATGCGATAAACTCCGCGTCCGCGAAAGCGAAACTCGGCAGCCACCTGCGGAAAATGCACCGAGTCGATCCACTCTCCGTTGCAGTCGATGAACGTACCAAACATCATTCGCTGTCCGTTGCTGGTGCGAGTTTCTTTCACGGTCACCAGGTAGCCCTCGGCCGTCACGATTTTGTCTTTGAGCTTCGGCAGTTCGCCAGCCGTTACCGTGTCTCTGCCCTCCACCTTTTCCCAGTCGATCAGCGAAAAAGGATTGCACAGCGGGAAGCCAATCAGCTCGATCTCGTCAAAGGCGTCTTCAAAAGCATCGGCCTGCAAATCGGGCAATTCGTAGCTCTTTGTATCAGCATCGAAAAGCAATTTTTCCGGTCGGCTCTTTCGGGTGTTTCCAAGGAGAAAATGCGCTTTCCAAAGGAGTTCCTTTTTGCTTTTGCCGGTAAACTTGAATCCGCCAATCCGCACCAAAAGCACCAGCTGATCGAGCGAAACCTGCACGCGTTTTACAAACTCCTCGATGGTTGAAAACGGTCCTTCCGTCTGTCGCTGGCGAACGATGGCGGCAATGGTTTTCACCTCCAGCTCTTTCACCAGGCCAAAGCCGAGATAAATTTTCTTTCTGCGAATCACCGCCTCGGCCGTACTGTGATTTACGCAGGGTGGCATGATTTCACCTCCGTTCATCCGCGCCTCGTGGACGTAGAGTTCCGTCCGATAAAACCCACCGAAGTTATTCACCGTGGCCACCATGTACTCCAGTGGAAAATAGGCTTTCAGGAAAAGACTCTGGTAGCTTTCCACTGCATAGCTTGCCGAGTGGCCCTTGGCAAATGCGTATCCGGCAAAGCTCTCTACCTGTCGCCAAACCTCAGCAGTGAGTTTTTCGGGATATCCCTTTTGCCGGCAGTTTTCGAGAAACTTCTGTCGGGCTTTCTCAAACTCCTCGCGCCCGCGATACTTACCGCTCATTCCGCGTCTCAGCACATCGGCCTCGCCCAGCGAAAGTCCGGCAAAGTAGTGAGCCACTTTTATCACATCTTCCTGGTAAACCATCACTCCGTAGGTTTCGGGCATCAGCTTGCGCATCACCGGGTGGGCGTCTTTTCGCTTTTCGGGAAAACGGTAGCGCAGGATGTACTCGCGCATCATTCCGCTTTTTGCCACCCCGGGGCGGATCACCGAGCTGGCCGCCACCAGCCCAAGGTAGTCGTCCACCTGAAGCTTTTTCAGCAGCATCCGCATGGCGGGAGATTCTACATAAAAACAGCCGATGGCCAGGGCGTTTCGCAACATGTCTTTTATCCGCTCGTCTCGCTTAAAGCGTTTGATGTCGTGAATGTCGAAGTCGAATTTCTCGGGCTGGTTGTATTTCACAATGTCGATGGTGTCGCGGATTTTGCCGAGCCCGCGCTGACTGAGAATGTCGAATTTGTAGAGCCCAACGTCTTCGGCAGCCACCATGTCGAACTGCACCGTGCGGTAGCCTTTGGGCGGCATAAAGGTGGCCGAGTAGTATTCGATGGGTTTTTCGCTGATCAAAATTCCTCCGGCATGGATGCTGAGGTGGTTGGGAAATCCCTGAATGTATTCGCTGTAGCGCAGCACCAATTGGTTGATCTGATCGGCTCGCTGGTAGTTGATCTGTCCCTGGCTCAACTTATCGATTTCGTGCTTTGGAAGACCAAAAACTTTTCCCAGTTCGCGCACCACGGCCTTAAATCGAAAGGTGTTGTAAGTGGCCAGCAGCGCTGTGTTGGGAAATCGCTCAAAAATAAACCGCGTGATATCTTCGCGATCGGTCCACGAAAAATCGATGTCAAAATCGGGCGGATTTTTCCGGTAGAGGTTGATAAACCGCTCGAAGTAGAGATCGAGCTCAATGGGATCCACATCGGTGATTCGAAGCAGATAGGCCACAATGCTGTTGGCTCCGCTCCCGCGCCCCACGTAGAAGTAGCCTTTGCTGCGGGCGTATTTCAGGATTTTCCAGTTGATGAGAAAGTAGCTGACAAACTCCTTTTCGCGAATCACCTCTAGTTCTTTCTCTAATCGCTTGATCACGCGCTCGCCAATTTTAGGATAGCGATAGCGCAGCCCATCGTAGGCCAGTTTTTTCATCAGCCGAAAATCCAGTTCGGTATTTCCGGTGTAGGCTTTTTGATTTTTGGGCACCACCTCATTACCCACTTCAAAGTCGATAGAGCACTGATCGAGCAACTTTTCTGCATTTTTCAGCAGGTATGGAGCTTCGTCATAAATCTCCCTGAGCTCATCGGCCGGCCGCAACCGATCGGTCTCGGGCGATTGCTGCTCTGGTGATAGCTTGCTCAGTAGTGTGTTGCAGTCGATGGCGCGCAGCAGCCGGTGGGTGTTGAAGTCTTTCTTGTTTCTGAAAGTAGCCGTAGGCAACGCCACGAGCTTTTCGGGGTTGTTTCGCAGTGGCGAAAGCCGAAGCTGCTGCAGATCTTGTGGGCGAACCCCGATGAATTCATTTTCGCGCAGCTCGAATGGCTTTTTCTGAAATGCTGCAAACGGATAGATGAAAAAGACATCCGACATTTGCGGAGCCCTCGACTCGAACGATTCCTCTGCGTGCAGGTGCTTGGAAAGATGGCGATTGAGGTTTTCAAACCCGCGGTTGTTCTTTGCCAGTCCCACATACTTTTGAGTGGCACCGTTGCGAAAATCAATTCCCAGCACTGGGCGGATGTCGAACTTTTTTGCCAGCCTCACCATGTCGAGACAAGCCGAGGTGTTGTTGACATCCGTGAGGGCAAAGCACGAATAGCCAAACTGCCGAAGCTGTTCCATCAGCGCCTTCGGAGCCATTGTCCCAAAACGAAGGGAGTAATATGTGTGAGTGTTTGTTAACATTTAATTTTCTAAAATCTTTGCGCGCTTTGCGACTTTGCGAGACGATCATTCAAAAATGTCTGGCGTGCAGCTACGGAACCTAAACCACATAGGCACAGTAGGGCTTTACAACTATGGGAAGAGGCACAGAGAATTGAAGTTTCAAGCCACCACTTCCCCCGCCCTCTAGAAGAGAGGCCCTTCCCACGAATTCGTAATTCCTCATTCGTAATTCGTAATTGAACCACTCTTAATTGACTCACTGTCTCCTATTCGCCAGCAGCAGTGGAGCCTCTCCGTTGAAAGGATTTGTTCTTCCTATCGTTCGGGCGTGGATGCCGGCAGCGCGCATCACACAGCGGTCGCCAAATCGCTCTCGCATTTTGTCCATCGCCTGGTAGAGGTTTACCTGCTCTTCGGTGTCGTCAAAAAGATTGATCTGAAAACCACCGCCCACCAAATGACTAAACCGCACACCGATCAGCCGCACGAGCATTCTGCGGTTGTAGAGCTGCTCAAACATTTCCATCACTTTTGGAATCAACACGTGATCGGCCGAGGTGTATGGGATTCGCCTCTGCAGCGAGTAGGTGTTGAAGTCGGAATAGCGCACGCGAACGGTAACACAGGCGGTGAGTTTTTTTCCTCTACGCAACTGAAACGCCAGGTTCTCGGCCATTGCCAGCAAGATTCCGCGGAGCTTGTGTATGTCGATTGTGTCGCGGTCGAAGGTTCTTTCGGTAGAAATCGACTTCCGCTCGTTGTAGGCCACTACCGGGCTGTTGTCGATCCCGTTGGCCTTTTTCCAAATCCCGATGCCGTTTTTTCCCAGTGCCCTTTCCATCAGGTCCACCGGCATTTCCTGAATGGTGTGGATTCTCTTCACTCCCAGGTTGCAGAGGCTCTGGTAGGTTTTTTCGCCCACCATCGGGATTTTCCTCACCGATAGCGGAGCTAAAAATGGCCGCTCGGTACCGTAGTCCACACGGAGTTCGTTGTTGGGCTTGGCTTCGCCTGTAGCTACTTTCGACACTGTTTTGTTTTGGGAAAGCCCAAAGGAAATCGGAAGCCCTGTTTCTTTGATGATCCGCTGGCGGAGTTCCGAAGAAAACTTCACGCAGCCAAAAAAACGATCCATTCCCGTGAGGTCGAGATAAAACTCATCGATCGAAGATTTCTCGTAAAGCGGCACGTCTTCTTTGATGATGTCGGTAACCATGTTTGAGAACTTCATGTAGTTCGATGAATTTCCGCGGATCACAATCGCCTCGGGACAGAGCTCTTTTGCCATTCGCATTGGCATGGCCGAATGCACACCAAAAGTGCGCGCTTCGTAACTGCAAGCCGCCACCACTCCCCTGTCGCTCGTGCCACCAACCAACACCGGCTTTCCCTTGAGCCGCCTGTCCAGCAGCCTTTCTACCGACACAAAAAAAGTGTCCAGATCCATGTGCATAATCGCCCTCTCGTTCATTCTTATTTCGCTTTTAGTTTGCCAATTGTTTTAGGATGCTAATTTAATGATCATTCAAATATAATGCTAACTATTTTAGCATTTCAAATGCAAAAGAATTGACACCGGTCGTAACCTATTTACGGAGCGATTAATCACATTTCGCAAAATGAACTGGGAGGAATTTGCCAGCAGGAAGTTTGCACTCTTCTGAATTTCATTAACTTCCCATCACAAACTATCTATATCTACTGATGAATTTTTGGCACCAGTCTCCATTTGTGCGGATACTGCTACCATTCGTTCTGGGAATTGTATTTGAATCGCAAGCAAGGTTACACCTACCCATTTTGCCGTGGGTCGTGCCTATTGGCTTTGTTGCCTTTTTTGTTTACAATCTTCTCTACGCGAAGAAGCAGCACTTCCGAAATCGCCACCTCAGTGGAATTTCGGCATACGTCCTATTGTTTCTATTCGGGATGATGCTCGCTCAATTACGAGTGGAGAAATATCACGACACTCATTTCTCACACACACTCAACAACGACCACACCTGGGTGATGCGAATCCAGGGCGAACCAGTGGAAAAAGATCGGTCCATAAAAGCTGTGGTAAAAGTCATAGCCACCGAAGACCACTCTGAACTAAAGCCCACAACAGGAACAATGATTGTTTACCTTGAAAAAGACAGCCGGTCGCGCAGTTTGATTGCAGGTGACAGAATCGTTTCGCAAGAAGCTCCTTCAGACATCGAGCCGCCCACAAACCCCGGACAGTTTAACTACAAGCGATACCTCTATCACCAGTTCATTTATCAGCAGGTCTACCTCCCTTCGGAAAAATGGAAAACACTTCCGAGAGATGGTGAAGCTCCATTTCTCAGTACGTTCGAAGATCTCAGGAAAAACTTACTGGTCAAACTCAGGGACAAAGGAATTGAAGGTGAAGAATACGCGGTACTCTCAGCATTGGTGCTCGGCAAAAAAGACTACCTCTCGCACGACACCCATACAGCTTATGCCAGTGCCGGGGCCATGCACGTACTGGCAGTTTCGGGACTGCATGTCGGACTGATTTACATCGTCCTCCTCTACCTCACCGGTCCACTTAAGAAGACTTCGCTAACGAGAAAGATTCAACTGTTTTTGTTGCTCGGTGGAATCTGGCTTTACGCGCTAACGACAGGAATGTCACCATCGGTAATGAGGGCTTCGGTAATGTTCTCTTTTATCGCAATCGCCAAGGTCTCGCAGTTGCGATCGAACATTTACAACACACTGGCGGCTTCGGCTCTTGCTTTGCTCATCTACAATCCTTTTATGATTATCGAGGTAGGTTTTCAACTTTCTTACCTGGCCGTGCTGGGTATCGTTTTTCTTCAACCGAAAATCTACAGTTGGCTAAGCCCAAAAAACAAGCTACTCGACAAGGCCTGGCAACTCACCGCTGTTTCCATTGCAGCTCAATTGGCTACCTTTCCGCTGGGCTTGCTCTATTTTCATCAGTTTCCTAACTACTTTTTCGTATCAAACCTTCTTGTAATTCCTGCAGCCACGCTCCTACTCTACGCCACCTTGCTCTTCTTTCTCATCTCCTGGGTTCCAGTGGTGAGCACAGTGTTTGCAAACTTGCTCAACCTCCTTACCTATCTACTCAATCAGATCATTCATCAACTCGAGTTTTTGCCTCACCCGCTGTCGCATCACATTTCAATAAATGTGCTCGAAACCTGGCTGATCTACGCGCTTATGATCAGCGGCATCATCACACTGATTTATCGCAAAGCGAAACCGGCTTTCGTTCACCTTGCAATCTGGATTGTGCTCTTCAGCATGCAGATTTTTGAAAACCATCGAAACCTGCAACAAAAAGCGATAGTCGTTCACGATGCATCAGGAAAAACTGCAATTAGCCTGGTAGAAGGTCGCAGGTGTAAGTTTTTGTACACCGAAGGACTGGCAAGCGATGATGAGGCCATGCTCTTCCATGTACACAATTTTTGGGACAGCCGCGATGTAACGGAGATTGAATACGATTCAGTTGACTCTCTGAGAATTGTCAAGTCAATTGAACCTGAAAATCACCTTTTCCAATGGCATGGAAAACGGTTGTTGTTTTTGAACAGAGGTTTAGAAGAGATTTCATTTAATCGTCAACTAAAAATCGACTATGCCTTCGTAGCCGACTACTATCTCGATGATTTAGCATCACTCTCAAAAAGCTTTGAAATTGATACGTTGATCTTCACCGGCTACCACTCTGCGCCAGCGAGGGAAAAACTTATTAGTCAGGCGCATGGGCTCGGAATCGAGATTTGGGATGTCAGTGAAAAAGGCGCTTTAGTCAGCTTTTACTGAGCTTTTAGTGAAATCACTTTATATTAGCCAAACAAGGATTAAAAGTCAAAGACCTGACCGTAGCTAATGAAAGAATCTAACGGACCGTTTGAACAAAAGTGGAAAAATACGCTTCATGAAATAATTTTTGAGGCCGATACTCCATGGGGTAAGTGGTTCGATATCGGACTCCTCATTGCGATCATTTTGAGCGTAGTTGTGGTGATGCTCGAAAGTGTTTCATTCGTCCATAAGGAATACGGTCAGTGGCTTTACATGGCAGAGTGGGCATTCACAATTCTGTTCACAATAGAATACCTGGCTCGGCTAATCATTGTAACCAAGCCATGGAGATACGCAACAAGCTTTTTCGGAATTATTGACCTGTTGTCCATTTTGCCGACTTATCTGAGTCTTTTTGTTCTGGGAGCACAGTCGTTACTGGTAATACGAAGTATTAGGCTTTTGCGAATTTTCAGAATTTTAAAACTGACTCGTTTTATTGGAGAAGCATCACTTCTGGGCGATGCATTGCGTGCCAGCCGCGAGAAGATCACAGTATTTCTTTTCACTGTCTTTACCTCTGTGATTATTCTCGGAACATTGATGTATTTGATCGAGGGCAGTGAAAACGGATTTACGAGCATTCCACGAAGTATCTACTGGGCAATAGTAACTCTCACCACTGTGGGATATGGCGACATTGCACCGCAAACAATTACCGGACAGGCTCTAGCGGCATTCATCATGATTCTGGGATATGCGATAATTGCAGTGCCAACCGGAATAGTGACTTCGGAGATCAGCCACCAGAAAAACATCAGAATGAATACTCAGAGCTGTCCGCATTGTGCAGCCTATGGCCACGACAAAGACGCGATTTATTGTAAAAAGTGTGGCGGAGCACTTTAGAAATAAAAAAGCCGGATAGATACTGAAACAAGTTCAGCATGACATCCGGCTTGGAGAATTCGTTCAATTTTTCGGGTCAACTCGGACAGCAGATATTCATGATCACTGCATCCACATAAGCCTCCCATTTCCTGAGATCGTTTATCGGTACTATCCTATCCACCTTATTATTCCTCTTGGAATAGACAGCCTCAACATAAAACGTGTCGAGAGAAAAGATGCAAACGATGTACTGATTTTTGACTAATCGTTGGTTTAGGCAAATGCCGTTGTCCCACAAATAGTTTGTCTTCTGATCGAGCGGCAGCTTGTTGAATTCACTAATTTCCATGAGAGCTAGATTGGTGTTGGTACTTTTTTTCACTAAAACCTTTGCTGAATCACTCGTTGTCAACATTCTACGCGACAACAATTATTTAGTTTCTTTTAGTGATTCGCTCAACACCTGATCTACAATATGTGGAAGGTTTACGTAGTCCACTTTCTTGCTGATCAATTTAGCTACTCCTGCATTTCGAGCCTCGCGCCTTGTTGTTTCATCATCTTTAACAGTGAGAAACACAACCGGAATTTTGATAAAGCATTTTTTCAGAAATCTAACCAGATCGAAACCATCTAATCCGGACATCAAAATCTCTGAAATAATCAGATCAAATTCCGGTGCACTCAACTCGTCCAGCGCTTGTCTGGTGCTCGAGGCGATTGTCACTTCATAGCCATAGTTTTCGAGAAACTTGCGCGTAAGCGCCAGGGTTATCTCGTCATTGTCTATGATCAAAATTCGCCTCATGAGCGAGTCACTTTTGATGGTTTCAAATTAAGTGCAGACAGATGTGAAATCTGTAAGGCGGTTTTCCCGGTAACTTGTCGGCCTCTTCTTACACTTTTTTACTTTTGGGCTGTTTCAAATCATATGCAGATGAAATTAATTGAATGCCCCCGGGATGCCATGCAAGGTATTAAAGAATTTATCCCCACTGAGAGTAAGGTGAGGTATATTAATCAACTACTCGATGTTGGTTTCCACACAATCGATGTGGGATCCTTTGTGTCGCCCAAAGCTGTTCCTCAGATGAAAGACACTGCTGAGGTGCTAGACAGCATCAATTGGCAAAATTCAGATTCAAAACTGCTCACCATCGTGGCCAACAAGCGTGGAGCGGAAGATGCTGTTCAGTTTGAACAGGTCGATTACCTGGGTTTTCCATTCAGTATTTCAGAAGAATTTCAGAAAAGAAATACGAACAGCACCATTGAGCAGTCGCTTTCGCGAGTTGAGGAAATTCAGAATCTCTGCGAGAAGTACAACAAGAAAGTGGTGATTTACATTTCTATGGCATTTGGAAACCCTTACGGTGAAAAGTGGGACCCTGAGATTGCGATCAAATGGTCTGAGCGTCTCCACCGCGAAATTGGCATCGACATCATAGCACTGAGCGATACCATCGGTGTTTCAAACAAGGAAAACATTAGTCAAATTTTTGAAGCACTGATTCCCGAGCTGCAGAACGTGGAGTTTGGTGCACACCTACACACCACTCCAGATTCATGGGAAGAAAAAGTGGCTGCCGCATACGAAAGCGGCTGCAGAAGATTTGATGGAGCTTTAAAAGGATTTGGTGGTTGCCCCATGGCCAAAGACGACCTAACGGGAAATATGGCAACCGAAAACATGATCAGTTGGTTTGATAAAAATGATGTGGAGTTGGGATTAAATAAAAAGGCGTTGGAAAAAGCGATGGCCGAAGCGGGAAGTGTCTTTCCGCTCTGAGTGAAATGAATCAATTGAGACAGTGCTCAAAATCTTTAAAGCACAACTTCTTGTTGTACAGTTTGATCGTTTCAAATTTCTTTACGTTGATACGTATTTTACACCTTTTCATATTCACTGAAATAGATTGAATTCGCGCAACACAGGGCGACTCCAGTTGGTGTGATAAATACGTCTGTCTTTTGGGGAGGGTTACGAAAGGTGTAGCCTCATTGAGATGAAATCTTAGTTGAGGTAGTGAGCGAAAATCAAAATCCGTCTGTTCGGCTTCTTCTTTATGAAAAGAAACTCAACTTTCTCACTAATCAACTTTGTCTTTAAGGTTTTCATAATCAGTTATAATTCGGTGTTAATTACAAAAGGTATTAGTATGTACATTAAAAGACTCCTAAGCCCTAACTTGGGTTGCTCGCCTTACTATGCTCTTGTCATTCTGATCTGATCGAGAATTGATCTCCTCCACGATTCTCTGTCATCAACAACAAAGTTTTCTATCGTTCCGCTTTTGAGCATCACGGTGAGCCCGTTCGGGTTGATGCTCAGCGTTTTGAACAGAGTTACGTCTGAGATGTCTTTAAGGGAGATTTCGAGATCACATTGTTTAAGAGCACTCGCATTGGTGCTAAAGCAGATCCTCTTGTTGGTCAGTTTCATGTGTCCTCCTACTCCCACAAAATCCTGAAAGTAAGTTGCTCCTTCTTCGCGAATCTCTTTCTCGTTGTTTGATAAACTCATGGTCTTGTTGTCAATTCTTTCACTGATTTATCGATGGAAAGGTAGTGAAAAATTATTTCGGGGCCTTCCCGAATTGCCTGAGACTATTGAAAACTAAAAAAGCTCCCCGGCTACTCCGGGAAGCTTTTTAAATTTTAAACACTCACTTTCAGAGTGTAAGATTCACTCTGTCGTTTTGATCATTTCTTAATTAGAAGAAAGGTAATCAGCCACACCTTCGTGTGATTCTTTCATACCTGATTTGCCTTTTGACCAATCTGCTGGGCAAACTTCACCGTTTTCTTCGAAAAACTGAAGAGCGTCAACCATACGAAGTGCTTCGTCTACGCTTCTTCCGAGTGGCATGTTATTCACCACCTGGTGTTGCACTGTTCCTTCTTTGTCGATAAGGAAAAGCCCGCGATAAGCTACCATTGGTCCGTTTGCCGCTAGGCGACCTTCTTCGTTGTATCCGTATTCTCCTGCCAACACACCAAATGCATCTGAGATAGTCTTGTCAACATCTGCTACAATTGGGTAAGTGATACCTTTGATACCACCGTTTTCTTTGGACATTTGAAGCCATCCCCAGTGAGACTCTTCTGTGTCGGTAGAGCAAGCTACTACAGCTACTCCGCGCTCTTCAAATTCAGCTAGACGCTCTTGAAAAGCGTGCAGCTCAGTTGGGCAAACAAAAGTGAAATCCTTTGGGTAGAAAAAGAACAAAACGTGTTTCTTTCCGAGGTACTGCTTGAGTGAAAAATCATTCACTACAGTTCCACCGTTCATTATTGCACCGCTTTCAAATTCTGGTGCTTTTTTACCTACTAATACTGACATTCATTCAAATTTTTAAGTGTTCGACTTAATCGATTTGCGAGTGCAAAATTACTGAATTCTAACCTTTGAGACGAATGAATTTAGGATAGTTTTATCCGATCCACCAGGCGAGGAAAACACCGAGAACGATTGAGGCAAATTTCCAGCGGTTGAAATGATGGCCATCGGAAGTTTCGAAAAGAATGGTGGTGGCGATGTGCAAAAGAATACCAACCAAAACGGCCGTAACAGCGGGCATAGCAATTTCTGCAAGTTGATGACTTGATCTTTCAAAAAGTCCGAAGCTCACCGCCCCGAGTGGAGCCATCAGCGAGAAGACCAACAAAGCAACCAGCGACTTGACTTTTGAAAATTTGGCTTGAGTGAAAAGTGTCATCAGTACAATGGCAACTGGAGCCTTGTGGAGAACAACTCCAAACAGCAAAGCATCCAAATGATCGTGACCATGGGCGTGGTTGTGGCCGAATGGCATTCCTTCTATGAAGGCGTGAAGCGATAAACTGATCATCAATACCCAGGGAATATTTCCACTGGCATCCTCATGGTGGATGTGTCCGTGCTCCAATCCGCGTGATAAATACTCCAGCAAAATCTGAATAAAAAAGCCCGCCAAAATGAATAAGCCCGGATCTTGCAATTCCGAATTGAAAATGGTTGGCAGCAGGTGCACAACGCAAAGCCCGAGCAAAAATGCACCGCTAAATGAAAGCAGCAACTTAATTTGTTTTCGCAAAACTGGCTGAAACAAAAGAGAAACTGCCCCTAGGATCATAGGAACAAAAAACAAAGTGAGAATATGAAGAATGTCGTAATCCAACTTTTTTAATGAGCTATTAGAATGAGCCTATCTGACTTTTGAGGCTCAAAAGGATTGAGATTGTAGTCGCCAAAAGTATCAATAATTTCCATGCCGCAATGCTTCAGCATCTCGCGGAAATCATCAATTGTCAAGGCCTGGACACGTTCAAAAAATTCGTAATCATTGCCCTTATCGCTGAACCGAATGCGTTTCACGACAATGCCATTTTCCAAATACTTATCAATATGAAACTCGATTCCATCCAGCGTTTTTACCTCGCTAGTTGGCAAGTTCTTCAACACCTTTTCAGCATTTAAGAAATCAACTACCAATCGACCGTCAGCCTTGAGATGTGCCTTTACACGCTTCAATACATGTAAGTTGTCTGCCTTATTATCGAAGTAGCCAAAACTGGTAAAGAGATTAAAAATTGCATCGAATTTCTTGTTCAGGCTGAAGCTTCGCATGTCTGCCACCTCAAAGTGCAGCTCTTCGTTGCTCATCTTTTTGGCCTCTTCTATGCTATTTTCGGACAAGTCGAGACCTACAACTTTTAAATTGTGCTCTGATAGGAACTTTGAGTGGCGCCCCTTACCACAGGCCAGATCGAGCGCCTCACTTCCTCGACTCAAACGAAGATAGCTCAGCAGTTTTTCAATAAAAGCTCTGGCTTCACTGTGATTTCTGTTCTGATATAGGATATGGTAATAGTGCGTATCAAACCAATCTTTGAACCACGATCTCCCTACACTGTTTTCCATTTTCTCACAATCTATTAAGAATTATCTGACAAGGGCTGAGGCGCAATATTAGAAATTGATTTTTAAATTTGACTCCAGCTTGAAAACAAATCACCCTCGTAGGCGATCGAGCTCTAAATGAACTGAAGACAACTTAAACAAATCCGCATTTTGGATAACAAAATAGACGTATTTGAATTTTATGATCGCATGGAAAGAGAAAACATCATGATCTCTTTCAAGGGTGATATGAATACCGAGCTCCTCGATGCTATTTTGCAGGTCGCAGAAAGAAAGCTTCAGCAAATCGAAGACTCTGCCAAAGTACGCAAGCGTGTTTTCAACATCCTGGTTGAGTGCTTGCAAAACCTCTATCATCATATCGAACAAATAAAATTCGACCATAAAAAAGACAGTGAAACACCTTCTGTTATCGTAATGATAGCAAGAACTGTAAGAGGTTTTTCTATTATGACAGGAAACTTCATCCTGAATGACGAAATTGATAAACTTAAAGACAAGCTTCAGGAAATCAATGAGATGGACAGGAAAGAAATAAAATCACTTTATAAGAAAGTATTGAGCTCTGGCACGCGCACCAGCAAAGGAGGTGGCGGACTTGGAATCATTGACATCGCAAGAAAGTCAGACAATAAACTCGAGTATGGATTTATTCCTTTCGACAGTGTCAGCTCATTTTTTAGTCTAAACGTAAAAGTATCTAGTTAACATGGAGGATATCAAAATCAAGGGAACACCAAAAACGCCAACTGTAAATTTCATTAAAGGTGAAGGTAAACTCGAAATCAAAGGGCGATCTATTCCCGAGAACTCAATAGAGTTTTATAAGCCGCTGATTGACTGGATCGAGCATTATTCATCGTCTCCAGCTGACAAAACCCATGTAAATATTCAATTGGAGTATTTCAACACCAGCAGTTCGAAATGCATCCTTGATGTGTTCAAAAAACTTGAAGCTGTAGATGGAGATGTAATCGTTAACTGGTACTACGAAGAAGATGATGAAGACATGCTGGAAGCCGGAGAAGACTACGAAGCTATCATCAACATACCCTTTAAGATGATTGAAGTAGAAGAGATTTGATAAAAAACTAATAGTAAATTACACGAAAGCGAGCTTTTCATAAGGCTCGCTTTTTTCTTTTCTACTATTCTCCTTTCTCCCTTCACAAGAAAACTTACAGCACGTAAGCTAGAGTCAATTCTATGTGCAGCCACGAGTCATTGAATGAGCTCAATTTTGCGCTAAACGGTCCGAAGAAATTGACTTCAAGGCTTCAACAAACATCTAATTCTCTCCAAAAAAAACCTCCTTCACAATCAGTGAAGAAGGTTAGATCTCTTATAATTTTTGAGTTAGTAAACGATTGGCTTATCCTACTTTTTCCTTTCTCTTAAATAAACTGGCGAATGCTGAGAAACAGGTAGTGATTCGATCGATGAACCAGTGTAGCCCGTTGAAGTAAAGCAGAATAGCAAAGCCTAACGTCATCAACCAAATGACGAGCAAGTTGGCTGAGAAGGTGGTTACTTGGTTACCAAACAACAATTTTGATGGTGCATAGAAGTGTGCTGAGAGCAGGTTGGAATTGTAAGGGTCAAGATAAACCGGATTACTCTTTTGAACGAGCTCCCCACCTTCTTCTACGATTTCTTCAATTTCATTCTTGTTGGTCACAAACTCTTCCAGGCTTTCGTTGCTGAAACTATCCTTGAGCTTCAAGAAATTTTCCCGGTCCTCATCGGTAGCAGTCATCTCGGCAATCTGATCCTCTTTCTTTTCAGAAACCAGGTTGTAGTTCTTTACATAATAATCAAAAAGCAGATCGAGATCTGTCAGCACCTTATCAAGAGTTTGCTCAGTGGCTTTGCCAACAGCGAGCTGATCGATAAGATCAAATTTGTAGTCATCAACTTTTTCAGATTCCTTGTTGAGCTCGTTTTTCAATACCAGAAGGTTGTACCTCAGTTGGTCCTCATCTCCACCATCTTCTAAAATTCTCTGTGCTTCCAGAGTTTTGTTCTTTAGCTCCATAACCCAGAAATCTTTTTTCCAGTTGAAGTACTTCAATTTTTTATTGAAGTTGAAGAAATGACTGTCGAATTCGTTGTTTTTAAACTGATTTACAGCGAGAGCTTCGTAAGCCCATCTCGAGGCCATCACGTTTCCGATCAGCGGTACGCTATCCTCTTTCGAAAAAATTGGATGCAGCTTATCAAATTTCACGATGATCCCGCTAAACAATAGTTGTGGGATGATCAAAATCGGAATCAAAATGTAAATCACTTTGGCCGAGTTGAAACTAGCAGAAATATTGAGTCCGAGAAGATTGGCAAAACAAGCCGTGCTAAAAAGCACCAGCCAGTAGCTGAAAGTCATCCCTTGAATTTCTAAAATCCAGTTCCCAATGGCCACAAACGAAAGCGTTTGGATAGCCGAAATGGTGAACATGATCCCGATTTTTGAAAGCAAGTAGCTGCCGCGGCTTAGATTGAGAAATTTCTCTCGGTTCAAAATCTTCTGGTCGCGGATAATTTCCTCAGCACTAACTGTGAGCCCGAGAAAAAGCGCAACAATCACAGAAATAAATAGGTACTGAGGTATGTTCTCACTTTCGCGAAAAATGTATTCTGCACTTCCGGCTTTGCCGTGCGAATAGTACTTAATAAAAAAACTCAAGACTAGGGCGAGCAATGGGGCTTCCAAAAAGTTGATCAGCATGTATTGCCTGTTACTGATCTTGCTCAAAACATCTCTCTGGAGAAAAACTTTGAATTGCTTCAGTTTATCAGGTATGCTGAATGCTGACTTGGGAGTCTCTTCAACCTGTTCTTCCGGCTCCAGTTGATTCCCGATCATCACATTGAAAAAGTTGTTCCACTCCTGCGGTGTTGTTTTCCGATGGTCAGTCAACTGCCCGTATTCGTCCACAACTTTCGATTCGATGATATTGAAAATCTGCTCGGGATTGACATTACCACAGCGAGCACATTCACTCTCTTGCAGATTTGCGTGGTTAACGAGTTTCTTGAAATAAATGATACTCTCAACTGGGTTTCCGTAGTAAATTGGATATCCACCCTGATCGAGCAAAAAGAGTTTGTCAAACATCTTAAAGATGTCGGAAGATGGCTGGTGGATCACCACAAAAATAAGCTTGCCCTTGAGTGTGAGCTCTTTGAGCAAATCCATAATATTTTCAGAATCGCGTGAGGAGAGTCCAGATGTTGGCTCGTCCACAAAAAGCACAGATGGCTCACGAATCAACTCCAGCGCAATGTTCAATCGCTTTCGCTGTCCTCCACTGATGGTTTTGTCCAATGGCGACCCTACTTTGAGGTCTTTGGCCTCAAACAGCCCCAGGCTCTGAAGCGTTTCATTGACCACGTCTGTTATTTCTTCGTCAGATTTCTTGTCGAAACAGAGCTGGGCGTTGTAATAAAGATTTTGAAAAACCGTGAGCTCTTCTATCAGCAAATCGTCCTGTGCAACGTAACCGATTACACCTTCGATCTTTTCAGACTCATTGTGGATGTCAATTCCGTTAATCGTTACCTTTCCATAAGTGGGCGTGTAGTTCCCATTAAGCACATTGAGCAAAGTAGACTTACCACTTCCCGACCCACCCATTATCCCAATGAGATTGCCCGATTCTTCGGTGATATTCAATTGGTGGAGTGCCTGGGTGTTATTCCTTTTAAAATAGTAGGAGACATTCTCAGCCCGGAAAGAAATACCCGATTCTACGCGGTCTTCCAGATAGCTGCGAATGATATCGCTGTAGTAGATGGGCGAAATCTTAGATCCTCGAATACTGGCACCCTGATTGAAAACGTGACTTCGTTCATCACTCAGCACCTGACCGTTGAGGAACAAACTATCGGGACCAAAAAATCGCAAGAAAAACATGTGCTCTTCTGCGATTCTAAAAAATACCAAACGCCCTTCAAGGCCTTCGGCATAAATGTGTTTTGCCGACTCACATCCCCATTGTTCAGAACCATCGATATACAGAAATTCCTTGTGGTCAGCGACTTCATTTGCTGTAAGCGCAATGAGTTTCTTACTGTTTTCGAAAACTTCCGGATCAATGTAGAACGAGTCAGCTACGGTGTCGACAAATTCCCATTCTTGTTCGCCCGCATCTGCTATGGCATTGATAAATTCCAGGAGTCGGATCAGTACAAAAATCTTCTCCTTGTGCGCGAGCTCTTCGTTGATTTGAGCACAGATCTTCAGCACCTTCACAGAGTTAACTGAGGTTTGCTTCTTAGAGCCTTCCTTGTTGCGCGATTTACGATGATGCTTTTCCACGAACTGATCGTAGAGCTCGAGATATTTTTTCACCAGCTCTCTGTTGAGTTGCTGACGCAAAAATATCGCGACCACATCACGGCCTGTGCTTCCCTGATTTTCGCCACCGCGGGCGATAATCGCGAAAAGTTGCATTAAAGCTCTTAGAATTCCTGCACTCATTTATTTACATAATTATCCTGGGGCATCACCTCGAGATAGTGCGAGGCTGCCTGGCAATATTGTTTTCGATTTTTGGAGAAAAAGGTTACCTAATCGGTTATTTCTTGAAGCCAATTAGTAAAACTGCACATCCCGATTCACTTTTGTTAGGATCGAGGTGCGCCTCGATGGTGACATTCACTGTTGAACTAACAGCAAAGTCCCAGTAGGGGGCATTCGAATACTCCTCGTTAGTGAAGATCAGATTTCCTTCCTGATCGTAAATGGAAAAAATTAAATTTCCGTCAGATTTTCCGCTACAGGCAGCAATTCGATAGGTGTTGCTACCAAATAGTGTAGATTCGAAAACAGCGGTTTGATCGCTGTGCAAGAGCGCACGGTATTCCTGGCCATCGCTGATGAAGGCTTCGGAGAAATGTTCATCGCAATCTTCCGCAAAACTGTCGCATTGTGCAAATGCACCGCTTGCAGCTCCTAGCAAGAAAAGCAAAAATATGGTGAGGGTGGTTGTCTTCATGGCTTTATGAAATTATAATTTCACGGATCTCGTTCGTCTTTTCTTTTATTCTTTTCAACTGCTCATCAGTAACGGTTACGCTACTCTTGCTGTTGATGTAGGTCGTTTTTTCTTTTTGATCGGTAATCGGCTTTTGATACTCATAAGTGTACTCCAACTCCTCGAAAATCGATTGCAGCTCAGTGAGCTTCTTGTTCATTTCAATCAACTCTTCTTCTTCTACGCTTTGGGTGAGCTTCACAATGCTGTTGAGTGCCGAACGCTGCTGGCCCACGCGATTTCGAAGCAGCTCACTGTTCTGAGCGGCATCGAGCGAAAGGTGAAGTGCTTCAATCCATCCACCAGTAAGAATCAGGCTCGCAAGTTTATTCCGCTCATTCTGCTTGAGATAGCGATAACCTGCTCTGTAAAACTCTCCATTGAGCGCATAAAGTGAATCGCGATTTCCAATGTTATTCGTGAACCGCTCCAAAATATCCTGGCTTACAGCACTCTGGATATTGAGGTCGCTGGAAAGACTTTCAATAGTCGTCAGATATTTCAAGCTAAGCTGATTGTTCTCGAAGTTGGCGAGATATGCCAGATCGGTTCCGTACACTCCGAGGTTGAGTGCCTTCTTATACTCCCTAATGTACTCACTTGAATTTGAAACATCATTGAGCAAATCTTCATTGTATCGAATATCTGCTTTCTTTAGCAACATCACTGATTGCACCGGAGATGGAATGCTGAAAATTTCGCCCTGGTATTTTACTACAGAACGAGTACTCGAAAGTGAATCCGATTCTTGTTCGGATTTCTCAGGCTTTTCTGTTGATGATTTTTCCTCTGAGGAGGGCTCGGCACAAGAGACAATTAGTGCGGCCGCAAAGGCAAATACAGAAACTCTTAGGGTGAAGAATTTTATACTGTTCATTGTTACAGGTATTTGGTCTGTATGCAATTAACAAAGTAATTGCTTAGTGTCAAAGGTATTACTGATATTGGATTCAACAATCTTATTCACTGATTGTCAAAACACAAGAGCTCAGGCTTTTTTACCTGTCCCTGTATACTGTAAAAATTGATAAAAGGTTTTAGCGAAGAGTGCTAGTTCACAAATTCGTAGCAGCCTTTTTCTGGTGGGAATACTCGAAATTGATTGTCGAGATCTAGTGTTGTTGGCATATCCTCTGGAGTTCCCTGCATAGCCGAAGGCGCTGAAGACAAATGAAAGTCTCCGCTTCCGGGAGAAACAAAAGTCGGGGCAATGCCATTGGTCATGTTTGAGTATCCGTCAGAATTACTGACATTCTCATCTGTATCTACCAGACAGTAGCTAAACTCAAAATCTTGCATCTCCTCGTTCTCCAGGACAACAACGAATTCATTGAAGTCATTCTGATTGGCGTTGCTGCCGTACATGATGCAGTTTCTAAATCTGGTTTCTGTAAACTGTTTTACCTGCAGATTGTCGTTTGCATCCGTGAAAAAGTTAGACATCACAAAAGTCGGATCTTGTCGACTGTCAAATGGCCAGTAGTTGGCAAAAGTGCAGTAGTCCATTTTATATTCTCCTCCAAGTGTGAATGCTCCGCAGGCTTGCCCACAATTTGTAATTAGGTTGTTATAGCCCGAAATTCGCGACCGTTTGGCGAAGAGCCCGATGGCCGACATATTTCTAATCTTGGTGTTGGTGAGCGTCAATGCATTTTCTGTGGCACTGCCAACGGTGTCTACGTGGAGTCCGATAATTCCATTTTCGATAATGGCATAGTTCACAGAGCTGGCTGTGTTTTGGAAGAGATAGATCCCGCCAATGGTTTGGCCACCGCTAGAGAAACCCCATTGACCTGGCTCATCAGAGTAGAGTGGCTCAAGTCGATCGCCCTGAAAAACGACTTCATTTCCAAACTCACCATTTACATTCAGCGATCCTTTGTAAACGTAAAGGCCGCTGTTGGCGTGCACATGCACTTGAGTGCCGGCATTGATCGTAAGCGTGTTTGCAGAATCGACTGCCACTACTCCGTAAATGACGTGGGGTTTGTCAGCATTCCACACCTCTCCATCGGGCAAAACTGTGAGTGCATTAGAAGATCCGTAGAAGTAGGCATTTTGACCCCAGGCCGCCAGGTTAACTTTTTGATCGTTGCCATTGGTATTGAAAAGTATATCCTCTTCAACAACAAACGGCAAATCAACTTTTGTCGGATCGATGGTAACTTCTACGAAGATGAACATGCTGTCGTTAGCCGCAATTTCAACATCCTCGTGAAAATCAGCTGAGATGCCATCTACATTGATCCGGTACGGAGAGTCAGAACCCTGAGCCAGTTGAATACTCGAGATCTTGATCCTGTCGTCATTGTTGTTGTAAACTTTCAGCGTTTTGGTCACAGAGCCAACAGAGGTAAAAACAGTGTCGAAGAGTACAGTGTCAGTCGAAAAAGCCAATTTAGCTGAAGAATCTGTTATGAAGGTCTCTTTGCGGCAGTTGGTCAAAAGAGCTGCCATGAGTGCCACGGTGAATAATACCCAAATCGAAGTAGCTTTCATAAGGCCCAAAGATGCGAAGAAATAATTGTTTTAAATCGAGTTGATAAGATTACGGAAGAAGCCTTCTGATATTGTCCGGTTTGCTTCAATAAAAAAGCCCCAGAGCTTTTGGCCCGGGGCTTTCAAAAATTTATGAATCTGGGATTCTTTCTAACCGAGGTAAGATTTCAGAATTCTGCTTCTCGAGGTGTGTTTCAACCTTCGAATTGCTTTTTCTTTAATCTGTCTTACTCTTTCTCGGGTAAGGTCAAAGCGCTCACCAATTTCTTCAAGTGTCATTGGATGTTCTCCATTGAGTCCGAAGTAAAGGCGGATAACGTCTGCTTCTCGAGTGGTAAGTGTGCGGAGCGATCTTTCAATCTCTCTGCGCAGCGATTCGTTCATCAAGTCCAAATCTGGAGAAGGCGACTCACCTGTTTGCAACACATCGTACATGTTGCTTGAGCTATCGTCACCATCTTTCAGTGGCGCATCCATAGAAACGTGCCTTCCGGCATTTCTCAGTGACTGCTTCACTTCATCGAGTGTCATCTCCAAAACTTCAGCAAGTTCTGCTGCAGAAGGAGGACGCTCGTACTCTTGCTCCAAACGGGCAAAAGCTTTATTGATCTTGTTGATCGAACCAATTTTATTGAGTGGGAGTCGCACAATTCGGGACTGCTCGGCAAGAGCCTGCAAAATCGACTGGCGAATCCACCATACGGCATAAGAAATAAACTTGAACCCCCGGGTTTCGTCAAAACGCTGTGCGGCTTTGATCAACCCCAGGTTACCTTCATTAATCAAATCCGGAAGCGAAAGCCCCTGGTTTTGATATTGCTTAGACACAGAAACTACGAATCGCAAATTTGCTTTTGTGAGTTTTTCGAGTGCTACCTGATCTCCCTGCTTAATTCGTCTTGCTAGTTCAACTTCTTCTTCAGCAGTGATGAGGTCTACCCGACCGATTTCTTGCAAATATTTATCCAGCGATGCTGTCTCCCTGTTGGTAACCTGTTTGGTGATTTTTAACTGTCTCATATATTAAGTTACATCAGGATTTTAAAGAATTATTCACTTCGTTAACATTAAGCTTAACGTAAGCTTATGCAAAATGTGACATTCTAAATTAAAATAAACCTTAATCAAAAATGTTCAGTCCTCACAATGAGTGAGAACCGAACAGTTTTTTAAATCTCAATTAATTGTTTTCTGGACGTTTGTCTTTTCTCTCAGGACGTTCGAGCAAAACTTTTCTCGAAAGCTTCACTTTTCCAGTCTTTGGATCGCGGCCAGTTACCTTGAACTTCACCATCTCTCCTTCTTTCAGAACGTCAGTTACGTTCTCCACTCGGTGCCACTCAAGCTCCGAAACGTGAAGAAGTCCTTCTGTTCCAGGAAGAATTTCTACGAAGGCTCCGTAAGGCATTATCGACTTCACTTTTCCTTCGTAAACCTCTCCGATTTCTACTGTTGGAGGGAATGCGATGTTTTTGATGCGCTTCACTGCTGCATCCAAAGACTCTTTGTCTGAGCTTGAAACCTCTACCAATCCGTGGTTGTCCTGATCTTCGAGGGTGATAACAGTTCCGGTTTCCGACTGAATTTCCTGAATGATTTTTCCTCCAGGGCCAATCACCGGTCCGATCATTTCTGAAGGGATAGTGAAAGAAACCATGCGTGGTGCATGCGGTTTGTAATCTTCGCGAGGTTCTGGAAGTGGCTTCAGCATTTCCTTGCGGATGTGGTGACGACCATCTCTGGCTTGCATCAACGCTTCGCGAAGCAAGTCTGCTGAAAGTCCGTCAATCTTAATGTCCATCTGGCATGCAGTGATTCCGTTTTCAGTTCCGGTCACTTTAAAGTCCATATCTCCGAGGTGATCCTCATCTCCAAGGATGTCTGAAAGAACAGCGTACTTACCAGTCTCAGGGTCTGAAATCAATCCCATGGCAATTCCAGAAACAGGAGCTTTGATCTGGATACCACCGTCCATCATGGCGAGGGTACCTGCGCAAACAGTTGCCATTGATGACGAACCGTTGGACTCCAAAATTTCTGAAACCAAACGAACTGTGTAAGGACATTCGTCTTTTGGTGGAATCATTCTCTTAAGTGCTCTTTGAGCGAGGTTTCCGTGACCAACTTCTCTTCGACTGACTCCTCTAATTGGGTAAGCTTCTCCAGTAGAAAATGGAGGGAAGTTGTAGTGCAACAAGAAACGCTCAGATGTAGAGCTCAATGCTGTATCGATTGTTTGCTGATCGAGTTTAGAACCGAGTGTCAAGGTAGTCAGCGATTGTGTTTCACCACGGGTGAAAATTGCTGAACCGTGAGTTCCCGGAAGGTAGTCGACTTCTGTCCAAATTGGACGAATGTCTTTTGGTCCACGACCATCCAAACGAACGCCTTCGTTCAAAACGAGATCGCGAATGGCTTTTTTCTGAGCCTGACCAAAGTATTTTTTGATGAGTTTACCTTTTTCTTCGATCTCCTCTTCTGAGTAGCTCTCTAGCAACTCGTCTTTAAGAGCTGAAAAAGCTTCTTTTCTATCTGATTTCGAAGCGCCTTTCTTGGCTGCATCGTAAATCTTTTGGTAGTACTCATCCATGATTTTTTTCTGAAGATCTTCATCGCGATCTTCGTGATCGTACTCGCGTTTTGGCTGAGACGTTCCTACCATGGCGGCAAGTTCTTTTTGAACTTTGCAGTGTACTTTGATAGCTGAGTGTGCGATTTCGATGGCTTCAATCATGTCTTCCTCAGACACTTCGGCCATCTCACCTTCTACCATTACTACGTTTTCTTCAGTTCCGGCAACGATCATTTCCATGTCGGCAGTTTCAACCTCCTCGAAAGTAGGGTTGATAACAAATTTGCCATCGATGCGCGCTACGCGAACTTCGGATACCGGCCCTCCAAAAGGAATGTCACTTACAGCAATTGCCGAAGATGCCGCGAGGCAGGCAAGTGCATCTGGCATGTTTTCGTGATCCGAAGACATCAGCTGGATCATCACCTGAGTTTCAGAGTGATAATCGTCTGGAAAAAGTGGGCGCAAGGCTCTGTCGACCAGGCGCATGATTAATATTTCTGAGTCCGAAGGACGTGCTTCTCTCTTAAAGAATCCACCCGGGAACCTTCCCGCAGCGGCAAATTTTTCGCGGTAGTCTACCGTGAGCGGCAGAAAATCTACATTGGCAGCTTCGCGGTTGGAAACTGCAGTGGCGAGCAACATCGTGTCGCCCATTCTCACTACAACAGATCCGTGGGCTTGCTTCGCCAATTTACCGGTTTCAATAGTGATTTGTTTGCCATCTCCAATGTCGATGGTCTTTGATTTCAATTCGTAATTCATCTTCTTGTTCGTCTATATTTATTCGTCTATGTGTCGTACTGCTAAAAACCAAAAAAGGCAATTGTAATCAATTGCCCCTTTTGCTCAATATTTTGAAACCGATTTGCTCAATCGCTTATTTTCTCAATTTCAATTCTTTCACGATGCTACGATATCTGTTGATATCCTTTTTCATCAGGTAGTTGAGGAGATCTCTCCTTTTACCAACCAGTCTAACTAGCGAACGCTGTGTGTTTGCGTCTTTCCTGTTTTTCTTCAGGTGCTCAGTAAGGTGACTGATGCGGTGAGTAAAAAGAGCAATTTGCCCTTCTGCAGATCCCGTGTCGGTTTCTGACTTGCCGTGCTTGGCGAAGATTTCTTTTTTCTTTTCTGTACTTAGATACATGCCAATATTGTTAAAATGATTTTTATGTATGCTGCTCTAAATTTCTAACGATCAGGTGGTGAGGCATTTCTCGAGCTTACTACCTGAAAACTAGTATGGCGGCAACACTTTGCCTCCTTCAAAACAGCGCTGCAAATGTAATACATTTTTTCAGACTGCTCGATCTACTTTCAACATTTTCAGGGAAAGAGCCAACTTCTTTTTAAGCTCCTTTCTGTGAACGATATAATCGAGGAAACCGTGCTCAAGGACAAACTCTGATCGCTGAAAACCTTCTGGTAAATCGCGACCTATGGTCTCGCGCACAACACGCGGACCAGCAAAACCAATGAGCGCGTGAGGTTCGGCAATATTCAAATCTCCGAGCATTGCAAATGAAGCCGTGACTCCGCCTGTAGTCGGATCAGTCAACAAACTGATGTATGGCAACTTTGCATCAGCCAACTGGGTGAGCTTTGCTGATGTCTTTGCCATTTGCATTAACGAAAATCCAGCCTCCATCATGCGAGCACCACCAGATTTTGAAATGCAAATAAAAGGACAGTTCTCGCGAATGGCGTAATCAATTGCCTTTGCAATTTTCTCACCTACCACGGAGCCCATCGATCCACCAATGAATTTAAAATCCATCGCTGAGATGACAATTTTTTCTCCATCGAGCTCTCCAAAGCCCGACCGTATGGCATCTTTGAGACCGGTTTTTTCTTGTGTTGCTTTTAGTCGCTGGCGATAGGGCTTTGTGTCTTCAAATTCGAGTGGATCTGCCGATGCGTAGTTCGCGTGTAGCTCCTTGAACTTTCCATTGTCGAACAACAGTTTGAAGTACTCTTTGGAGCCAATCCGCTCGTGGTGATCGCAGTGATCGCAAACCCACAAGTTTTTACCGTGATCTTCGGAAGTCATCAATCTTTTGCAAGACGGACACTTGTACCAAAGTCCTTCTGGTATTTCTTTTTTATCACTTGTCTTGGTAGTGATACCAGACTTAATTCTTTTAAACCAACCCATAGATTTTTTCTAATTGTGTTGAAGGGCAAAGATAGAATTTATTGCTGTGGGCAAAAGATTGATTGAACACGATTCCATCTCATTGTTTATAAACTTAATACATCAACAAGCTCACAAAAGAATGAAGAAGTTTTTAAAGTTTCTCGGTATCATTTTGTTGCTAATCGTTGCGGTTGGTTTCATCCTGTTCTTGATTTACGATGAAGAACTGCCGGAGGGAGATCAAGGTCAGGAAGCTACTGAGCTCGCAACAGAAATGGCATCTGCAATAAATTTTGATGCCTGGGAAAAAACCCGATTCGTTCACTGGAAGTTTGAAGATGTGCACGAATACTGGTGGGATAAAAAGACGCAGATCGTGAAAGCACAGTGGGGCGAGACAACGGTTTTTCTGCATACTCCTTCTCAAACCGGAAGTGCATTGCGCTCTGGAAAGCATCTTGAGGGTAATGAAAAAGAAGAAGCCATTCAAAAGGCTATCGGCTACTTCAACAACGATTCATTTTGGCTGAACGGTCCGGCAAAATCGATTTCTGCAGCAGATAGATTTGCGGTGGTAGAAGTTGAGGAAGGTCGAGGGCTGCTTACCACTTTTAAATCTGGTGGATCCACTCCAGGTGATTCCTACTTGTGGATTTTGAATGAAGATGGTTTACCGACATCCTGTAAACTGTGGGTAAGTGTAATTCCTGTTGGAGGTATAAAAAACAAGATTGTGGAATGGGAAACACTCGAAACCGGAGCAAAAATTCCTGTAAGGCAAAAACTCGGGCCAATGGAAGTCAACATTACCGATCTCAGCAGTGCTCCGTTGGAGATGTCTCCAGAAATTAGAAATAACGATATCTTTGAGGGTCTAAACCTCAACGAATCAAACTATGAATAGAGACACTTTGCTGGACGAAAACCAGCAGTCGATCCAACCAGGTTCCAGTTCCGACCTAAGAGTAAAAGCCCGACAACAGAAACTGGAAAAAGTCAACAAGAAACTCAATCGGGCGAGGATCGTGCTTTACGTTTTGGCAGCACTTTTTGGAATTGTCACAATTTACGAAGGGTATCAGTTTGCTGGTCAGGATCCGCTTCTTTTCTGGATTGTGGTGGGACTGGACATATTCATAGCAGTTTCTTTCTTAGTATCCGCCATCATGTTTTACAGGAATCCCTTCGGTTGGATTTTATTTTCCCTGATACTTTACGGAACCTTACAGCTAGGAATTATTTTGTCAGACCCTTCCAGTGCCTACAAAGGAATTTTGATCAAAGTGCTCGTTATTGTGTTTTTAGTGAAAGGTCTTCAAAACACGAAAGAAAAGAAAGACCTGGAGAAAGAAATTGAATTGTTAGAACTAGAAGAGATTAGCAGCGAAGAGGCTGGCACAGTATGACTAAAAACAAGACTGAGAGAATTTTAAATAACAAAATCATTCCATCCCAAATCGAGGATGCATGCATCGAAGCATTGCAGCATTACCCGGAACTAGACCACAAGAAGATTGTATTCAAGTTTCAAAAAACAGTGGGTTCCACAATGTTTGCACAACCCTTGCCTAACTTTCTTTTTCGATCAGTTAGGAAGCGCGGCTACACCATCAAAATCTCCAACAACGTAGATCTTGAAAATGGAATTCGTATAGCGGACATGCCTCACGAAGTCTTAGTTGGGTGGATTGGACACGAACTTGGCCACGTGATGGACTACGAACAAAAGTCCAATTGGCAGTTAGTGAAATTTGGCATTGGATACCTGTTTTCTGCTCGCTACAGAGTCGGAAGTGAAAAGGTTGCCGATCTTTTCGCGATTGAACACGGGCTTGGAAATTTCATCCTAGAAACCAAAAACTACATTCTCGACCACAGTAGTATTTCAGAAAAATACAAGAACAAAATCAAGAACATCTACCTCTCACCGGAGGAGACACTGGCTATGATCCATCAAATGGAAGCTAACTGATGGAATGCAAATCAGACAGGAGCTTTTGGTGAAACAATTTCCAGAAACTCCTCAAATTGATCTTGCTTCATCATTTTTGGAATTTTCACCTGCCCTCCTTTTTTCTTGGTGGCACCGGCCCAATCGTAAATCTTCGAGACAGGAACAGAGTCGACTTTTACTTCAGAAAGGGCCTTGGTTCGGGCAACCTTGTAGTTGTTATTCTTCTTCTTTAAGATTTTATCCAGAACTCGATCGGCACCTTCGGCTTCAGCGAGATCGCCTTCAAGGCCAAGCACCCAGTGATGAGTGAAAGTACCGTCATCATTTTTTACAGCGGCCAAAACGTATTCTGTAACGTCAATGTCGAGCTTAGTTTCTAGCTCAGAAATGGCCTCATCGGTTTTTTCAACTGATAACTGCGAACCTGCTACATTCATAAAGAACTTCGTGCGACCGGTGATGTCAATTTCGAAGTGTTCGAGACTGGAAAAACGAATGGTATCACCAATAAGATAGCGCCAGGTGCCTGCACAAGTAGAAACAACGAGGGCGTAATCCTCACCTTCCTCTACCTCATCAAGTCCCAAAACCACAGGTTGGTCTTTTACATTTCCCAACTCGTCAAACCCACGCTCGTCAAACGGAATAAACTCAAAGTAAATCCCTGCATTAGTCGCCAGTTTCATGCTTTTGGTTTCTGGCCTGTTTTGGTATGCGAAAAACCCTTCAGAAGCCAGGTAAGTGTCGAGCACAGCAAGTGGTTTTGTTGTGATTGCTTCGAACTCTTCGCGATAGGGATCGAATGCCACACCACCTGATGCGAAAAGCGACAAATTGGGCCAAATCTCGTGAATGGATTTTAGGTTGTGCTCTTTGATGACTTCCTTAAGCATCAGTAGAATCCAGGCAGGGATTCCCGAAAGCGCGCCCACATCCCATTCCGGTGCTCGTTTGGCAATCTCCTTCACTCTTTCATCCCAGTCTTCGATGGCAGCAATTTCTTTTCCCGGCTTGTAGTAAGGCTCGAACCAAAATGGAATGTTACCAGCTGAGATCCCGCTGATTTCGCCTTCCTTCCAATGTTCCGTTTCAGTCAGGTCCGTGCTGCTTCCGAGCATCAGAATATCTTTTTCGAACATCTCCGCAGGCAAGTCATAATTTGAAAGTCCAGTCACCTGCTCTACTCCCACCTTTCTGATGGACTCTATCATGTCCTGTGTCACAGGAATTCTCTTGCTTTCGCTTCCCGTTGTTCCGCTGGTTCGTGCAAAAAAATCCACTGATCCAGGCCAGGTCACATTTTCTTCATTATTTTCAATTCGGTACCACCATTCATCGTGGATTTTGCGATAATCGTGCAGAGGAACACTTATCCGAAAAGATTCTTCTAAGTCTTTTGACTCCAGAATTTCAGAGAATTTGTAGTGCCTGCCGAACTGTGTGTTTTCTGCTTTTTGCAACAGTTCTCTCAACTGTTCTTTTTGGTCTTCAATGGGGTTTTCATTACCCGTATCAAATTGTTTCTTTAGGGAAATTGCGCTCTTAATAAGATGGCCTAAAATGGTCATTGCTGTTTTTGTTTTCTTTTACCTTACCGAAAATTATACCGAATGAATTACCGACAAAAGCGCCCAGGGCAACTCTGATCAATGTGACTGACCACCACCCAGCTGTGCAATTTCCTCTACAACTTTCACTCTGTGATTAGTCAGATATAAAGCACGCTCGGCAATCCACCACTCGGAATACTCTTTGCCGCACTAATTACGACTTAATAACCAAATCAGATTTTACATGGAAGCCAAACCACTCGAAAAACATCACAGATTAGAAAGGAGAGTTTTGCCAATTAGCGGAATAATTATGTTCGCACTCGGGTTCTTCACCGTGCTATTCGAAAGTTACCCAATTTGGGGAATCTTGTTGGTTTCATTCGGAGCTGCAACTTTGCTCACTCAGTTTTTTGTGCGAATCAGCCCATTTTCAATGAGTGGAGTGATGAATATTGCCAATGCAATTCTGTTGGCAGCAATGTCCTACTCCATCAATGGATCAGAACTCGGCTCTGCGTATCTCGCGCTGGCTCTGATGTCAGTCATCTTTTTAATTTCCGCATTTGTGATGTGGCGGAAATGGAGTGCTGCAAAATAGATCGATTCTATTTCACCAGTTTCTTGTACTTAATTCGTTTTGGACCTTCATCACCAAGGCGTTTCCTGCGATTTTCTTCGTATTCTGAATACGTTCCCTCAAAGTAATAAACCTGAGAATCGCCCTCAAAAGCCAGAATGTGCGTACAAATTCTGTCGAGGAACCAACGGTCGTGAGAAACCACCACAGCACATCCGGCAAAGTCCATAATCCCTTCTTCGAGTGCACGTAGCGTGTTCACATCGATATCGTTGGTAGGCTCATCGAGCATCAGCACGTTGGCCTCGGTTTTCAACGTCATCGCCAGGTGAAGTCGATTTCGTTCACCACCACTCAAAACTCCAACTTTCTTTTGCTGATCCGATCCGTTAAAATTGAATTTGCTGACGTAGGCACGGGAATTAATTTTTCTCCCACCGATTTCTACAATCTCATTTCCTCCGGATACCACTTCCCAGATCGATTTCTCGGGATCGAGGTCCTTGTGAGCCTGGTCGACATAACCGATTTCCACCGTTTCGCCAATTACGAAATCCCCACTGTCGGGCTGCTCTTCTCCCATAATCATTTTGAAGAGTGTAGTTTTTCCGGCACCGTTTGGTCCGATAACTCCAACTATTCCGGCTGGTGGTAGAGAAAAATTCAAGTCGTCAAAAAGTAGCTTGTCTCCAAAAGCTTTGGAAACGTGGTTGGCTTCGATCACTTTGTCGCCCAGACGCGGTCCGTTTGGAATCGGAATTTCGAGTCGTGCTTCTTTTTCCTTGCCTTCCTCGCTGAGCATTTTCTCGTAGTTCGCCAATCGGGCCTTATTCTTAGCATGCCTACCTTTCGGATTCATTTTCACCCACTCGAGCTCGCGGTTGAGTTCTTTTCTGCGCTTGCTTTCCTGCTTCTCTTCCTGAGCCAGACGGGTAGACTTTTGCTCCAGCCAGGAGCTGTAGTTTCCTTTCCACGGAATTCCTTCTCCGCGGTCGAGCTCTAGAATCCACCCGGCTACATTGTCTAGGAAGTAACGGTCGTGAGTTACACAAAGTACGGTTCCTTTGTACTGCTCGAGGTGCTGTTCAAGCCATTGTACCGATTCTGCATCGAGGTGGTTGGTAGGCTCATCGAGAAGAAGAACATCTGGCTGCTGAAGCAGAAGTCTGCAAAGTGCCACTCGCCTTCTTTCCCCTCCAGAGAGTTCGGCAACCTTTTGATCTTCTGGCGGACAGCGCAACGCATCCATGGCGATGGCCAGTTTTGTATCGAGCTCCCATGCATCAAGCGCATCAATTTTATCCTGCACTTCCGCCTGGCGATCCATCAGCTTTTGCATTTTATCAGGGTCGTTCATGATTTCTTCATCCATGAACTTTTCATTGATCTGCTCATATTCTTTGAGCACCTGCACCGTTTCAGCTGTGCCTTCTTCCACTACTTCGCGGACCGTTTTTTCGGGATCGAGTTTTGGCTCCTGGGGTAAAAAGCCAACTGAATAACCATCAGACCAGGCCACATCTCCCTGATAGCTTTCATCAAGACCAGCAATGATCCTGAGGACTGTTGACTTACCAGATCCGTTGAGACCGATGATTCCGATTTTGGCTCCATAAAAGAAGCTGAGGTAAATATCCTTTAGAATATGTTTTCCTTGCGGTGTGGTCTTGTTGACCTTCACCATAGAAAAAATGATCTTCTTATCGTCTGACATGGGTGTTTGATTTTGATATTATGGCTCACGTTTTTGCAAAACGTATAGCTGACAAATATCGTAATCAAAAAAGAAAGTCCAACGCCATGATCTGAGCATTTTATTGTACAACCAATTTGAGGGATTCAATATTCCCTTCTTCGTCATGCCATTTGAGAAAGTAAAGGCCCGAATTTAAAGTCGACACATCCAGTTTTACCGGAGTAGAAGAGTCAACATCGGTGAACTCTCGACTGAGAACTTCTTTCCCACGGCTACTATACATGCTCAATTCTCCTCTAACTCCAGCTGAATTTTCTTGACTAGTCAGGTTAAAAACTATGTTAACCTCCTTGTTTGTTGGGTTGGGAAATGCAGTAAGAACCCTTCCTTTCTCCCTGTCAAATTCATTCACAGCTGTGGTCCTGCATCCTGGATAACTGCAGCCCTGAGCATCAACCCTCATCATCCAAAGAGATTGATGACTTGAAGAATTTGTGGAAGTCACATTTAGATAACTGGTTACATCGCCAGCTACCAAAAAGCCACCTTCATCAATAGGAATAAGAGCGCGAATACTGCTACGTGAGAAATCATTTACCGAAATTGAAGGTGAGCCAGCGTAGTTATCTATCCAATCGATATTAAAATCTTGATCAAACTTGATAATTATGCCCGACATGTCTGACTCACCTGCCAGGTAATAGGAATCTTCAAACTTGTACAAATTAGACTTGTCGAACCATTCACTACTTGGTTCAGGATAGTAAATACCGTCAAAGTCATCTGGTACATTTCCGTCAAGGACATACATTTCTTGTTCTTCAAAACCATCTTCTGTTTCCTGGAAACGAGAAATAAAAAACCGCTGCTCAAAACTTAAGCCGTTGCCGATTGGAGGCGCTTGAACTGATGTCACTCCTCCGACAACTACGCTGTTGTCTTCCAAAATTATTCTGGCATTTCCATCTTCGGCAATTCCCCCAAATTCGTGTGATTTGAGAAGCTCTCCATCACTATTTAATTTCATTATAACGAACTTGATATTCTCAAAACTAGATTCATTCGGAATGTCATAGTTTGCAATGCCAAGAGCCCATATATTTCCCTCATCATCCAATTGAAGAGATTGAACCTTCGCTACAGAAGGATACTCTTGTATCCAAATCTCCTCACCTGTCTCTTCATCTATTTTCGTGAGCATTCCAATTGGTTCGCCATAAACTGGTTGATTATTTTCGATAACGCGACCTGAATACAGATAACCATCTTCCATTTCACAAGCACCATATACACCATATAAATTCTCCGAAGAATAATTTAATGATGGCACATCTATAAGCTCTATTGGTGAATCAGAATTATCATCCCATTTAGCTAGTCTATACTCCACTTCATACCAACCATCTTCATTATCTCCAAGGGGCACGTATTTGAGGAGTGTAACTACTTCGTCTTCTGAGTTGACGAAAGATGTTATTTGCGTGTACTTATGATTCCCCACAAGAAGAGTTTCGGAAATTCCCGGATCTGGATATTTTGCAGAGCTGATTAAACTACCGTCATAGCCAATTTTAAAAATCGCAAGTTGACTTTGAACAAATGTTTTACTCCCTTGACATATGGCCAAAATGTGATCTTCACGAGGAACAATCATGGTCGGATGGATTTTCACATCAGTCTCATCATTATGGTATTCATTTTCGAATAACTCGTTCCAATAATTTTGAGACTGGCTGTTGAAAGGAGATAAAAGAACACATACTATTAAAATCAGAAAAAACTTATAGGGAAGACGCATGATCATATTTTTAGTTCTAACAAGTTAAAATACATAACACTTAATATTGTTTAAAGTACCCCATTTATTCTGCCTTGTCAAATCAATCAGGTCGAGGATTGACCAATTCTTACAAGTCTATCCTGGCTCGCAATTCTATTTATTAAGCTTTGCGAAAAATGTCGAACACCGTCACTTCCGGTGGCATCCCTACTCTACCCGGGAAGCCGAGATAGCCGAAGCCACGGTTGACGTAGATGTGCTGTCCGTTTTCCTTGTAGAGTCCACCCCAGTGTTTGTAGCGCAGCCGGGCGGGACTGATCTTTATTCCCAGAGTTGGAATTTCCAGCCCGAACTGCATGCCATGAGTGTGGCCGCTGAGCGTGAGATCAATTTTTTCTTTGCCTACAACTCGCTCTTCCCAGTGCGTGGGATCGTGGCTCATTAGGATCTTAAAAGAGTTTTCAGCAACACCCAATTTGGCTTTTTGCAAATCACCATAGCGGTGAAAGCCCACTCCCCAATTTTCAACTCCCAACAGAGAAATTCGCTGGCCATCCCTTTCGATGGACACATTCTCGTTGAGAAGTAATTTGAATCCCATTTTCGAGATATTCCTTTTCAGGTTGTTGAGATTTTTGCTACGAGCTTCTTTGTCGGGCCAGTTTACGTAATCGCCATAGTCGTGATTGCCGAGAATCGCGTACTTCCCTTCGCTTGCCTTTAGTTTTGAAAATAGCTCAACCCACTCATCCGACTCGGAGGCATAGTTGTTAATCATATCTCCGGTAAATAAAATCAGGTCGGGATTTAGTCGGTTGATTTTCTCAAAGACTTTGGCCACTTCCTCTTTCCCCTTTCCCAAAAAACTACCGAGGTGTGCATCGCTGATTTGGACTATTCGCATTCCGTCAAAGACTGAAGGTAGGTTGACAAAACTCAGCTTTTGTTTAATAAACCGAAAAGCAAATCGCCCACTGGTCACTCCGTAAAACATCCCCGCAAAAACCACTGCAGACACCGCCAATCCTGCCTGATTTATAAACTGAAGACGGTTTATTTTTACCCCATCGCCTGTCGCCTGAGGTTGGAATTTAGCTACAACCCAACGTCCAAGGTGGACTAAATCATCAACAATGTGGAAGGCAGAAAAGAAAAGCTTGGGTACGAAAAAAACCATCGTGAAAGCCACCAGCCAATAGGCGAAACCGAATTCTCGCTTCTCGGCCATTTCGCTAAAATTGAAAAAGATGTAGGTCATTCCGGAAACTGTCACCAGGGTCGGGATCCAGTAACCCCAGCGCCACACCGACTTCCATACTGATGAGGCATTGCGGCTCAAATTCCAAACTCCCTTGAAGGCGTATAGATCGACAAGGAGTAAAATGATCGTCAGTGTTATAAAAAATACCTGCACGCGAGACATTGCAAATTTTTCTGCTTTTGGTTTAAACCTTAGATAACAACTGGTAATGTACATTGGTTTGGAAATTAATCCCTGAATGCTCAGAGGAAGACTTTAACCAAATAAATTGGCGTTCAATTCACTACATATTAAACTGTTTACCAGTTATTTAATTCAATTTTCGGTAAATCCAAAAAAATGGTTAAAAATGACCAGACTAATTCTTTTACGCAGATCTTTACACTCAAATTCAATAACATAAAAGATGAAAAATCTACTCTTGGCTATTTTGTGCTTGTCAGCATTCACAATCCAATCTCAGGCTCAATCTTCTGAAAATAGAACTAAAGAAGTTAAAGTAATCACTGTGGTGGAATCTATCGTTCCCATGGGAATTGGTCGCTCTAGAATCATCGACTCAAAACAAGAGGTTGATACCGAGCAATTCACTACGGAGCGTACCGAAGGCAAAGATTCAGATCAGGGAAAAGTCCGCAGAAAGGACCTCAAGATCGACAATTTCGAAGAGACTAAACTGCTCAACTTTTACAGTGGCGTAGGGATCAATTTCCAAAACATCGCTTCAAACGATGCCATGATTTCATCGAAACTCACTTCGATGTTGGCTGAAGGCTGGGAACTGATACACGTAGTTGGTGGAGTGGAAAGTGAAGCTGGAAAAGATGATGGTAACGGTATTTTCATCACCAGGTATATTTTTATGAGATAGGCAAAACTTTGCGGTCCTGGCGACTTTGCGCGGGCTATTCCGTCTTGCGAAGTGTTGTTTCTCGCATAAGACGCATAAGGCGCAAAGCGCTCAGCTAAGCATAGTTTAACCATGAAGGAATTAAGGCTTAATTCAGCTTAATCTCTCAATATTTCAACTCTCTCCCCTCAAAAAGAATCTCTTTTTCTCAGGGTCGTAGTTCACTTTCTCACTGCCGAAAATTCGCTCGAGGTTTCCAGATTGGGAAAGCTTGTCTGGCGTGTTGTCGATCAGCTTTTTGCTGTGATGGTCCACCAGCCAAATTCTGGTAGCAATTTGTAAAGAAAGGTCGAGTTCGTGAGAGGAAAAGAGAATCGTCTTACCTGTTTCCTCAACAAGTTGTCGCAGAAGCAAGAGGATTTCTGCACGGCTCGTGAAATCGAGAAAAGCTGTCGGTTCGTCCATGATCACGAGTGGCGTGTCCTGAGCTAAAGCCCGCGAGATAGCAACTTTCTGACGTTCCCCATCGCTGAGCTGATCGAGGCGCTTTTCTGCCATGTGCTGGATTCCCGTGCGCTCCATGGCACTGGTCACCTTTCCTTTATCCTCGTCAGAAAGCCTATCCAACCAATTCGTGTAAGGCTGTCGACCTAGAGACACTGCTGTAAAAACATCCAGATTTCCAGGTGCAGTCCGCGAAGTAAAAACAGCCGAAACATTCCTCGCCATCGTTCTGGCAGAAATCGAGCTCATCGATTTTTCATTGAGGGTTACCTCTCCGCCCAAAGTACTGATCAGTCCCAAAGCGGACTTGAGAAAGGTCGTTTTCCCGGCACCGTTTTTCCCCACCAGCCCGATGAGTTCTCCATGGGAAACTTCAGCGGAGAAGTCGTTGATCAACCTGGCATTTTCTGAAAAGCCGACCGTCAAATCCTTTATTTCGAGAAACTTCTTCACAGCGCGCTCCTCCTTCTGTTTCGCATGAAAATAATCCATATCACCACTGGCGCTCCTACCAGCGAAGTCACCGCATTGAGCGGCAAGCTACTTTCAGACCACGGCATTCGGCTGATCCAGTCGCAGCCGAGACCTAAAACCATCCCGGTCAAAATCACTCCGGGAATTAAAATTTTGTGATCAGCTGAATGAAAAAGTCCCCGAACGAGGTGCGGAACGGCCAGCCCGAGAAAAGCGATTGGGCCACAAAAGGCAGTGGTGACACCTGTGAGAATCCCGGTGGCGACCAAAATTAATATGCGCGTTTTTCTCACCGACACGCCAAGAGTTTCCGCGTAATCCTCTCCGAGCATCCAGGCGTTGAGCGATTTCAACAAGGTCAAAACCAACAGCAATCCCAGCAAAACACAAATGGCGAAAAATCCTATTTCGCTCCACGAGGTGGTCGAGAAAGTACCGAATCCCCAGTGGACAAAAACCTGCAGTGCTTCCTTGGTTGTGCGCGATTGCAAAACTGTGACGATAGCCGAAGTCAGGTAACCAGCCATCAATCCGAAAATCAGCAACGATACGTTATCACGAAGTTTCTGTGCCACGAGCATCACTCCAATCAAAATCAAAAAAGCTCCGGCAATAGCAGCAAGGGCGATGGAAAGATGATAGGAAAACCCAAAAAGTGCTCCACCTCCGGCAAGTACCAGAAGTGCCACTCCAAGACTCGATCCGGAAGTGATTCCCAAAACCGAAGGACCAGCAAGCGGATTGGAGAAAAACGTCTGCATCAGCAAACCGCTCACCGCCAGTGAACTTCCAGCCAGAGCTGCTGTGCAAACACGGGTCATCCTCGAATCAAAGATGATGACCTGCCAGCGTTGATCGACAGACTCAGAGCCAAAAAGTGTTTCAAAAACCGTTTCGAGTGGAATGTGAACCGAGCCGGCTACGAGTTCGAGCACAGCAAAAACTACTACCGAAAAGATCAGCAGCGAAAAAAGCAGCACACGTTTGCCACCGGTTTTCATTCTTCAATCAGTTGGAAATATTTTGGAATGTGGTCTTCCACATAATTCGGGTGAAAGATAGCAATCAGATCTTCAAGAATCAGCTCCGGCTCCACCACTCCATCGCCAAAGTAGTCGGCCTCAGCGGTGTTGCAGTAAAAAATTTGCTTTTCCTCAAACGCTTTAATCGTGGTGAGTCGGGGATCGTTTTCGCGGACTTTCTCCAGTGTCAGGTCGCCTTCCTCGTGCACCACTTTTCCCCAGAAATCTGTTTCGTAAGCCTTGTTGTAAAGCGTTTCGAAATCGAGCGTCAGGTTGTCTCGACCTTCAGCTTCGCGAAAAATGTAGTTTGCTCCGGCATCTCGCAAGAAGACGGCAATGAAACTGTCACCGGTTGGTGCGTACCAGTTTCCATTGGAGTAGCTTCCGGTGAAAACACTCGGGATGGTGGAAGACGAAGCTACTTTACTCTTTAGTGATTCGTAGCGTTTTTTGATAGCCAAAAAAACTGAATCCGCTTCCTGTTCTTTACCCAGCAATTTGCCAAAAACCTTAAGCCACTCGGCACGACCAAGTGGATGACCTTCCTGGTATTCGGCAATATCGACACACGGAATCCCCGCTGACTCTAGCTTTTCGGTGTTCATCCTTTCGTAAGGATAAATGAAAAAAGCATCCGGATCGAGAGCGATCAATTGTTCCTGATCAATGCCATTAGCTCCAGAAAGTGACTTGATCTTTTCCTGTTCCAAATGAGTTTTTACTTCTGGATTCAAAACGTAATCCGCGTAAGCCATCCCACCGATTTGATCGAGCGCATTGAGTTTCGCAATCATGGAAGTGTGGGTAGTGCTGAGGCAGGCGATATTTTGCAATGGAGTTCTCAAAACACGCTCGTCTTTCAGCGAATCGGGCAATTCACCATCTTTGGGAAAAAGTATCCACCGCTGCTCGGTAGTATCTCCAGTGAGGTCTAGCAAAACAAGCTCTTCGTAGCTTCCGTGATTTTGGAAATAAAACCCTTCGGCAATTTCCGGGCGAATGGTTTTCAACCCGGCAGCATCCGGATTTTCAATTTCGTTGCTGTCCGCATTTTCCGTGCAGGAAAACAGCAAAAAGCCAACTACAAAGAAGAGCAGAAGATTAGATTTTGTCGTCATAGAGCGGGTAAAGCTAAGGCTTTTGAGATTTCGAGAACAACCCTTTTTACTACAAGTCTTTCTGTGAAGCCCTGAATTTCTTTTCAAAAACCAAACTCCGTGCGAACCCTTCCTCCACTTCCTTGTTTTTTATAATTTCGAGCGCACGAAAAAAAATGCACAATGGCAGACTACGGAAAACAAGACCTAGAATTCAACAAGAACGAGGATAAGATGCGTTTGCTTCTTTCCGATTTGCACAAGAAACTCGAAAAAGTCTACCTCGGTGGTGGACAAAAGAAAATCGACAAGGAGCACAGCAAAGGCAAAATGACTGCCCGCGAGCGAATTGATTTCCTGCTCGACAAAGACGCTGAGCAAATCGAAATTGGAGCTTTCACCGGAGATGGAATGTACCAGGAATATGGCGGTTGCCCTTCAGGAGGAGTGGTTGTAGTGATCGGCTACATCAACGGCAAGCAAACTATCGTTGTGGCCAACGATGCCACAGTGAAAGCCGGGGCGTGGTTCCCGATCACAGGAAAGAAAAACCTACGCGCTCAGGAAATAGCTATCGAAAACCACCTTCCAATCGTTTACCTCGTTGACAGTGCCGGAGTTTTTCTGCCAATGCAAGACGAAATCTTCCCTGACAAAGAAAACTTCGGTCGCATCTTCCGGAACAATGCGGTGATGAGTTCGATGGGAATTCCACAGATCGCTGCCGTGATGGGATCTTGTGTGGCCGGAGGTGCCTATCTCCCAATCATGAGCGATGAAGCGCTGATCGTGAAAGACACCGGAACAATTTTCCTTGCAGGGTCTTACCTCGTGAAGGCTGCAATTGGTGAGGACATCGACAATGAAACGCTGGGTGGAGCTACCACTCACTCCGAGATTTCCGGAGTTACAGACTACAAGGCCGAAAACGATCAGGACGCTTTGAAAACCATTCGCGACCTCATGGACAAGGTTGGCGATGTGCAGCAAACTGCGGGCTTCAACAAGAAAGAGGCAGTTGCTCCAAAACGCGAACAAACAGACCTCTACGGCCTCATGCCTGCAGAGCGAAACAAACCTTACGACACCAAAGAAATTGTAAAAACACTTCTCGATGACGGTGATTTCACCGAGTACAAATCGGGCTACGGTAAAACAATCGTTTGTGGTTACGGCCGCATCGATGGCTGGTCGGTAGGCGTTGTTGCCAACCAGCGCAGCACAGTGAAATCGAAAAAAGAAGGGATGCAGTTTGGCGGTGTGATCTACAGCGACAGTGCCGATAAAGCATCGCGTTTTATCATGAACTGCAATCAGAAAAATATTCCGTTGGTTTTCCTTCAGGACGTAACCGGATTTATGGTCGGCTCGCGCTCCGAGCACGGAGGAATCATTAAAGACGGAGCAAAAATGGTGAATGCGCAGAGTAACTCCACCGTTCCGAAGTTTACCGTGATCATGGGTAATTCCTACGGAGCCGGAAACTACGCCATGTGCGGAAAAGCTTACGATCCTCGTCTGATCGTTGCCTGGCCAACTGCCGAGCTTGCCGTAATGGGTGGTTCACAAGCAGCCAAAGTTCTGCTTCAAATTGAAGTAGCCAGCCTGAAAGCAAAAGGTGAAAAGATCACGAAAGAAAAAGAGCAGGAGCTTTTCGACAAGATCAAGAACCGCTATGACGAGCAAACATCGCCATACTACGCTGCGGCTAGACTTTGGGTAGATGCCATCATCGATCCGAAAGACACAAGAAAATGGATTTCGATGGGAATTGAAGCGGCAAACAATGCCCCGGCTGAGAAGAAATACAACGTAGGCGTTTTGCAAACCTAAATCAATTATGAATTACGAGTGATACCATTCGTAATTCGTAATTCTCATCTCGTAATTTCTCTATTGGTAGTGCTCGAAATTAGTCAGCACCTCGTGTAGGCTTTTGATGAGCTCGATTTTTTCGTCTTCGGGATTAGCAACAATAAATTCTTTGACGATAACCAGTGCTTCCATGAGCTCTGCTTCGGGAAATGGCCCTTCCATGTTTTCGATGACTGTCAGGCTCTCAACGGCATCCATAAAACTCCCTTCCACAGCTATTTCTGTGATTGTGTCGATATGATCGATCGGATTCACTCCGGCATTCCACATGAAATTCATGATTGAACCGCGAATCTGTTTGAACTCGGGATTCTTAAGTGCCTTACCCAATTCGAGGTCAGCACCAGTAACCTTTATGGTGCTCAGCATGGTAGAAATTTCATTGCGAACGTCCTTGCTTTCGTTTTCCTTGTAAACCGTCAGCAAAGGCACGATGATAGAAGTATCGCCAATGTCTTTCACCTTTTTAAGAGCAGACATCACCAATACATCCTGACTGGCAAAGAGATCTTTCTCTACTTCGCGCAACTTTTTCTCTCGTTCTTTTTCCGTCATCCTTGAGGTATTTTTTGCAAAATTAGTTTTTTCAATTATGAATGAGTCAATTGAGAATTATGAATTTCTCGCAGCTATGGGAACTTTCAGCTATGTTGGTTCTCGCAGAGAGCGCAGAGACTTGCGCAGAGATCGCTGAGCGTGAAGTGGTGAATCATTTACGAATTATCATAGTGAGCATTGTTTCTGGTTCGCGCGTAGGCAACTCCCCTTTAGGGGTCGGGGGAAGCGGTGGCCAAGAATTAGGTACGTGAGTAGACTATGGTTATTCAGGACGAAGATGACCAACGAAACCTTCTCAATACTCAAACTCACACTCAAACTGATTTCTGCACATTGAGTCCTCCCTCCCCCTGCGGGTACTCCCTCCAAAGGGAGATAGCGCGCAGCTACGGGAACTTTCAGCTACGTTGGTTCTCGCAGAGAGCTCAGAGACTTGCGCAGAGATCGCAGAGCGTGCAGCTACGGGAACTCTCAGCTACGGTGGTTCTTGTAGAGGGAATGAACTATCTCGTTAATTGAAAATGAATGGTACACTGTAGAAAAATTGCTCTGCGATCTCTGCGCTTTCACTCTGCGATCTCTGCGAGAAACTCCCGTAGCTGGACGCCTTGCGACTTGCGTTTGAATCGATCAAACTTACCTGCCACATCACTCCAAAACCAAATCCTTGAACTCGGCCAGGATCATGGCGGTGGCGCCCCAGATGGTGTGACCCTGAATTTGAAATGTTGGTGCTACGATGTGGCGATTGTAGTTTTTGATAAAAATCTCCCGCTCCTCAATGGTCTCTTCGCTGATGATTGTTTGAAGACTGCTCTCTATGATTTGATCGACTTCCCGCTCTTCTGGGACAAACTGCGGTTCGTAATCGATCATTCCCACTGAAGGGTAAACCAAAAAGTTGGAAGGTGGTATGTAGAGCTCGCTGAGCTGACCAATGATTTTAATGTCTGAGCGTTTCACGCCTACCTCCTCTTCGGCTTCCCTCAACGCAGTTTCTTTGAGGTCGGAATCTCCCGGCTCGTGGCGTCCTCCGGGAAAACTAATTTGAGCACTGTGCACACCTTCATAACTCGGCCTCTTGATGAATACCGTGTGCATTTCACCAGCTTTGGGATAGAGCAACAAAAGCACTCCGCTTTGTCTTGGTGGAACTTTGTGTTTGAATGCTTCAGCTGCAGTCGGTCGACTATAGGACATCATTTTTTGATGCGAAGTTTCTCCCGGCAAATCCTTTCCCAGCTTGCTTTCCAACACTTTTACGAGGTCGTGATTCATGGTCGACAAAGATACATTAAATTTGACGGCCAAAGAGTGCTTTTGAAACCCTGATAACCTGATCGCTGAAGCCAATGCCCGTCTTTTTGCTCAATGAAGACCTTTACTTCCCCGACCCAAAAGAAGCTGTGGGTGACGGACTGCTGGCTGTTGGTGGCGACCTTTCTCCCGATCGACTCCTTTTGGCATACGAGCAGGGGATTTTCCCGTGGTACAATCCAAGGGATCCGATTCTCTGGTGGTCGCCAGATCCGCGCTGCGTGCTCTTTCCCGAAAAGCTGCACATCTCCAAAAGCATGAGAAACATTCTCAATCGCGACCTTTTTCAGGTAAAAGCTGACACTGCTTTCGAGCAGGTCCTTCGAAAATGTAAAAACGCACCGCGTAATGAAGAAGGCACCTGGATCAGCGAAGACATCGTTCAGGCCTACTGCAAACTACACGAATTGGGTATGGCCCACTCGGTAGAAACCTGGAAAGACGGAGAGCTCGTTGGCGGACTCTACGGAGTTTCTATCGGCCGCATGTTTTTTGGAGAATCGATGTTTACAGAAGCCAACAACGCTTCGAAAGTGGCATTTATCAGGCTGGTGAGAACTCTCCAACGGCTTGACTTCGAGGTTATCGATTGTCAGATTTACAACGACCACCTCGGATCCCTGGGAGCAGAAAACATCAGCCGAAAGGAGTTTTTAAAACTTCTGAAAGACCAACTCCGTTTTAAAACAAGAAGAGGAAACTGGACCAAGCTATTTGCAGGACATGAATAAAATGGCAGTGAAATGGATATCGCGCTGGTTTCAGAAAACAGGCTGGAAGTTTGTCGGCAAGCTTCCCAAGAGGCTCTATAAGAGCATCATCGTCACTGGGCCACACACCAGCTACACCGATTACATGCTTTGGATTGCGGTAAAAAAACTCGCCAGGATTGATGCTGATATTTTTGTACCTCATCACGAATTCAAATTTCCTTTCACCCTATTGCTAAAGGTTGCAAAAGCAAAAAAATATCAGGCCGGTGAGGAACAAAAACTGGGTGAGCTACTCTCTAAAAAGTTTGAAGAGAGCAGTCGGTACACAGCCATCGTGTTTGCCGAAAAAAGCATGGAGCGAAACGATGATCTGAATGACTTCTTTTTCGATTGTGCTCAAAAATCAAAGGTGCCGTTGGTTTATGTGGCTCTAGACTATGAAAGGAAAAACGTAAAGTTCCATACCCACTTTTTCCCTACTGAAAACAAGAAAGAAGCCCTCGGATTCTTGAGGCGATTCTTAAGCACCTACCGTGGAAAACATCCGGAAAAAGGAGTCTTCCGAACTCCCGGTGGCCGCATCTGACGCATGATTAGCAAATCGTTAACAAATTGTCAATAAGTCGTTGTTCATTACTCTGCAATTGCATTATTGAATTTCTAAATTAGCAAGCATCGAAGTCGAAACCCCTCGCGGTATTTTTAAACCTTAACCTCGTTGTCAGACTTCTCACAACTAGCTTACTGTATTTTTTAACCAATAAATTGCTGTGCCCTATGGATAAATACGATTATCTCCTTCTCGACATTATCAACGATCACAAAGATTCGAAAAACGACCTCATCGACCTTACCTCTCTGGAGCGCACATTTTGGCAGACAATTGAAAATGACGACAACCTAAACATTGGTCAGTCGCGCGTTGGCGAGAGAATAACCAACCTCTACCTCGACAATCTCATTCAAAACAGAAATGGCTACATGCTCACCAAAAAAGGAAAGCAAGTCCTTTCATACCAGACTGCCGATATTTGATTTTAAAAGAGCCTTTCAAGGCTCTTTAGTTTTTATTTAAATTCACGGCCGATTCGATATTCATCAAACGGTCTCCAGATTATGCAAAAGTGGTTTTTGTTGTTCTCAATTGTCGGTTGTTCGCTGCTCATCAGTTGTAATCCTAACGGAACGGAAAACTCAAATAAAGACCCTAAACAATCGCAAGAAAATCTACCTGAAAAGGAAGAAAAAAACCCAGGCGAGGAAGAAAAAAGAGATGGTCTGCAGGCGAAGATTGTCACAGACAAGGGCACAATTATAATTGACCTTTTCTACAATAAAGTTCCTCTAACAGTTGCCAATTTTGTGGCACTGGCAGAAGGAGAAATGCCGAACTCTCACCGCGAAACCGGAAAACCTTACTACGATGATCTTACCTTTCACCGGGTTGTGAAGGGGTTCATTATTCAGGGTGGTGATCCTCTCGGCAACGGTACCGGAAACCCGGGCTATAAATTCCAGGACGAATTTTCTCCTACTCTCAATCACAATAAAGAAGGAATGGTTTCCATGGCCAATAGCGGCCCGAACACCAACGGAAGTCAGTTTTTTATCACCCTCAAACCTATACCACACCTCAATGCGAAGCACAGTGTTTTTGGAGAAGTCTCTGAGGGAATGGAAGTAGTGAAAGCCATTGAGCAAGGCGATAAAATGAAAAGCGTAGAGATCATCCGAAAGTCGGAAGAAGCAAAGAATTTCAATGCGAAAGAAATATTTTATAAACGATCATTCGATACTTATGAAACACCTTAATTATTTACTCGCAATTGCCTTTGTGGCAATAATAGCTACCGGTTGTGGTGGTGACGATAAAAAGTCGGACAAAGACGCTGACAAAAAACTACAAAGCACGCTGGAAGAAGGTCGCGCAGACATCTATAAAAAAGTGCAACTCACAACTGACGTTGGCCAGCTATCGGATGAAGACAAAAAACTCATACCAATTCTGATAGAAGCTGCCAGACAGATGGACGAGATTTTTTGGTTGGAGAGCTACGGTGACAAAGACACTCTCCTGCCGAGAATCGAAGACGAAAAAGCAAGACGTTTTGCGGAAATCAACTATGGACCGTGGGACAGATTGAACAACAACGAGCCTTTTATTGAAGGTGTTGGTGAAAAACCGGCAGGTGCCAATTTCTATCCTCACGACATGACCAAAGAGGAGTTTGAGTCGTGGAACAATCCTTCGAAAGACTACCAGTACACAGTTATTAGAAGAAATGAAGACGGTTCACTGAAATCGATTCCTTACCACAAGTTTTTCGAAGAGCGCACAAATCGCGCAGCTGCTCTACTCGACTCTGCTTCTGCTATCGCCTCAAATAAAAGTTTGAGCTACTACCTAAAGCTCCGAGCTGAAGCACTGAGAACCGACAAGTTTGAAACGAGCGACATTGCCTGGCTCAACCTCAAAGGCAACAATCTCGACATCATTATCGGGCCAATTGAAAACTACGAGGATCAGCTTTACGGTTACAAAACCGCCCACGAGTCTTACGTGCTAGTGAAAGATAAAATGTGGAGTCAGCGACTAAATCGCTACGCGCAATTTCTACCAGAGCTCCAGTCGAACCTGCCGGTGGGTGACAAATACAAGCAAGACAAAATTGGCTCAAACGCTCAGCTAAATGCTTACGATGTGATTTATTACGCAGGTGATTGCAATGCCGGTAGCAAAACTATCGCTGTAAATCTTCCTAATGACGAATCGCTTCAGCAAAATCACGGCACCAGAAGATCTCAACTGAAAAACGCTATGCGAGCCAAGTACGATGAGATTTTGGTTCCCATCTCAAAAGTGCTTATCGATGACGAGCAGCAGAAGCACATCACTTTTGAAGCATTCTTTGGCAACACCATGTTTCACGAGGTGGCTCACGGTCTTGGAATCAAAAACACCATCAACGGAAAAGGAACTGTTCGCGAAGCACTCAAAGAGCAGCACTCTGCTTTGGAAGAGGGCAAAGCAGACATCCTTGGGCTTTATATGGTAACAGAACTTTTTGATAAAGGAGAAATTGACGAGGGCGTGATCATGGACAACTACGTCACTTTTATGGCGAGTATATTTAGATCAGTAAGATTTGGAGCTTCCAGTGCTCACGGAAAGGCCAACATGCTCCGATTTAATTACTTTAACGAAAAAGGCGCTTTCACAAAAAATGCTAAAACGGGAAAATACAAGATTGATTTCGAAAAAATGAAAATGGCCATGAATGACTTATCGGAATTAATCATCCAACTTCAGGGAGATGGTGATTATGAGGCCGTTAAATCACTGATGGCCGAAAAAGGTCAAATTGGTCCTGAATTGGAAAAAGATCTCGAAAAACTGAAAGAAAATAATATTCCAGTCGATGTGACCTTCGAACAAGGGGTCAATGTTTTGGGTTTGAACTAATAAGTGAAAAAATAGTTCTTAATTTTATCACACTATTTAGATTCACAAATTAGATATAATCAAATCGATATGGCAAATAAACAGACAGAAGGAAAGCGACTGAAGGAGGTAATGGGCATTTTAAATATAAAAGCCCCTCAACTGGCTTCAGCCCTGGGGTACAAGACTCCTATTACAATTTATAACATTGTGAAGGGGAAACAAGGCATGACCAAAAGGTTTTTGGAGTCAGTATCCAAAGCTTTTCCCGGGATTGATATCAACTGGCTCAAAACCGGCATGGGTAAACCTATCCGCGATGCCGTCCCCTCTCAAACCGAGCGCAAGACAAGTTCTGTGAGAACAGGTTTTTTTGATTTGCTCGCTCAGGATGACGCGCATGAATTTTTAATGTCATGGGATGAAAAGCGCACAACTACATATTATTCTACGCCCAACATCAAAAACTGCGATCTCGCCATTTCAATGGTAGGTGATTATTTTTATCCGAAAATTAACGGTGGAGATATTCTTTTCCTGAAGGAGTTGGATAATAAAAATTTGCTTCCGGGAAGTGAAATGTATGTTGTGGTTACCAAAAAACAAGTGCTTTTTAGAAACTTGAGAGAAGGAAACACAGACGATACTTTCCTTGCCTTTGACGAACGTCCTGACTGGGAAGAATTTGAGTTGAAAAAATCAGATATTGAAAAACTGTTTCAAATAAAAGGCGTGCTTTCACGTATTACTCTGTAATCGAAATCGGCAGAGAAAGCCTCAGAATTTATAGAAAGTCAAGAAATAGTTTTATATGAAGAAGTTCATTCTGGCCTGCTTGTTTTTGCAAGCAGGCCTTTTCCTTTTCGCACAAGACGGTAAGCAATTCCCAAACCTTCCTGGAGAAACTCTCGAGGGCGAAAACATTGAATTGCCGGAAGACACCAAAGGCAAAGTCACGTTGGTAGGAATGGCCTACAGCAAAAAAGCCGAAAGCGCACTAAAGTCGTGGTACCAGCCCATGTACGATAAGTTTGTGCTTAAGCGCGGAATGTTCGATCAGAACTACGATGTGAATCTTTATTTCGTACCGATGTTTACCGGCCTCAAAAGGGCTGCTTTTGGCGCCTCCATGAACAAATTGAAAAAGAGCCACCGCAAGGATCTTTTCCCGTACATCCTTTTCTACAAAGGCGAACTCGACATCTACGAAGACGAGCTAAAGATGACCGAGAAAAATCAGCCCTACTTCTTTGTGCTGGATGAAGAAGGGAAAATCGTGTACAGCACTTACGGTCTGTACAGCCAGGAAAAAATGGCGGAGATCGAAAAGATTTTAGACAAGCGTTGGTAAGCTCCAAATCTTCGCAGAGTTATCTCAGAATATATTGCACACTCTGGCGTTGAAAAAATTAACTAACCCAAAGCCTGCAAGCCTCAGTTAGTTTTACTTTTATTTCTCAGTAGACAAGGGATTCCGAAAAGCCATGAAGAAAGTTTTGAAACCGCTTCTGGCGGGAGTGTTCGTGATATTTGCATTGACCGTTTCCGCCCAGAAAACAGCCACGTATTACCATCCTACCAGTGTGTATCAGGAGGCGCTCGACCTTTTTGAAAAGGAAAAGTACGCTGCCGCACTCCGAAAATTTCAGGAATACGAAAGAATTGCAGACGAACCGCAGGAAGAACTGAGTGTGAATGCACGCTACTACGCAGGCATCTCTGCACTTTATCTCTTCCACAAGGATGCCGAGTACAACCTCGAGCAGTTCATTCTGGAATATCCTGAAAGTCCGTGGGTCCAAAAAATTTATTTCGAACTTGCCACATACAATTACAAGAGGCGCGACTATGACGATGCGCTCGAGTGGTTTGAATCGGTAGATCGTTTTAACCTCGATGAAGAACAACTGGTTGAATTCTACTACAAGCGCGGTCACAGCTATTTTGAGGAGGAGCAGTTTTCAGAAGCGCGTACCGATTTTTACGAAGTAAAAGACAAGGAAACCGAGTATCGTGCTCCGGCAACTTACTACTACTCGCATATTGCCTATCGCGATGGCGACTGGGAAACGGCTCTTCAAGGTTTTCAGTGGCTCAGTAACGACCCTAACTTCGCTCCTGTAGTTCCTTACTACATCACTCAGATTTATTACTTGCAAGGTCGCTATGACAAAGTGCTCGAATACGCACCACCTTTGCTCGACTCTGCAAAAATTGATGTGACCGAAAGAGTTCCGGAAATCGCGCAATTGATTGGTGACTCTTACTACCGAAATGATGAGTTTCAGCAGGCGCTGCCTTACTTTAGGCTTTATCATGATGAAACACGCAAAAGTGAAATCTCACGAAAAGACTATTATCAGCTGGGCTACAGCTTTTACCAAACTGGCAACTTCCGCGAGGCACTGGATGAATTTAGCGAAGTAACCAGAGATGAGGAAGACGTGCTCACCCAGAGCGCCATTTACCACATGGCTGATTGCTACCTAAAGCTGGACGAAAAGCCTTATGCCCGATCAGCTTTCAAAGAAGCTAGCGAGATGAACTTCGACATGAAGATTAAGGAAGATGCTCTTTTCAACTACGCCAAGTTGGCTTTCGAGCTTTCCTACAACCCGTTTCACGAAGCCATTACCGCTTTTGAAAACTATCTCGAAGAGTATCCCGACAGCCCACGAAGAGACGAGGCTTATGAGTTTTTGCTCAATGTTTATATGAAAACAAAAAGCTACGATGCCGCTTTGCGCTCACTCGATAAAATTCAGAACAAAGATTCCAGAACGAAGGAAGCTTATCAGGTAGTTTCCTTCAATCGCGGAGTGCAACTATACCAGAGCAAAAAATTCGCGGAAGCAAAACCCTACTTCGAGCAGGTGAGCACCTACCCTGTCAACCAATCTTTGGTAGCAAAATCTGCCTACTGGCTGGGAGAAATTGCTTACAACAGAGAAAAATACACCGAGGCGATTTCACAGTACAAAAGATTTCAGTCGCTGCCTGGCTCGTTCAGCACCGAGATGTACGATGAGGCAAGCTACAACACCGGCTACGCACTCTTTAAGCAAGAAAAATATATTGACGCCTCTTCGGCCTTCCGCAGGTTTGCCGATAGCTACAAAGGCACTGACAAGAGAAAACTCAATGACGCATACCTGAGAATTGGCGACTGTTTTTACGTTTCGAAAAACTACGACCAGGCCATCGAAAACTACGACCGCGCTATCAACATGCCGAACATGCCAATGAAAGACTACGCCATGTTCCAGAAGGGTATTTGCTACGGTCTGAATGGCCAAACGGATAAAAAACTGTGGATTCTCAAAAACCTGGTCAGCGACAATCCTGATTCGAAATACGTGGTGGATGCCAAGTTTCAACTCGGTCAATCTTACCTGGAAGAAAACAGACTCGATGAAGCCCTCACATACTACAATCAAATTTTGGATGAGCACCCAACGAGCCCTTACGTGAAAGAGTCCCTCACTGATCTCGCTCTGATTTACGCCAAGCGAGACAACAATCAAAAGGTACTGGAGATTTGGGATCGAATTCGCGAAGATTATCCCAATGACATTGTAATGAAAAACGTTTACCCAATTGTAGAAAACGTTTTGCTTGAAGAACGCGGAGCCGGAGCCCTCGAAGAACTTGAAAACTTTGCAGTACTCGATATTTCCAAAGAAGAAATCGACAATTCAACTTTTAACAAGGCGAGCGACTACTACTTCGATGAAAACTGCCCTGAGGCAATCGAGCGACTTAGCGATTACCTCACCAGATTTCAGCCGGCAATTCACGCTGTGGAAGCTCACTTCTACTTAGCCGAATGCTACTTTAAAAGCGGTCAGACCGAAAAAGCACTCAACGCCTACAACTTTGTGATTTCGGAGCCGGTGAGCGATTACACCGAACCTGCTCTGGTTGCTGCTGCCACAATCAACTACAATAAGAAGAATTATCAGCAAGCCCTCAACCACTACCAGGACCTCGAGGGAATGGCTATTCAGAAAGATAATATTCTCGAAGCGGAAATTGGGCAGATGCGTTGTTACTATCACCTGGGACAATTTGAGTACGTGAAAGAGTATGCCGACAAGGTGATTAACAACTCGAGTACACCGGATCAGATTAAAAACGATGCGCTGATGATGCGCGCCAAAACGCTTTACGCTGAGAACAAGCTCGATGACGCGTACTACGATTTTCAAGAACTGGCCAAGAAACAAAATAGCAAAGGTGCAGAGGCCAAGTATCACATGGCTCTGATTGCTTTTCAAAAAGACGAATTCAAGGCTGCCGAAAAAGAAGTCTTTGAGTTGGTTCAAAATTTCGCAGCCTACAATGAATTCAAGTTCAAAGGATTCTTGCTCCTGGCAGATGTTTACATCGGACTCGAAGACTACTTCCAGGCGAAGACTACGCTGAACACCATTCTGGAAAATGTATCTGAAACCTGGGTGGTTCAGGAAGCTCAAAAGAAACTGAAACGAGTGAAAGAACTCGAAGAAGGACAGGGTGAAAATGGAGAAAATGATGAACGAGGCGAGCTGGAAATTATGATGAACGACAGTTTGCAAAACGGACAGCAAAACCGTCCTGAAGAAAATATTGATGAACAAAACGAAAACGAAAACGAATCCGAAGATGAATAAGAAAGCAATCGTTTCTAGCGTCATTCGCAAATCGCTCCTCTTCGCTTTTTTGATCAGCGGAACTCTTGGCCTCGCTCAAACCGAGGACAATGAGGAAGACCTGCAGGAGTCAATAAAAAAGGACTTCGTTTTCGTTGGAGAACGTAAGCTATTTTTGCAAGACGCCAACAAAATTGGATCTAACCCCGATATTTTCGAATCGGTGGTCGAGATGCCGTCTATCCGATACACACTCATCCCTGCCAAGCAAAATGCCGAGGTTGAAGTTGAGCCAATCCCACCTGCAAAAGTCAATGTAGAGGATCGATTGAGAAAACTCTACAAAGGATACGCCCGTGCCGGATTCGGTGTCTACACCACTCCGCTTGCCGAACTGTACTTTATGGACGGCCGTTCGCGAAAAGGATCTTACAGTCTTCACGCAAAACACCTCTCGAGTGCCGGTGGTGTGGCCGCTGACGATAGCATTCCAGATGGATTTAGCGACAACGAGGTTCACCTGTGGGGGAAGACATTTTTGAAAAAACACGCTCTGGAAGGAAACTTCGATTACGAGCGAAACGTGCTTCACTACTACGGTTTTGATCCTGAACTCTACCCACAGACCGACATCAGTGACGACAACATCGAGCAGCGTTACCAATTCATTACCGGTGGTGCAAAGTTAAAGAGCTACCACCGCGATTCTGCAGATGTTAACTACAACATGCAGCTCGATTACTACAACTTTACGGATGCCTATGACGGTAGCGAAAACAACTTCGACCTGAAAGCACACGCACGGAGGTACGTAAACACAGAGCTCTACAGTGCAGACTTCAATTTCATTTATGACAAGTTCAGCTTTTACGATCTCGATCAGCGAGTGAACACATCGGAAACCAACAACATCATCAGCCTGGTTCCGAAGGCAAGCACCATCCACAACAACTGGAAAATCACTGTTGGAATGGGGCTTTGGGTAGAAACCAACGGAGATCAGCCATTCCACTTCTACCCTCACGGAGAAGCTCAGTACAGCTTGTTCAACGATCTGTTTATTCCTTACCTCGGGGTTACTGGAGGTTTGCAACAAAACACCTACAGAAACATCACCAACGAAAACCCATTTGTGCTTACTTCTCCTGAGATGACCAACACCAACCGCAAGCTGGAGCTCTACGGTGGTATCCGAGGAACGATCTCAAAGAACACATCTTTTAACGCACGAATAGCGCAGTACAACTACGAGGATTTCCTCTACTTTGTAAACGACACGACTTTCTCGAACACCAACAAGTTTCAGGTGCTTTATGACGACTTGAAGGTGACAAACCTGAGCGCTGAGCTCAGCATCAACAGTGGCGAAAAATGGCGACTATTCGCTCGCGGAGATTACTTCATCTACAGCACCGATCAGGAGCAGGAAGCCTGGAATCAGCCGAACTTAAAGATCACGTTCTCCGGGATGTACAACCTCAACGACAAGCTGGTTGTGAAAGCCGACCTCTTCACGATGGACAAGCGTTTTGGGAAATCGCTCGGAAACACAGGAGACGCAGAATTGCAGGATGGCGGTTACTACAAAGTAGAGCTCGATCCTTTTATCGATGCCAATATCGGAGTGGAGTATCGTTACACCAAGCGACTATCAGCTTTTGTAAGGCTCAACAACTTCCTGGCGGCTCGCTACGCAAAATGGAACAACTACAACCTACAGCGCTTCAACGCGATGATGGGCGTGACTTATTCGTTTTAAATAGTGACAATAATCATCATGTCGTCCCTTCAGGACTTTTCTTACAGGTACGTTATTCATCCCCGGGTTAAAGCCCGGGGCTAAAATTTCGGTCGTGGCACATGCCACTTTAAAAACTCAAATGCCAAGCACGGAGTTTTATAAACGTAAATTCCATCAAAGGGACGCTGATTCCGAATGACCAGGATACCTGCTTTAGAATGTAGGTTCCCAAGTGCCATCGGCACGGCTCACACTGTAGCCAATGGTTTCAACCATTGGGCTCTTAATCACCCAATGAAAGAGAGTGTCGTAGACACGGCCGACACAGAAAAAATCTAGCTCCTCTGGAGGATGTCTGCCGCAGCTGCAAGTTGATGCCGGAGGCATCAAATATTTGTAGTTCAAGATTAAACACTCAACGATCAATCGACCCCAGCGGGGTCGCACCATTCCTGTGCTCAAAGCTTCGCATTCAATGCCACGAGTTGAAAACTGGGGCTTAAGGAATTCTTTTTCTACCTTTACTCAAACCTTTTAAAAACCATACTATGAAAAGATTTACCATTTTTCTACTCACAGCCATTTTGTTTTCTGCCTGCTCGTGGGACGGAAAATTCAAGCGCGTTAAAGTCGATAGCGAATATTCACTCGATATTCCAAACTTCCTTTCGGAGTCGAATATATTGAACGAAGTTGCTTCGCTGCAATACCAGGACATTATCCGGGATTTCTACGTTATTGTAATCGATGAGAGAAAGAGCGAATTAAGGTCTGCTCTAAATCTCGGTGGATTTTCGAAATCAGATTATTCTCACGATCTGGACGGATACACAAGTATAATGCTTGATAGCTACAGCTTCCAAATGAACATGAAAAAAGAACCGACCATCGTTGAAGGAACTGTGGACAACAAGCCGGCAAGATTTGTGACTGTGGAAGGCGAGGTTGAAAACGAGGATGTTTTCTGGAAGGTGGCCTTTATCGAAGGAACGTACAAGTTCTATCAGGTTTATACCTGGACCGCAGCCGACAAAAAAGACGAGTATAAAATTACCATGAATCAGGTACTGAAATCGTTCAGAGAATTGTAAGCAATTATTATGAGCATTTATGCGAGAAGCTTTAGTTTGATTACTAATTCTCGCTCATCATGATTGTACGGAAAATCATCCTCTATTCCGGACTGGCTGGCATCACTGTATTTATTGGCGTGTTGTTTTCTCATCTCTTCAATCATCACGTAAAAGACAGTCCCTTAAAGTTGGACTCATTGGGAAGAAAGTGATTTAGGTTTACTTTTGAATCGATTAATGCAATGAGTATGAGGATCATTTTCGCGATATTAATTAGCCTTTCGATAAGTTTCATCGGCCGAACACAAAAGGAATTCGCTTCACAAGTTGAAGAATTAATTGAGCAGTATCAGGAGGTTTACGGCTTTTCCGGCACCGTGAAAATTGTAGCGAATAACTCTCCTCTACTCGATAAAAGCTACGGGTTGGCCAGCAGGAGCTTTCAAGTCCATAACACTCCCGAGACACGTTTTTCGATCAATTCCATTTCTAAGACATTCACAGCAGTAGCTATTCTTCAGCTGGCTGAGCAAAACCTAATCGATCTGCACAAACCCATTGGAGAATACCTGCCAAACCTGGAAACGAGCTGGAAAGATTCTGTAACCACTCACCACTTACTCACCCACTCTTCTGGTTTGCCCAGAGAATCGGGAATTCAGTGGTACGATGAGAAATCGCTTTGGGAACAGGCAAAAATGGTAGAGAAACAAGAACTGCTTTTCAATCCAGGTTCGCGTTACGAGTATTCCAACTCCGGCATCATTTTGCTCGGTGCAATTCTCGAAGAAGTTTCCGGAGAAGAATATCACGACTACATCGATGAACACATCATTTCTCCATTAAAACTGCCAAACACCGGAGTTTACCAGGGAAGAAGAGTTGTGGAAAATCAGGCAACGCCTTATCGATTTACACCAAACGGAATGGAAGAAGCACAGCGCTCCAAACACCTGGGTGAGAATGCAGGTGGCGGACTCTACTCCACTCCTTCCGATTTGTACGATTTCGTCATTGCCCTCGAAGAGCACAAGCTACTTTCTGAATCATCTACCGACCTTCTTTTCGATTGCCACATCAAAACTTCTGACGGAGAATGCGAGGGCTATTGCTGGAGCATAAAATCTTTTGGCGCAGATAAAATTCGATTCGCAGCAGGGAGCGGCTACGGAACAAAAAGTGTGATCATTCGATCTCCGGAGAGCGGACTCTTTATCGGCATTGTCTCGAACCTCGGGACGTTTCCCATTTTAAATTTACTCCGCGATTTGTACCTCACCGTAAAGGGTGAACAGGTTGAACCTCCGTCATCAAAGAATCTCGCCAAACCAAATGATTACCGAGCAAGGCTCGGAGTTTACCACTTCGATCCGGAAGTTTTGAAAAAGCACCTGATGATTGACAAATCTCAAATTAAACTTCACAGTTTCGAAGGAAAGCTATTTTTGGATGACGAACTACTCGTTCAACAACCGTCCGGCAAGCTCACACTCACTTACACCAATGAGTTAACCATCGATTTTGAAGACGACAAAATGGTTATTGAGATCAACGGAAATCGAATTGTGTCAGAATAGAATTTATCTATTCACGACCTGTCCTCTCTTGGCAGTTGGTTTCAAGGGTTATAGCCAAAGAGTTGGAAATGCCAACAGACTGGTTTCAGCCTGCTCCTGAGCGGAATAGTTCAAGCCAGTCAAAAAAGTTGAGTAGAGTTTTCCCTCGACATTCCCCGTTTCTCGATAAAGCCAAGGTGCACAACAACATGGCAATACTAAAGTACCAGAACACAATCTGTTAATTTTTTTTTTCGTAGTGCTCGATGAAAAAAGGAAGAGCCAGAGCATACTGTGACTTTAACATGGATCAAATCTTGAAGTCGTTTAAGGAGCTGTGGAATTCTTATAGCAGGAACTGATTAGATATTATCGCATGCAAGGCATTTTATTTCTCTAGAGTTATCCGACCAAGTTCGGAAATTCCAAATTTTTCAAAAGAGGCTTATCTTTTAGATCAACTGTGTTAAGTTTGCCTTCGTGATGAACTCATTTCGAAATAAAACTTTTACCCGCTTTTTTTGCGCTCTACTAGGCTTGTACTTCCTCAACATTAGCGTAGATTCAGCAGATTTCACACCCGAGTTTATCGCTGAAGATTTGACAATAAACGACCAGGAAAGCATTGTGGAAATCATTTTGGAAAAAGTGATAGGCATAGAAGATGCAATCCCAGAATACGATGATCACGACCCCGAAGATCATAACAAAACGAAAACTGCTACGATTGATGTGGTCATCTTCATAAGCTCAGTAGCATCTTTCATTCAACTTGAAAATGGTAAGTTAAAAGATAAGTTCCCTGAGACGTCCTACAGTCTCACAGACGGATATCTCAACAATTTCACTCCACCTCCCGAAAGTTTGATTTGCTAAAACTGAACCACTTCAGCCTTTCTGCTGAAGAGGATATCAATTAGTCGAATTAAATCAAACAAAAAAATGATAAACAAATCCATAATTGGGATAGCCCTTTTGCTATCCTCATACCTTTGTGCTGTGGCTCAGGTAGAAGACGCCACACTAGACAGCCTATATATACAAACTATAGAAGCCAAAAAAGAACCTGGAAAAGTCCTTCATGCCGAGCCGCTTTATATCGACTTGATCAGAGACCTCGGTGCTCGAAAAGGTGAAAAAGAATGGAACATCGGTCTTGGGCTGACAGACAATTTAAAGTTCGATTCCTATGAAGCTTTGATAGAATATGAGTGGGCACCCATCGACCGGCTCGGTTTGGAAGTTGAAGTTCCATTTGAGTTTTATTCTCCACTGAACGGCACGCCAGAAGACTCAATTCCAGCAGACAGAGCCGAAAGCCTGAAACTAGCAGTCCAATGGACATTTTTGGTAGACGTTAAGCGAGCTACTTCTATGGCTTTAGGCTACATCAATGAATTTGAAATGTCCGACTTCAGCCGGTTTGGAGAACCCATTATTCGAGGAAACGTTTATAATCCCTTTTTGGTGATTGCCAAAAGGTGGGGAAACAATTTCCATACATTACTCTACACCGGTCCGAAAATAGTGCAGCATTTCAATAGCGATCACTTTCAGACATCAATAGAAGTCAACTCGAACTTTCACTACATGATTTCAGGTACACGGAACTTCATCGGAGTGGAATTCAATAAATCGATTGAATCAGAAGACTTTGACATGACCGTCCGTCCACAGATGAGGTTAGGTATTGCCGATGACTTGCTAATAGGCATTGTGATGGGAATACCAGTCGAAAGAGAAAATGAAAGATTCAGTTCTTTTGTCAGGTTGATATGGGAACCTGGGCACAGAAAATCTTCGTAAAGTCATAATCAGTAACTTCTAAAAAAAGGTGCGAGCTCAAAGCTTGCACCTTCTATTCGTTTCCGCACTCCAGAATAGCTTTTCGATTCTCTGTATGCCTAAATGGAAAGACTATCTCCTGATAATCTGTCCTCTTTTGGCTTTGTCACCAATGCTTAGCACGTAAGAGTAAACTCCAGCCGGCAAGTTTCTATTGATGTTCCATCTGATTTCGCCACTGCCTTGTAGCGTTTTTACAAGCTGGCCATTTAGATTGTAGATTTCGACTACCATGCGCTCAGATTTATTGTCGTTTCTGAAAGTCACATATTCCGCTGCCGGGTTAGGAAATACTTTTACACTCAGATCATCGATGGATTCGACTCCGATCGTGCCGTCATCGTATTCTTCGTAATAGTAATCCGCTTTATCCAATACTTGCCAAATGGTACCATCCCAGTTGCTGTAGACAGCGGACTCAACCCGGTTGAACTCTGTGAAGGTGAAAACAGATCTAAAGCCATTTTCCCAGCTCGAACTCACGTAGTTTTGATCAATAATTTCACTGTAATAAACCACTCCAGTTTCGTGTGTATAAATAGTTCGAGAGTCATTTTCCCAGTCACTTCCATTCCACTCCTGGTCAGTTTCTGTAGTTAGCCAATTGTCAGCATCATATTGCATCACAGTTCGAGAAGTCAATATCCATGATGAACCACCCCAATAATCGTAGACATCTTCGATCATGTTTCCATTACCATCATAAGTATAAACGTGGCGATTATTGTCTTCCCATGAAGAACCATCCCAGCTCTGACTAAGCTCTGTAGCAAGATATCCGCTACCATTGTAGGTGTACACAACACGATAATCATTCTCCCAGGAGCTGCCCGACCAGTTTTGTCTGGTTTCTGAAATCATTTGTCCCTGATCGTAGATAAAGACGAATCTGTGATCATCCTCCCATGCTCCTCCATTGTAAATCTGAACAGTTCGGTTGGCCAAAAGATCTTCGTCATTGTAGGTGAACAAATCTCTGTCGTCATTTTGCCAGTCACCCGTGATGTAATCCTGATAGATATGCTCTTCTACAAGGCCATTTTCACCGTAAGACCGAACATCTCTTGTGTCAGGTGTATAAATCAATCCATCCCACTCATAATAAATATTCTCATCAAAATTGATTTCACCTGTCACAAGATTGCTACCGTTTGTTCCGCTATAAGTTAGGGCAACTGAATCGCCTTCAACCCAAACACCGGCATCCATCAGGGACACATTGAGTCCAATCACTCTATAATTCAGTTCAGCGACATTCGATTGAGAGCTCTCCGGGGTCAATCCATTATCGAGAGAAAGTGAGTTTCTCTCAGTTTGACCTATCGCAACGGTCGTCATGAAAATTGAAATCAGCAAAAGAGATGTAAGCCTAAAATTCATTGTTAGTGTGTTTTTTGATTAGTCTAAGTATATTAAAACAAGCGAAAAAACCAAGTTTCCAAAAGGTTCTTTAAGTATTTTTGAACACTTCTCTCGTAAGATTCTTCCGCTCCGAAACGCCTTACGAAAAACAATTCCAAAAGTTGATGATACCTAGGAAGAATATATCTCCCCATTCAAAATCACCTGGTCGATCGAGTCGGTGCCAAAGGCGTAGGGAATAAAGCCGACAGATGGGATTTCTTTTGTCACAATCAGGTTGGCGACTTTACCCCTTGCGATGGAACCGTGCGTTTCTCCGAGGTTCATGGCATAGGCTGTGTTTTTGGTCACCGCGTTAATCGCCTCATTTGGTGTAATTTTCATTTTGATGCAAGCCAATGAAAGCACAAAAGGAATTTTACCTGAAGGAGTTGACCCTGGATTGTAGTCGGTGGCCAGCGCAAGTGGAAGTCCGGAGTCAATCACTTTCCTCGCATTTCCGTAAGGAATTCCAATGAAGAAAGAACAACTCGGCAGCATCGTGGGCATGGTTTCAGATCCTTTCAGTGCTTCGAGGTCTTCGTCTCCCAACTCTTCCAGATGATCTACTGAAAGCGCGTTGTTGTCCACACAGGTTTTAATTCCTCCTGAAACAGTGAACTGATTCACGTGAACTTTTGGTCGCAGTCCGAACTTCGCTCCAGCCTTGAGGATTCTGTCGGTCTCTTCGTTAGTGAAGTAATTTCTTTCACAGAAAACATCGATGTAGTCCGCCAGGCCTTCATCGGCTACCTTGGGCAGCATTTCCTCGCAAATCAAATCGATGTAATCCGTGCGATTTTCTTTGTATTCTTTAGGAATGGCATGAGCTCCGAGGAAAGTAGCTTTAATCGTCAGCGGACTTTCTTCTTTCAAACGCTTAATCACCCGCAGCATCTTAAGCTCTGCATCTACGGTGAGTCCATAACCACTCTTAATCTCCACTGCTCCGGTTCCAAATCGGGCAATCTCATCCAGTCGTTGGCGAGTGCTCTCCATCAGGTCATCTTCAGAAGTTTGCTGAAGTTTGGTAGCCGAATTCAAAATCCCACCTCCACGGGCGGCAATTTCTTCGTATGAAAGTCCCTTAATTCTGTCTACAAACTCCGACTCTCTTGGAGCTGCGTAAACGAGATGGGTGTGCGAGTCGCACCACGATGGCAAAACGTATTTCCCCTCTACATCAATCACCTCGAGGTCTCTCCAGTCAGTTATTCCCGGCCAGTCGCTCATTTTCCCAAAGTCGGCAATCTTACCGTTGTCGATGGCGATCCAGGCATTTTCGATAACTGGCAAGCGATCCATTTCGCTTCCGGCCACCCACTTTCGGTTTTCACCATCTTCTTCAACCTGGCAGAGTCCTTTGATATTTTTGATAAAAAGCTTCGACATGATCGGATCGTTTTGTTCGTGTGATGCCGCAAAGATAGAAGTTCAGGGAGAGCGTGAAAATGATCTGCTGACTTCGCTGGTAACTGCCGATTCTTTACTTTCGGGGAATCGAAGTCAGTGGGAAGAAATTAAATTCTGAAAAGACTGGCGACAAATTTTGACCAACAGAGAATGGCTGGAAACACGACAGGAGAAATTTTTAAGCTCACCACATTTGGAGAGTCTCACGGAGTAGCAATTGGAGGCGTGATAGACGGTTGCCCTGCTGGCCTCGACCTCGATATAGCAGAAATTCAAAAAGAGCTCGACCGCAGAAAACCCGGCCAGAGTGAAATCGTAACTCAGCGCAAAGAATCCGACACCGTGGAAATTCTCTCGGGCATTTTCGAAGGAAAAACCACGGGCACTCCGATTGGTTTTATCATCCGCAACGAAAATCAAAAGTCGAAGGATTACTCCCACATCAAAGACAAATTTCGACCGTCACATGCCGATTTCACTTTCGTGGAGAAGTACGGCATTCGCGACTACCGCGGTGGAGGAAGAAGCTCAGCAAGAGAAACTGCTTGCAGGGTTGTTGCCGGTGCTATCGCAAAAATGATGTTGAGCCAGATCGGTGTGACCATCGATGCTTTTGTGAGCCGGATTGAAAACCTCACTGTCGACAAACCCTGGTCAGAACTCGACCTGACACAAACAGATTCAAACATCGTTCGCTGTCCTGACCCCAAAGTTGCTGAAGAGATGATCGACCTGCTGAAAGCCGTTCGCAAAGATGGCGACACCGTGGGCGGAGCCATCACTTGCGTGGCGCAGCGAGTTCCTGCGGGCTGGGGCGAGCCGGTTTTCGATAAACTCCATGCAGATTTGGCAAAAGCTATGATGAGCATTAACGCTGCCAAAAGCTTTGAGCTGGGCAGTGGTTTTGAAGGCACGCGGATGCGCGGCTCGGAGCACAACGACCCTTTCGTGAAAACCGATGGAGGAACTTCTACTTCTACCAACCACTCCGGAGGTATTCAGGGCGGAATCAGCAACGGACAACCGATTTATTTCAATGTTGGTTTTAAACCCATTGCAACGCTCATGCGCGACCAGCAAAGCGTAGACGAAAAAGGAGAGCCGACAACAGTGAAAGGTAAGGGCCGCCACGACCCTTGTGTTTTGCCACGAGCTGTACCCATCGTAGAAGCCATGACAGCTTTGGTTCTGGCCGATCACTACCTTCGCCAACGATCAGCCAGGTTCTGATTCTATCTGAGATCAAAATTTTATTTTAGCCCCTTTACACAAAACCTGACGAAGCAATGAGAAAGCTCGCACTGCACTGGCAAATTATTATTGGATTGGGATTCGGAGTCGTTTGGGCACTTTTGGCCAGCGAGCTCGGGTGGACGCAATTCACCATCGACTGGATCGATCCGTTTGGAACAATCTTCCTCCGCCTGCTCAAGTTCATTGCTGTGCCGCTGGTTTTGTTTTCCATCATTGCAGGAATTGCCGGCCTTAGTGAAATCAACAAACTAGGCCGAATGGGAGCAAAAACACTCCTTGCCTACCTCACCACCACTGTGGTTGCTGTTTCTCTCGGATTGCTTTTGGTGAATACTTTCCAACCGGGAAAAACTGTTGACGAAAGTCAGCGAGCCAAGAATCGAATCAGCTACGAGCTATGGGTCGCAGAAACTCCTGGGGTGGAAATCCTCGATGGCAAGAGTTATCTCACAGATGAGAAATACAGTTCACTTGTCGACAGTGTGAGGCAAAGTTCGGATATGAAAGTGCCCACCGCCAAAGACCTCGACATGGAAGAGCTACAGCAAACGGCAGCCGCTCAAAAAGATAAGTCGCCATTGAGTTTCATCGTAGAAATGGTTCCCGAAAACATCTTCGGGTCGCTTTCGAGTAACTCCATGATGCTTCAAATTATCTTCTTTGGAATTTTCTTCGGGATCACATTGAAATTCATCCCTGAGGAGCAGGCTAAACCGGTTGTCGCTTTCGTCAATGGAGCCAACGAGGTCTTTCTCAAAATGGTTGACATCGTGATGAAGGCCGCTCCGTTTTTCGTCTTTGCCCTTATGGCTGGGGTGATGGTGAAGATGGGAGACAGCACAATGGAAATCCTCCAGATATTTAAAGGACTTGGATTCTACTCGCTAGCCGTAGCAGGTGGTCTGGCATTTCTGGTTTTTGTTTTTTACCCGGTATTGCTGAGCTTGCTAGTGAAAAAACTCGGCTACAGACAATTTTTAAGAAACATCAGTCCTGCACAGTTTCTTGCCTTCAGCACGAGCAGTAGTGCAGCCACGCTTCCCGTTACTATGGACTGCGTAGAAGAACGACTCGGGGTATCTCGAAACGTGACAAGTTTTGTTTTACCGATCGGAGCCACTGTAAACATGGACGGGACGAGTCTCTACCAGGCGATTGCCGTAATCTTTTTGGCGCAAATCCACGAAGTCGATCTCAACCTGGTGCAGCAGCTGACAATTGTACTAACAGCTACTTTGGCGTCTATCGGTTCAGCTGCCGTTCCCAGTGCCGGACTCATCATGCTGATTATTGTTTTGCAAAGTGTTGGCCTCAATCCAGCCTGGATCGCCATTATTTTCCCCGTTGACCGAATTTTGGATATGTGCCGAACCGTAGTGAACGTTACCGGGGACGCCACGGTTTCTACTGTAATTGCAAATTCTGAAGGTGAATTGCACCCACCGGTAGAATCTGATTAAATTTATCCGTGAAAAACTAAAAACATCAAATCGACACTCATGAAGAAGTTCCTCAAAATCTTAGGTATTACTATCGTAGTAATTTTTCTCTTGCTGCTCATTCTGCCTTTTGCCTTCAAAGGAAAAATTGTAGAAGGAATAAAATCTGCAGCTAATGAAAATCTGAACGCCAAAGTCAATTTTGAGGATGTTTCCCTCTCGCTGATCAGCAACTTTCCTAACCTTTCAGTAGACATCGAAGCATTCACTGTGGATGGAGTTGAAAAGTTTGAAGGCGTGAGAATGGCCGATATTAAGACATTTTCTGCCACAGTAGATGTCTGGAGTCTGATGGGCGATCAGATCGAAATCATTGAGATTGGAATCGTGGAGCCAAAGATTAAAATTCACGTGCTCGAAGACGGCAGTGCCAACTACGACATTGTGAAAGCCAGCGAAGAATCAGAAGAGGAGGTTGTGGAAGAAACTGAAGAAGGAGGTGGATTTAAAATGGCGCTTCAAAATTATTTCATCGAAGGTGGCTACGTGCTTTACGATGACAAGTCGATGCCTTTTATGCTTGAGATTGAGAACCTAAACCACAACGGTTCGGGCGACCTCACCGCTACAACAACTACGCTTTCAACGAAAACAACTGCAGATGCGGTCAACATGTCGTATGACAACATTTACTACATCAACAAAGCAAAGGCCGACATCGATGCCGATCTGGCGATCGATTTTGAGCAATTCAAGTTTACTTTCAATGAAAATGTGATTCGTCTCAACGAACTGGAAGTTGGAGCAGACGGATGGCTCGCCATGCCAGCCGATGACATCGACATGGACATCACTTTCGATGCTACAAAAACAGAATTTAGAACGCTGCTTTCGATGGTGCCAGCAGAATTTGCAAGCGACCTCGAGGGTGTTGACGTTTCAGGAAGTATGGCGTTTGACGGCTACGTGAAAGGAACTTACAACGACAACTCAATGCCAGGATTTGGAATGAACCTCATGGTGGAAAATGGAAGATTCCAGTACCCTGATTTGCCAAAATCAGCCGACAACATTCAGGTTGAAGCCCACATTGACGCTCCAGACGGAAACGACTTCGACAAGATGAAAGTGGATGTGCCTACTTTCCACATGGAGCTCGGAGGAAATCCAATCGATGCATTTTTGAAATTGAGAACTCCGATGTCAGATCCGCAGATCGACACGGAAGTGAAAGCAAAAATTGTTTTGTCCACGCTGAAGGATGTTGTGCCTCTCGATGCTTCCGATCAACTGGCGGGAACAATCAATGCAGACCTGAGTGTTCACGGTCGCATGTCGACAATCGAGCAGGAACGCTACGAAGATTTTGATGCTCAGGGTCAGATCATCATGCAGGAAATTATGTACTCCTCAGCAAGTATGCCTTACGATGTGAATCTGGATATCGCTTACTTTAATTTCTCTCCGAAATTTATTGAGCTTTCTCAATTCAAAAGCCGTATTGCAGACAGCGACATCAACGCCAGTGGAAAAATCAACAACTACCTGGCGTTCGCTCTTCGCGATTCTGCGTTGCTAGAAGGTCAGTTTAACTTGCAGTCGAACAACCTGAATCTTAATCCCTTCATGGCAGACAGCGGTGAAGAAGCGCCAGCAGAAACGGAAACAGCTGAAGACAGCGTGGCGCTTAGTGTGATCGAAGTTCCCGGGAACATTGATTTTGTGCTAAATGCGGACCTGAAAAAACTCACTTACGACAACGTAAATATCGCCAACGTGAAAGGGAAGATCGCAGTAAGAGACAAAAAGGCGATGCTTACCAATCTAGGAATGGACGTTCTTGGAGGTCAGGTGAAAATGTCTGGAACGTACGACACACAAAACCCGGAGAGACCAGAAGTCGACTTCGACTTTGGAATTACCAATCTAGATATCAAGTCAACGGCTACGACATTCAATACTGTCGAGAAGCTCGCTCCGATTGCAAAAAACTGCACCGGTAAGTTTTCTACGCAGATGAAATTTATGGCATCGCTAGACACCACCATGACTCCGATCAACGAAACGATTGAAGGTGGAGGAACGCTGAGTACTAAAGATGTTTACATCGAAGGATTTGAGCCACTGAACAAACTGGCTGAGCAGTTGAAAATTGACAGACTGTCGAAGCAAAATATTGAAGACATCAGCATCCGATACAAATTTGAAAACGGCCGCGTGACCACTGAACCATTTGAGGTGAAGCTCGATGGCATTCCGGCTACAGTTGATGGCTACACCACTTTTGAACAGGAAATCAATTACAACGTGGCGATGGACATTCCATTCGAAAAACTCGGAAGTACCGTCAATCAACAAGCAACAAATCTTCTCGGGCAGATCAACGACAAGTTCGGAACGAATCTATCTGCCGGGAAAACTATTCCTGTGAGAATTAAGGTTGTGGGAACTGTTACAGATCCAAAACTTCAAACCAACTTTGGAGAGCTTGGCGGAAGCAGCCAGGACATCAAAGAGCAGGTGAAGGAAGAAGTGAAAGAGAAGGTGGAAGAGAAGATAGAGGAAGTGAAGGACGATGCGCTTGAGAAAGCTCAGGAAAAGGCCGACCAGATTATGGCCGAAGCGCGACAAAAGGCAGACAAAGTTGTAAGCGAAGCTAAAAAGGCAGCCGACAAAGTTCGCGAAGAAGCGGAGAAAAAAGCCAAGCAAATTGAGGATGAGGCCAAAAACCCCCTTCAGCAAGCTGCCGCCAAAGCCGCGGCCAACAAGGTCCGCAGTGAAGCAGATAAAAAAGCAGATCAATTAGAAGCGGAGGCACAGAAACAAGCCGACAACATTATAGCCGAAGCTCAACAAAGAGCCGATAACCTCATCGAAGAGGCGAAGAATAAGTAATCCAGAGGATAAGTGTTGCGGGCCGGCTTTGCCGTCCCGCTCACATCTGCCACAAGACACTTGTGGCAGATAACTCGCGTTACAGGAGATATGAAAGCAATTTGGTTTATCGCACTTTTTCTAATGCCTGTTCTGGCACAAACCCAGGACGGCTGCGATTATGAACCTTCCAGAAAGGTGGAAAAGCTCCTCGAAAAAGCCAACGACAAAAGAAAGTATCAATCCGAAGAACGGAGAGAGTTTTTGATTGAGGCTGTCGAGGAAGATGAAGGCTGTCTCGAATGCAGGTTAATGCTCGGAGAACTGGAATTTTTAATTGCTAAAATTAAAAACAGATCTTTCGACAAAGCCAAAAACGCGTACGAACAGCTGATAGAACGATGCCCTAATTACCATTCAGAACCCTACTACTACCTGGGGGCGATCAACTACGCCATGCGCAATTATGACGAAGCAGTGGAGTATTTCGACTACTTTCTGAAATTTCCTGAAGACGGAGAAGAGAAGTTTGCCCGCGACTACGACAGAAAATACAAGGAGGTCATGGAGTCGCTTCCGAATGTGAAGTTCTACCGCGATTTCTACAAAAATGAATATGACATTGAGCCGCAACGCGTTGAAGGAGTTTCATCTCAAGGTGATGACTACCTTCCAATGCTCAGTCCTGACAATGAACTGATTTTTTTCACCCGCGTGCAAAACAAAAAAGCAAAAGGGGATCTATACAGCCGCAGAGTCGAAGAGTTTACTTTGAGCGAACGCGAAAATATCAACACCAACTTTAGCGATGGCGAACCACTTCCCCGCCCTTTCAATCTCGGTGACAACTACGGTGGAGCCACCATCTCCGTGGACAACAAAGAAATGTTTGTCGCCAAGAAAAATCCGGTAAAAGACAACCCCCAAAATATCGACCTGTACGTCACGAGTTACGAGCGCTACCAGGACAAAAAAGGAGATTATCACTACAAATGGGACGAGCTGCAAAATCTCGGGTCCAACATCAATGGAGACATGAGCTGGGAAGCCCAACCTTCACTTTCTGCCGATGGAAATACGCTCTATTTCGCAACAGTACGCGAGGAGTGCAAGCGCAAACCGGATGGTGACCCTAGTACCGATATTTTCTACAGCGAAAGACAAGAGGACGGCACCTGGGGCAAAGCCAAACCTTTGAGCGAGACCATCAACACTTCTGGAGATGACAAGGCTCCATTTATGCACTCCGACAGCAAAACCCTGTACTTCGCGAGCAATGGACATCGGGGAATCGGTGGTTACGATCTTTTCTTTTCAAAACAAAAAGAAGATGGAAGCTGGACGGAGCCTGAAAACCTTGGTCACCCGATCAACACACCAGAAGACGAGCACGGAATGATAGTGAGTTCAGACGGTGAACTTGCCTACTTCGCCACTCGCAACATCAGCGGCTCGCGAGGATTTGACATCTACTCATTCCAACTGCCAAAAGAACTGAGACCCGAGCGAGTGGTAATCCTCAAAGGAGAAATCACAAATGAAGACGGCTCTCCAAAGCAAGATGCTACAGTTGAACTCACTTATGCACAGAGTAAAAAGGTGGAAGAAATTGAAGTCAGTAATGATGATGGAAAGTACGCAGCCGTGGTGAATGTGGAAAAAGGTGAAGATGTTTTGATGTCTGTCAAAGACAAAGGTCTCGCATTCAACTCGCGGGTTGTGATAAATAAAGACAAGGAGAAAGACGAACAGCCATCGGTGGTGAAGCTGAGTGTGAAAACCGAAGAGGAGAAAAAGGGAAAGCCATTTAGAATCAACGACATTACTTATGCTACAAACTCTGCCGAAATCGATCGGGTTTCAAAAGTCATCCTTGATGAGTTTGCCGAATATCTAAAAGAGAACCCCAATATCGATGTAGAAATTCGCGGTCACACAGACAATGTAGGTTCGGACAAAGACAATCTCGCCCTTTCTATGGACCGGGCTTTTGAAGTGAAAGGCTACCTCGAACAGCAAGGCATTGATGGACGCAGAGTCACGGCCAAAGGCTATGGCGAATCGGACCCTGTAGAAAGCAATGAAACCGCTGAAGGCCGTGCTCAAAATCGCAGAACTGAATTTGTTATCAAGTAAGTCTTGCAATATTAGAATTTGCTACTTTTGCCTCAAATTCAAATCAATCGGAGTTGAGAGAAGCTAACGTAGTTTCACTTTCATCTCCAACCAAAATCAAAAAAGTTAATCTAGAGATGAAAAAATTACTCTACTTACTATTCGGTGCTGCTGTTTTGGTGGCTTGTCAAAACAACGACAATGCAACAGCCGACAAAGAGAACAAAGAAGAAGAAACTTCAATGGAAACGCCAATGGCGCACTACGGTGAAGAATTTGAAATTGACGGTGCTATTTCTGTTGCCGATCTCGAAAAAGAGATGGAAGGAAAAGATTCAATGATGACTGTCGTGAAAGCGCCAATCTACGAGACTTGCACTAAAATGGGCTGCTGGATGAGAGTCGATATGGGAGAAGAAGAGCAGATGATGGTTTACATGAACGACCACTCATTCTTTGTTCCTAAATCTGGAGTAGATGGTAAAATGGCTTACATGACCGGGAAAGCTTTCCGCGATACTGTAACTGTTGACATGCTTAAGCACTACGCAGAAGATGCCGGCAAGCCGCAAGAAGAAATTGATGCCATCACTGAGCCTGAGTACGCTCTTGCTTTCAACGCGATGGGTGTAGTTATCGAAGATCACGAAGACATGCCTGAGGAAGAAGCGAAAGAAGAAGAAATGCATGAAGGACACGACCACGAAGGTCACGATCACGAAGGTGAAGAGCACATGCACGAAGAAGAGAAAGAAGTAGAGAAAAAGATGTAATTCGATTTCTCCCGAAAGAATTAAAGGCCGCTCAAATTGAGCGGCTTTTTTTTTGTATCGTTTACAAACTCAAACCTCGATTCTCAAGTCTTTTCTAGTGTTCTTCAATCGGTCCACCAAACTTACCTGCCCGATAATCGCGAATAGCTTGTCTGATTTCTTCTTTGGTGTTCATCACAAACGGACCTTCGGAAACCACCGGATCACCTGTTGGCTCTGCATGTCCAAATAGAATTACTCCCTTTTTGCTGGCCTTAACATTTATCTGGCTGCCATCTTTACCAAATTCTACCAGTGTCTTATCTACTACTTGCTTTCCATTCACAGTAAAATCTCCACTTACTGTGTAGAAAAACACCTCTCTCGAAGGATCAACGGACACTTCAAAGCTTTCACCTGCATTAAATTCCACCCAACTCATCGTTACATCAGTATTGGATTTGATTGGCCCATTTTCACCTTCCAGATCACCCGAGATAAGATGAACTGTTGCGCCTCCACTACTTTGAAATTTCGGAATAGCCTGGCTCTGCAAGCCAGTATATGCCGGCTCAAGATTCTTTTTCTCCTTCGGCAGATTCACCCAAAGTTGCAGTATTTCAATTGGCCCTCCATTCTTCTTAAATTCTTCGGACGACATTTCAGAGTGAACTATTCCTTTTCCTGCAGTCATCCATTGCACACCTCCAGCAGTAATTTCGCTTGTGTGTCCGCTGTTGTCGCTGTGGACCAAACTGCCTTCGAGAATGAAGGTCACTGTCTCAAAGCCTTTGTGCGGATGTGGTTCAAATGGCAATCCCGAATTTCCGGGTTCGTAAACCTGAGGACCGTGATGGTTGAGAAAAAGAAATGGATCCAACTGATCAATGGAAACGCTTCTGGTGGGCATTGCCCTATAGGTTACGAGATCGCCAATGTCGCTCCTAACCGTGCTATGAAGTTTGAGAATAGAGCGTTGGTTTAAAGACTGAAATGCAAATGTTAACCCCATCAACGCCAAGGCAACAGCAAAAACTAAAGACTTTTTCATCATTCAAATTTTCTCGAAAGTTAGCTGCCTTTTGGTTATCAACACCTTGAACTAGTTTAAGACTTTCGTGTGCAAAATTCCTTTAGCAAAAACGAGATTCGGATTCGCATATCCAGATTTCACTGCTTAAATTGCCTCAAACAAAATCGCGTTTTAATGGCAATCCCCATAGCACTGGATGTGAGCTCCTATCGCATTATTCCCCAGTCGGACAATTCGTTCGTCATTGTGCTCAGGTTTGCTGATGGCGACAAGTTGGGTGAGCATACTTACCATGCAAAAGAGGTAAAGCGCTCGGCTATTCCAAAAAAAGTCCTGGGAATGTGGCAATATCAAGATGAAGCTGACTCCTACCAGTTCGTTTGTATAGACCCAAAGTACAGACGCTGAATCCAGTAGCTGAAATGCCTGGTTGTCCAGGTTATTTGTCCACCAAAATTTGTTAGATTCATTTTCTAAACTTAGTAACGAGATTTACGTACTTCTTTCGGAGTACCTTTTATTAACGCTAAAAACTATTTTCACCCGTTTAATCAAACCTCTCAGGTCCCAGTAAATCTTTACCAGGCAAATTTTTGCTTTAAATCCTCGGATGAGTTCTCTTGCCAGGTTGGGTTTTTGATGTTTGTTAAGCCGCCCTTCACAAAATGAGCATCGGCAAATTAAATAACGATCAGTTGAACATACTTCATGAGCTTTTGCACGAGTATGGCCGTGGCAATTTTGATGCTCGAATTTCTTACCAGCCTGAGGACGAGTCAGTCAAATCCATTGTGGCAAGTCTCAACACTCTAGGCAGGGAACTCGCAAGGGAAAGCGAAAGAAAGGAGCAAAAAACAGCTCTCTTGCATGAAATCTACGAGCAAATAGATGAGATTATTTACGCTCTCAAGGTTGATTATAACCCAAAGCCCACGATTGAATTCAACTTCATCTCCAAGCAGATTTCAGAGTTGCTCGGCTATCCGGAAGATGCGTACATCAACGATATCGCACTTCGTAAAAAAATCATTCACCCAGACGACCGTAAGAACTACAAATCGCACCTTACAAAAGCTTTAGAAGGGGAAAGGTCGCGATTCGACTATCGACTGAAGATCAACAACTCTGACAGCTACATGTGGCTCGAAGATCAGCTGATTCCAAAAATAGATCACAGTGGAAAAGTCATCGCAATCCTGGGGTGTGCCAGAGACATCACCTCTCGCAAAACCCAGGAGATGGATGTAAAGTATGCATTCAGAGAGATCAAGCTGATTGACCAGATAAACAGTGCCGCTCTACGAGGTAAGTCCGTAAAACATATTTCTGATTTACTTCTCGATTCCCTGAGGAAAATCACGGGTGTAATGTCGAGCAGATTTTACATTTTCGATACTGAAGAAACTACGCTAAAACTGAATTCGGAAAATATCGCAAAGCACCTCAGAACGACTTTCCAAAAAGCCACAGGTTACGACATGGAAGTTGATTCCTTTCCAGTTGACCACAACCACTTGCTCAATGAATTAATAGGCAAAAGAACCCATCTGATCACCAGCGACCCCTCGGAGATAGAACAGATCATTCACAGTCACTATAAAAAAGACACCGATAAAACTATTGATGCTCCGAAAATCAGAAGATCACTTAAAATCAAAACCATGGGATTGCTGCCTATGGTTGTGGAAGATGAGCTCTTAGGAGTAGCGACTTTCACAGCGCCAAAGGTTATTTCTGCTTTCGAAAAAGAATCCATTTCACGGTTCATCAACCATGTGAGCTTCGCACTGGCAAAGCAACGATCCGAAGAGAAAGTGCACGAACAAAAGAAATTCTTCGAGTCTATTCTTCACAACGCACCCGGGCAGATAGCTGTAATTAGTGACAAGGGAAAGTTCAGCTTCATCAACAAACAAGCAGTAAAGAACGATGAATTGAGAAACTGGCTCATTGGAAAAGATGATTTTGACTACTGCAAGGAAAAAAACATGAATAATGACCTGGCCCATGTCAGACAGGAGATGTACCAAAAGGCAATAACAAGTAAAACTGTTACTGAGTGGGTAGATGAACACACGGACAAGAATGGCGAGAAGATTTATATTCTCAGAAAATATATTCCTCTATTCGAAAATGGTGAGTTTCAGTACATCGTTGGGAATGGTATCAACATCACCGCCATCAAAGAAGCCGAGCACGAAAAGGAAAAACTGATCAAAGATCTCAACGACCGAATCAACGAGTTGATGCAATTCAACTACATCGTTTCTCACAACTTGCGATCTCCTGTTGCAAACATGCTCGGTTTGAGCAAGCTCATTGGTATGGACCTGCCCAGAGAAAAGAAAGATTTGATAGCAGAAAAAATGAAGGAGTCGGCAGAATCGCTTGACAACATTATTCGCGACCTTTCTCAAGTGCTCTCTGCCAGAACTCCGATCAACAAAAAGGTAGCCACCTTTAGTCTCATCGAAGTTTTGGAGGAAATAAAAAACAACCTCGAAAATCAGATAGCTGATTCAGGATCGATCATTCGAATGGACATCTGCCCTGATGCCGACAAGATGAAAACCATCAAGAGTTATGTCCAAAGCATCATGTTCAACCTGATTTCAAACGCTATAAAATATCGCCATCCCGATAAAAAATGCGTAATAGAAGTATCAGCCGAGCGAAAAGGCCAGTTTGTGATAATTGAAGTCTCTGACAACGGTCTTGGAATTGACATTGAAAAATATGGTGAAGAGGTCTTCAAACTTTACAAGCGTTTCCACGACCATGTGAAAGGAACAGGAATCGGGCTTCATCTCACAAAGATTCAAACTGAAGTGCTGGGAGGACAAATTGAGATAGATAGCAAAGTAGACATGGGCACCCGCTTTAGGTTAACAATTCCGTCTTAGACAAGATCTAAATTGTAGAGCAACAATTTTCCAGCTTTCTTGTCATTACTATACAAGATGAAAAAGTTTCTCATTTCCATTCTGGTTATTTTAGTCATTGGATTCTTCTACTTCGATTTTTCAAACGATAATTTCGAAGGAAAGAAAATAATACCCGAACGTATTTCGTCCCCTGTAAAAGAAGCACTCACCTACTATCCCCAACTCGATAGTGTCCACATCAGGTTTGAGTTTAAAGATGAAATTGGAAACAACTTTATGCAAGCCATGCCTGATGTTTCTACCGTTTTTAAAGATCCCAGCAAACGCACCTACCTTATCAAAATGACTCGCGAAATGGAAGTGAATGGTGAGGATATTCCAATTGAGAAAATTCCCCGTGATGTTCTGCTTGGCTGGTTTGCTCACGAGCTGGGACACGTGATGGACTATCTCGACCGTGGAAGCGGCAACATGATTTGGTTTGGTGCCAACTACTGGCTCAGCGAAGAATTCAAAATCAAAGCCGAACGCAGAGCCGACATATTTGCGATTGAGCACGACTGCGCAGACGAAATCATTGCTACAAAAGAATATATCCTCAACAACTCATCTCTGCCCAAATCTTACCTCAACAAAATAGAATCCTTCTATCTTTCTCCTGAGCGGGTCTTGGAAATTGTGGAAGAGATCAAAGAGGACCGCGAAGAGATTTCCGACTCTTTTTAAAATTTTTCTTCGATATTCGGGAGCTGACCAAAACCTTTAAGCTCTCTCATTGAACTCCTTCGACAAATACTTTCGTATCCTCGGTGTTAAATCCACCGCCAACAAAGCGACCATTAAGAAAGCCTTTCGCGCTAAGGCCAAGAAATTGCACCCGGATGTGAATCCTTCTTCCGAAGCTCGACAGCAATTTATTGAGCTGGATGAAGCCTACGACTTTTTGATGGACAACTACGATCGCCTTGAGCACCTGAGAAAACCGAAGCAAAGAAAAGCTAGAACAAATCAGAGAGAACACAAGAAAACAAAACAAGCCTGGGATGCGCAATCGAGAGCCAAATCCAGAGCTAAAGCCGAGCGCTACGCCAACATGAACTTCGAGGAGTTCAGCAAGACAGATCAGTTTAAATCTGCCGACAAGCTGCAAGATTTTTGGGACTACCTGCAGGTGAGCATCATGGTGATCGTGGTTTTGGTGATCCCCGTTTTTGCCACCTTGTTTGTCGGACTTCAAGGCCTTATATTAAGTGCAGTTTTTGCTATGGCTACGGTTCCTCTCTGGGCGAAAGCCGTCACTCGCAGAGAGATCTACACTTTCAAACGGTTCTTCACCACAGTCAAATACATTTTCAAGTCGAAGTATTTCATTCAAACCATTTTTCTCGGCATCAATGTAATACTCGCCATGTGGCTCTGGATGGTGACAGCCATCGATCCGTGGACCTATTTAATTCCATTCGAAATCGCCATAATATTGGCTATTATTCTCCATCACTTTGTGCTTCCAAAACAAAAGAGTAAAGTGGTAGAGTTGCTCTCAGTTACAGGGCCGGTTTTTCTGGTAAATCTTTTTTTCGTCCTCAATTTTGCTTTTAGCACTGGGCCGCAAATGGAGTACTACAGATACATTCAGCGATTCGAAGGAAGGCGCAGCACCTCGTTTCTCTACCTCGAAAACAATGCGTACAGCGAGGCTCCGGGAATTCGGTTTTTCTTCTTTGAAACCAGGAGCATGCAGTCTGGAAACCACATTGCCATGGAAATGGATCTGGGGCTTTTCGGAATACCAGTTCTGAAAGACTATCACTTCTTTCGAGAATAAAAAAAGGGAAGCATCAGTCTCCCCTTTTTCGATTATTTCTTTTTCTTCCGTGCTATTCTTTCTTCCACTTTTCAATAATTCCTCTGCCCGGAGTGAATGGTGCATCTTTTTCTTCTAGCTTTTGCTCAAGCGCTTCGATTCTGGCCACAGCAGTTTCGAGATCTGTTTTCAACTTCTCAAAGCCATTTCCAGCGTCTTCGTAAAGCTCGCGACTGGTTTGTGTTGGTGCTGAGCGCGATCTCCAAATGCTCCAAACAATAATCCCGACTCTTGAAGAGATACTTTCAGGAGTTTCAAATTCCCGCTTCGCCAAAGTCTTGTCGCCATTGAGTCGAATCTCAATATCGCGCAGAAGCGCATCGGTCGAATCCACTTCAGCCAACATCTGCAGCTCAATCCCCGGATAGCTTTCCACCGCCTTGCGGATGTACTGAATGCGTTCATCCAAATCGTTCTTCACTTTCTGTGCGGCATCCACAGCTCTTCTGAGCTTTTCTACTTTCTCCTGAAAAGCAAGTCGTTCAGCGTTGTCTTCAGCAGGCAAAGTGACATTGTTTAGCCATTTGCATTCGAATGGAGTTTTATCCACCAAAAGCTCCGGCTCACCTTTTTCCACTTTGTGAAGCGAAACAAAATAATTTCCAGGTAGTGCAAGTGGCCCCATATCCGGCTGGCCATAGCGACCAGCTTCTCGCTCCTTGAGTCTCAGCGCAGTTCTCGGAGTGTGACGAAAATCCCAAACTACACGATTTATACCTGGAGATGGTTTCTGGCGAATCTTGCGAATTTCCTCTCCGGATTCGTTGTAAACCGTGAAAAGCAAATAAGGCTCCTGCTCGTTGTCTTCAGCACGTAGCTCCTCTTCATTGGGATAAGCTACATCCAGTTTTTTGTCGATCAACTTCGCTTCGTTGGCTTTGCGTTCCTGTTCCAGCGTTTTCATTTCCTCATTGAGGTAGTAAGTGAAAACAGCGCCTACTGGCGGATTTGGAGCTGTAAAGTGATTTTCACCCTGAGAACCCTTTCCGCGAAGCCCGAGAGGATTTGCCTCCACGTACATCAGAGCTTCTTTGATGGGGAAAATGTGAGCGTCTTTTTCAGCAATTTCATCGTTCATCTTTCTAAGTGGTGTGTAATCATCGAGAATGAAGAAGCCTCTGCCAAAGGAAGCCAAAACAAGATCATTTTCTCGCTCCTGAATTTCGATGTCGCGGATGGCGATGGTTGGCAAACCAGCTTTAAACTGCTTCCAATTTCCTCCTCCATCCATGCTGAAGAACGCACCAAACTCGGTTCCCGCAAAAAGCAGGTTTTTATTCTCGTGGTCCTGAGCGATGTCGTAAACGGAACCACGCTCAGGCAAGTTACCGCTGATAGATTTCCACGACTTTCCTTTGTCCGTACTCTTCAAAATGTACGGTTTGAAGTCACCATTTTTGTGGTTATTGAAAACTGCAAAAACCGTTGAAGCATCGTGCTTTGAAGCCACAAGTGCATTCACGTAAGTTCGCTCTGGCACTCCTGGAAAACTCGATACTTCCCTCCAGTTTTCGCCAGCATCTTCGGAAACCTGAACCAGTCCGTCATCGGTTCCCACGTAAATCAGATCTTCCTGTAGAGGAGATTCATCGAGCGCCACGATGTTTCCGTAAATGGAAGTTGACTTATTCTTCATTACCGCATCAACGCTCTGCACGCGCCCCATCACCTTTAGGTCATTTCTGTCGAGTTCTCTTGTTAGATCTGGACTAATTGTTTTCCATGAATTTCCTCTGTCGTCACTTCTGAAGAGTTTATTGGCTGCGAAGTACAACCTTTTGTGATCGTGTGGACTGATGATCAGTGGCGCATCCCAGTTCCAGCGGAGTGCTTCTTCACCCTCGCGAGCCACTGGTTTGATGCCGATAGTTTCGCCACTTTGCTTGTCGTAGCGCACAAGCCATCCGTACTGGGACTGGGCGTAAACAGTATTTGGATCTACCGGATCGATGGCAGCTTCAAAACCATCTCCACCATTTGTGATAAACCAGTCTGAATTCATAATTCCGTGGTTGTTGACTGTGCGCGAAGGTCCGCCAATGGTGTTGTTGTCTTGCGTTCCACCGTACACGTAGTAAAATGGTTCTTCGTTGTCAACCGCAACTTTGTAGAATTGCGTCACCGGCAAGTTTGATTTGTAGTTCCAGGTATTAGCGTGATCCCAGGTTTCATAAACTCCACCATCGCAGCCGAGGATCCAATGGTTGGTGTCATTTGGATCGATCCACATGCAATGGTTATCCACGTGCTTGCTCTTTTCTCCGGTCTGTACAAAATCTTTCCCTCCATTTTCGGTGTGGTGCAGCCAGGTGTCCATGGCAAAAACCTTGTCCTTGTCGTAAAGATCGCAAACCAGCTCCTGGTAGTAGTTTCCGCTAGTTCGGTAGCTACTCATCTTGCTCCAGCTTTCTCCCTGGTCAGTCGATCTGTAAAATCCTGATTCGTCAGCTTCCTCCGCTTCTACTATCGCGTAGATGTAATCGGTATCGGCAGGTGAAATATCCATCCCGATGCGGCCCATGTTTGAAGAAGGCAAACCAGATTTCAGCTCGCGCCAGTTTTTTCCTCCATCGGTTGATTTGTAAATCGCAGATCCCGGGCCACCACCAACGTAAGTAAATACGTGGCGTCTGCGCTGGTGAGCTGCAGCAAACATCACATCAGGATTGTCCGGGTGCAGATGCACCTCATTGATTCCGGTGTGCTCATCTACTTCCAGGATCTTCTCCCACGTTTCGCCTCCATCGGTTGATTTATAAAGCCCCCGGTCTCCTCCTTTATTCCAAAGTGGCCCATAGGCCGAAGCGTAAACTACATCGGAGTTTTGCGGGTGAACCACGATGTTCCCGATGTGCTCAGAGTTTTTCAAGCCCATGTTTTTCCAGGATTTTCCGCCATCGGTGCTTTTATAGATTCCGTCTCCGTAGGCTACACTGCGCTGATTGTTGTTTTCACCTGTTCCCACCCACACCACGTTCGAGTTGTTTGGGTCGAGCGTGACACAGCCAATGGAGTACGAACCTTCTGCATCGAATATCGGCTCGAAGGTGGTAGCGGAATTAGTTGTTTTCCAAACCCCACCGGAAGCTATGGCGAGGTAGTACTCAGCGTGATTCTGAGGATTAACTGCTATGTCGGCCACCCTGCCCGATGTAAGAGCTGGGCCAATGTTTCTAAAAGAGAGTCCACTGTAAGAGATGTCTTCAACGGATTCTGAATCGTTCTTCTGACCGAAAGAAACGAGAGCAGTCAGAGCGAAAATGATTAGAAGAGTATAATTTTTCATGAATCTGAGATCGGTTAGTTTTCTATTTCGAAAGTACAAGCTTCTAAATTTATGAGTTGGGATCAAGGTTTTTTATTTTAATGGATTCATTGTAGGTTGAGTGGAAATCGATGAACATTCCTGATGACCGAAAAGTCTAATGGGTTTTGAACAGCGGCCCAATTAAAATTGTATCCCCACAGTATGCTTCGACCAATTTACTTATTCATTTTTGTTCTTAATCCCTTTCTCGGGTTTTCATACTTGCAAACAGATACCATTCATGATGAAGAGTCTGAAAAGACTAAGGTTGAAATTTTACTGGATAAAGATCTGGGAACTTCGAAAGCAGAAATCGAAGGCGAAAACGATGCGGCAAAAGAGCTAAATCCCGACACTACCTGGCTCAAGGTCGGAGGTGCTTTTCGCCTCAACGCCATTTGGACACACTACGAAGGCGAGACTTTTCCTCTTGGAACTTTTTTGAGAAATGAATTTACCTGGGATACCTGGCGCGTGAATTTTGACGGCTATTCTAATGGAATTCAGTTCTCTTTCGAGTATCGCTTCTACCCGACTTTCAACACCAACTTCATTAAGTACGGATGGCTCGGCTATCGATTTACTGAAAAATCGAACCTAAAACTTGGGATCACGCAAGTGCCTTTCGGGAACCTTACTTATGTTTCTCACAGCTGGTGGTTTCAGCTGCCTTACTATGCGGGGCTGGAAGACGACCATCAAATGGGGTTGCACTATCGGTACCAGACTGATGACTGGACCATCGATGCTGCGTACTTCGTGATGGCCGAACCGCGAGGAACAAACGAAGCTTCTTTCGGGGCATTTTCGACAGCGCGCTACAGCTACGATGTAGTACCCATTGAAGGCAACAGCAACATCGAGCGAAATCAGGGAAACATTCGAGTCGTCAAGCACTGGGAAAACTCCGAGCTGGGACTTTCCCTCCAGGGAATGGAGATTTACAATCAGCAAACGCAACACTCCGGAGGACAGGTAGCAGGAGCTCTGCACTACGAGTGGAGCCCTGGGAAGTGGAACCTCAAAGCCGAAGGAATTTACTACAACTACTTCGAAGTGCGAGACGATGAGAACAATGAATTGAATGCAGTCCAAATGGGTGCCTATGGCTTCGGGACTTACGATGTGGCATCTGAAGCGGCCATGTACGTGATCGGACTTGCCAGAGATTTCCCTGTAGACTGGGGACCGATTTCGAACATCCAGCTGTACAACGATTACACTTTCATGCACAAGTTTAATCGCTACACGATTGATGGCGAAACCAGATATTTTGTACCAACTCAACACAACGTGCTCGGAGCTCTGGTGACAGCCGGAAACCTCTACACCTACTTCGATTTGGCTTTTGGCTACAACCACTCGTGGATTTCAGACAGTTTTGGAGGAAGCGCACTGGGAATAGGGCGCGGAGAGAACCCATCAGAGGAGGTTGATTACCTCAACCCACCCGATCAATCGCCTGGCTGGAACCTGAGAGCGAACATCAATTTTGGATACTACTTTTAAAAAACATCGAGGAATATGAGCAAGAAGTACTTCGACATTCACAAACCAGTTTTTTGGCCAGCCGTCATTCTCATCGTGATTTTTATTGCGGTGACGCTGATCGTGGGCGAACCGATGGAAAAGATTTTCGAAAATACGCAAAGTGCTATCAGTGAAAATGCAGGCTGGATATTCATTGTCGCCATTAACATCTTCATCATTTTCTGCTTTTACATAGGCTTTAGCAAATTTGGAAATATCCGGCTGGGCGGAAAAGACGCCAAACCGGAGTTCTCCACACTCGCCTGGTTCTCGATGTTGTTCAGTGCCGGTATGGGAATCGGACTGCTCTTTTGGGGAGTTGCAGAGCCCATTCAGCATTATTCAAATGCACCCAAGGGAGAAAGCTATACTGTAGAAGCAGCCGAAAGCGCAATGAACCTCACTTTCTTACACTGGGGATTTCACGCCTGGGCAATCTACGCACTAGTGGCTCTGGCACTGGCCTTCTTTGCCTACAACAGAAAAAAGCCACTGACCATTCGATCGGTTTTTTATCCAATTTTAGGTGATAGAATCTACGGCTGGATTGGAGACATGATCGATGTGCTGGCTGTGCTCGCCACCCTTTTTGGATTGGCTACCTCCCTGGGAATTGGCGTACAGCAAATCGGTGGAGGGATTTCTTACCTCACAGGAATAGCCAACAACGAATGGCTCCAGGTCGGCCTTATCGGAGGAATTACCCTCATCGCTACCATCTCGGTAGTCTCCGGAATCGACAAAGGAGTCAAGTTTCTCAGTGAATGGAATGTGCGAATAGCCGGGATTCTTTTGCTCTTTGTGATAATTGCTGGCCCGAGTCTTTTCATCTTCAAATCGCTGGTTCAGAACATCGGAAATTACATGAACGATGTGCTCGCAGTGGCCACGTGGACAGAAGCATACGAAGGCACCAACTGGCAGGGAAGCTGGACGGTTTTCTACTGGGCCTGGTGGGTCTCGTGGTCGCCTTTTGTAGGGATGTTCATTGCTCGTGTATCGCGCGGAAGAACCATTCGCCAGTTTGTTTTTGGAGTTTTGCTTGTGCCCACCCTCCTCACCTTTTTGTGGCTAACCACTTTTGGCGGATCGGCCATCTGGCTCGATTTGCAGGCTGGTGACAACGTTCTCGCCAATACCATAAACGAGGACAATGCCAAGGCCCTTTTTGTCTTTCTCGAAGAGTTCCCGGTGAGCATTGTCGGTATTGTGGTAGCTGTGCTGCTCGTAATGAGCTTTTTTGTAACCTCCTCCGACTCAGGTTCACTAGTCATCGACAGCATTACAGCTGGTGGCAAACTCGATGCTCCTGTCGGTCAGCGAGTATTCTGGGCACTGTCTGAAGGTTTAGTCGCTGCAGTGCTTTTGTGGGGAGGTGGACTTACAGCCCTACAAACTGCGGCAATCATCACTGGATTGCCTTTTTTAGCTGTCCTAATAATAATGTGTTTCAGTCTCGTACAGGGACTTAGGAAAGAATATGCCCGCGAGAAAGAGCTGGACAAAGAAAAAGACCGCGAAGGCTACGAAAAGCGACTGGCTCAAGTCATAACTAAAAACATCGAAAAAAATCGCAAATCATGAAAAAGCTAGAACACATCGCTCTGCTGTGCGACCTTTCCGAAATGGACGAGATCATGCTATCGTATCTTGAAAAGCTCGACACAAAACAGGATTTTCAGTCGCTGACGTTGGTACACTTTGTTGAAGTAGATGAGCTTACTGAAGAAATAAAAGCGCTGATTCCAGACTCGGATAAGAGCATCGAAAAAATTATTGAAGAAGAACTGCGGGAAACCTGTGACAGGATTTTCCAAAGAAAACACGATCAGGTAAACATTCATGTGCACCAAGGGGGAAACGTTGACGACCTCAGTGAATGGGTGGACAGCCAAAATTTCGATGCACTGGTAGTTGGTAAGAAGTCATCTTATCATGGTTCTGGGATTTTTGCGAGCCAGTTGGTTCGATTGACGACTACTTCAATCATGATTATTCCCGAATCAGCCAGATCTGACATCAGAAAAATTGTTTTGCCCATCGACTTTTCGAAGTATACCAGAGCTGTGCTAGAAATCGGAAGCATTCTCGGGAAAAGCTCTGACTCACACCTACTTCCGATCCACATTATCCGCCTGAGCCCACATTACTTTCCTCTTTTAAAAGAAGACGACAGCATCAAGAAAGAAATGGAAAAGAGTGCCATAAAGAAATACGAGAAGGAAGCTAACCGACTGAATATTTCTGCACCGCTGAACATCGCTCACGAAACCGACCAGCACACGAGCAAGGTAATTTACCGGTACGCTATGAAAGAAAATGCAGACCTAATCATTGTAGGTAAAAAAGGTCGTCACCACAGCGAAGAGCTACTTATCGGAGGAGTTACCGAACAACTCATCTCCAGTGACAAACACATCCCAGTTTTGATCATGCACTCTTAATTCTCTTTGGCGGCTCGTGCATCGCTCATGTCAATTTTTGTAACTCCGCGGAAGAAAAACCACGTAGCTGCAAGCATAAACATGTGACTCAGTGCCATGTGGTTGAACCACGGGTGTGGTGAAAGATCGAAGGTGAAAATTACAGCGGCTATGGCTGCCAGCCCCACTCCCCAGAGCATCAACTTGCTGGCTTCGTTTTTCTTCTTGTAGTAAAGGATGGCCTCGAGCGTCATCACTACAACCATCAGTCCATAGGCGGAGTGAGCTTCTACGAATGAGAAGTTGAGATAGTACATAGCAAGAAAGAGAAAGATGAGGAACTCGATGACGTTCACCACACGCAAAACGTTGATGATCTTTTTGCTCAGCAACACGCGGTTGTGCTCTATGGCCACTCGCTCCATTAGCATGATTGAAAGCATAGATATCACCCAGCCGGGAACTTTCCACGCCTTGCCATCTTCGAAAACATAGAGAAACATATGGCCGATGATACCGCCCCATGTAGTGGCGATTCCCATCAACAGGAAAAAATATTTAGCGTAGTAGATGACCTTTTCACTACTTCCCATTTTGTGTAGTCGATAAAAAAACACGAAGCAGGCAGCTGCTACAAAAAGATCTGTGATCGTGACAATGGGTTCGTCAAGTCGAACGCCCCACAAATGGATGGTGATAATATCTTCGATGGCTGACAGAGTTTAAAATCAGGCGAAAATCTACGGATAAATTCATGAGCAATCAAAGACCTCGTCAGATAAGATCGATGTCAAATTTTGGCTAGTCCTCAACCCTGGTGAGCTCCACCAGATCATTCTCTTCCTCTGGCGTGTACATTCTCGATTTTATGATGAATCGCTTTCCCTTTGGGATTTCCAGGGAAAAGCTTGAGCCGCGGCCATTGGTCACATCTACAGTCAGCTGTGTGTGTTTGCAGTATTCAAACTGATCTTCGCTCATCCAAAACGGAACTCCATAAACCTGGCCCAGACACACATCGCTGGAGCCGACTTTAAACTCATTTTCGGCAAAACACATCGGCTGGGAACCATCGCAACAGCCGCCACTTTGGTGAAACATCAGCGGTCCGTTCTCTGACTTAAGCTCATCCAGCAATTCTTTTGTCGCTTCTGTTGCTACTACTCTTGGTGTCATTTGTTATCGATTTTAGAATTAAGCAAAAAAGAAGCGACCCTGTTCACAAGATCGCTTCTCCCTTTTTAATCACAATTAACTAGAAAAAGCCCAATTTCTCTTTCGTGTATGAAATGAGCATGTTCTTCGTTTGGCGGTAGTGATTGAGCATCATCTTGTGGTTTTCTCTACCGAAACCAGATTTTTTGTATCCGCCAAATGGCGCGTGAGCTGGATATGCGTGATAGTTGTTCACCCACACTCTACCGGCTTTTATCGCTCTCGGCACCTGATAAATTTCGTGTGCATCGCGCGTCCAAACTCCGGCACCGAGTCCATAGAGCGTGTCGTTTGCGATCTCAATGGCTTCCTCAGTGGTCTTGAAAGTGGTCACTGAAGTTACCGGACCAAAAATCTCTTCCTGGAAAACACGCATTTTGTTGTGTCCTTTGAAGATGGTGGGTTGGATGTAGTACCCGTTTTCGAGTCCGTTGTTGAGCTCTTGCTTGCCTCCACCGCAAAGCACTTCTGCACCTTCGTCTTTACCGATTTGCAGATAGTTCATGATTTTCTCGAACTGGTCGCTAGAAGCCTGCGCTCCCATCATTGTGTTTGGGTCGAGCGGATTTCCCATTTTGATGGCTTTGGTTCTTTCCACCACTTTACTCATAAACTTGTCGTAGATGTCTTCGTGAACCAAAATCCTCGATGGACAGGTACACACCTCACCCTGGTTGAGTGCGAACATCACAGCGCCTTCCACAGCTTTGTCGAAATAGCCATCGTCAGCATCGGCCACAGACTTAAAGAAAATGTTTGGTGATTTCCCACCGAGCTCCATAGTCACCGGAACCAAATTTTCCGAAGCGTACTGCATGATGAGTCTACCTGTTGTGGTTTCACCCGTGAATGCCACTTTGGCGACTCTAGGAGACTGCGCCAGTGGTTTCCCGGTTTCAGGTCCAAATCCGGTCACAATGTTGAGCACTCCCGGAGGTAGCACATCCTGAATCAGCTCCATCAAAACCATGAGGCTCGTTGGAGTTTGTTCGGCAGGTTTCACTACCGTGCAGTTGCCGGCAGCCAGGGCAGGTGCAATTTTCCAGGTCGCCATCAACAGCGGGAAGTTCCACGGAATGATTTGCCCCACCACACCGATAGGTTCTTGAAGATTGATGCTCACCGTATTTTCATCGTGCTCAGAAATGGTACTTTCATCGGCACGAATTGCTCCGGCAAAGTAGCGGAAGTGATCAACGCAAAGTGGTAAATCTGCTGCCTTGGTTTCGCGAATTGCTTTTCCATTGTCGATGGTTTCCACTGTTGCCAAATAATCCAGATTGTCTTCGATGATCTGTGCAATTTTCAAAAGCAAATTTGATCGCGTGGCGGCCGAAGTTTTGCTCCATGAAGGGAATGCCTTGTGTGCTGCATCCAGCGCCAGTTCTACGTCCTCCTTGGTAGATCGTGCTGCTTTAGTAAAAGCCTGCCCGTTGAGGGGCGAAATATTATCGAAGTATTGGCCTTGAGTTGGCTCTTTCCATTCTCCGCCAATAAAGTTGTCGTAGTGAGACTTGAAGCTCACTTTCTCTTCCACAAATGGGAATGTTTCTGCTAGTTGTTCCATAATTCGTTTGATTTATTCTCCCAAGTCTCCGCATTATTTTCCCATTGTTTATGGAGTTTATTTTCAATCACTAGCATTATTTTCCCAAGGTCTTTTTAGCAACTGGTTTCGAAGAGATAAATCACTATCTTGGCTAACCTTACTTTTAAATCCATGCTTACTTAATTGAATTTCATCCAGCCATATCAACTTTCGGATCTTGACAAGATGCAGTCGCTCGTGGAGCACCGCAACAAGTTCAATCTTGATTTTTGTGAGCTGAATGTTTTCGAAACGCGCCAAAAGGCCAACGACTTTAAGTTGCAGTTTGGCGGTTTCACCATCACCTCGATGCTTCGTGGCAAAAAAATCATGCACCTCGAGGGGTTTGACGACTTTGAATACAAACCCGGAGAAACGGTTCTCGCTCCAGCGGACACGCTGATGAGGATCGACTTTCCCGAAGCGGAAATTGAAACTCCTACGCAGTGCACTGCCCTGGTGATTGACAACGACTATCTCGTGAAACAACTCGACAACATTAATGCTTCATGGAAAAATGAGTCTGAACATAGATCAGAATGGAAGATTGACCCAAAAGAACTGATCTTAAAAAACAACAATGCCATCGCGCAAATCAGCACCCGACTGCTGAGTGTTTTCACCAGTGACGACCCTTTTAAAGAATATCAAATTGATGTGATTTTGCGCGAGCTGGTTTTGAATATGCTCCGTCTGCAAAACCTGAATGTGGTCCGGAAAGAGCACAAGCTGCTTTCGAATAGGTCGCCTTTTCACGCAGTGTTGAACTACATCTCGAGCCAGTTGAGTTCGGATATTCGCATCGAAGACCTTTGCCGGGTGGCTTGCATGAGCAAGTCGAGTTTTTACAGAGCTTTCACTGAAGAGTACGGAGTCACTCCGGTTCAGCTTATTTTGGAAGAACGCGTGAACTACGCCAAACAGCTACTACACAACCCTGAACTGAGTGTAAAGGAAGTGGCTTTCGCTTCTGGATTTAACGACCCAAACTACTTCAGCCGCATGTTTAAGAAGCTGACCGGTAAAGCACCAAGTGAATTTAGAAGCTAACTTACTCTTCCGACAACCGTCTTCTTGTCCTTCTCTCGTTAAATTTCTTCTTGTTATACTGCTCCGACTTCCCCTTAGGAATCGTCAATGCATGCCAGTCTTCTCCGGCTACCATTTTTCCGATAAATACTATTTGCCCAATGTGATAGCTGTAATGCGCCAGCTGCCTGTTGATGGCTTCAGTCACTGTGTGTGGTTCGTTGCGGATAAGCACTTTTTTCGCTAGATCTTTATGCGCCAGTGAATCGAGCGTTTCAAGAAGACAGTCCCAACCTTTTTCCCAAATCTCGAGCAACTCTTCTTTCGATTCAATGTCGTTTTCAAATTCAGAATCTCTGTTACGCCAGCTTTTTTCACCATCCGATTCGAGAAAGTCGGTCCACCGTGAAAGCATGTTTCCCGACAAGTGCTTCACGATCGTGGCTATACTATTGCTCTCTTCACTGGCTTGCCAAAAGAGCATTTCTTCGGGAATTTGATCGAATGACTTTTCTGCGATTTTCTTGTAGTGCTTAAATTGGAGTTGCACACTGGTAAGGTAGTCGTTCATGGTTTTTAATTTTGGTCGTAGATGTTCGAAAAGCGTTTTTCATCGTGCGCTTTCAAACTTCTATTAAGTTAAGTCTATTTTTGCGATCAATCCAAAAATGGAAATGAGTAAGTCGATTTCGCTTCGTACGGTCAATGTTACGCGCTACATCACGCCTTTGCGTGAAGGTGGCTCCCTGCCTGCTTTGGCAGAGGCTGATGACGACTTCAAGTACGTACTCAAATTTCGCGGAGCGGGCCACGGAGTGAAAGCGTTGATAGCCGAATTGCTCGGTGGAGAAATCGCGCGAGCACTCGGTTTAAAAGTTCCTGAGTTGGTTTTCGCCAACCTCGATGAAGCTTTTGGCCGCAGCGAAGGAGATGAAGAAATCCAGGATTTACTCAAAGGCAGTCAGGGATTGAATCTCGCATTGCACTTTCTTTCCGGAGCCATTACTTACGACCCGGTGGTGAATTTGATTGAACCAGGGCTGGCGTCAAAAATAGTTTGGCTCGATGCCTTTACTACCAACATCGACCGGACCATCAGAAACACCAACATGCTGATGTGGCACAAGGAGCTTTGGCTGATCGATCACGGAGCGACTTTCTTCTTTCACCACTCTTGGGACAACTGGGAAAAGCATGCGGTGAGCCCTTTTGCCTACATCAAAGAGCACGTACTCTTGCCGCAGGCATCTGAGATTGAAAAGGCGGATGAGTTTTGTAAATCTGTGCTCACAGACGAAAAACTCAAAGAAATAGTGGCTTTGATTCCCGTGGACTGGTTGCAGTGGGAAGACGTGGATTTGGATCCGGAAGAAATTCGCGAGGTGTACCTCCAGTTTTTGCTTCGCAGAAAATCGCATTCTGAAACCTTTGTAAAACAAGCACGAGATGCCCGGGAAATACTTGTATGAATACGCAGTGATTCGACTGGTGCCGAAAGTCGAGCGCGAAGAGTTTCTCAACGTGGGTGTGATTCTCTTCAGTAAGCAGGCAAAGTATATCAGAGTGCTCTACAAAGTAGATCCGGAGCGACTTAAGGCCTTCGATTGCGAACTGGAAATTGAAGAAGTGGAAAAGAACCTTCAATCGTTCGACAAAATTTGCTGTGGAGACAAGGATGCCGGCCGCTTTGCCGACTGGGACCTGGCCGATCGATTCCGCTGGCTCACGGCTGTGCGGAGTTCTTCAATCCAGACCTCCAGACCGCACAACGGTTTTAGCTCAGACCTCGACAAAACACTCGAAAGGCTCTTTGAGGAGCAGGTGTTGTAAATTCCAATAATCTAGTCGAGCAATGAATCTGTTGCGAAAAGCAAAAAAAGGCCGCTCTAGTGAGCAGCCTTCAAGTAATCCTCTTTTCCAAATGTTATTTAATCGAATGGAATTCTAATTCCAGCATTTAGTTGCAGACCCGGATCAATGTTCACAGCTACAACCTGACCATTTACATTGTTCGGAGGCAACATAAACTTGAAATCAGCAAACAGGTATCCGAAGTTAATGTCGAACTCAGCACCTATTCCCAGATTTAGCGTTAAACTACTGACCTTTTCTTCATCCTCAAGCCTCAATTCGTAGGCATCCTCGTCATACTCGGTGAGTACTTCAGATTTTACAGTTCCGGAAATAAATCCTATTCCAGCAAATCCATAAAGGTTAAAGTCATCTTCATAATCTCCAGTAAAGTAGTACTTCATTCCTGCATGAACGTGAAACCAGGTAATTTTACCTTCCACTTCAACATCGATATTGCTAGGTGTCGTTTCAGAACTCAGTGCATGAGCATTAAATTCATAAACCGGTGTGTATGGGAGATAATAGTCGAAGCCTACTACGACTACCTTTTCATCATCAACAGCATATTCACCCTTCAGTCCAAGACCGAGGTGTTTCACATCACTACCTTTCATAAACTTCAAAAAGGATAGTTGACCGCCAGCACTAATTTGAGAGTAAGCATTACCCGAGAGTAGGGACAATAGCGCGACAAGGCTTAATAGCTTGATATACTTCATCTTAATAAGATTTTAATAATTATTTAGGTTATGGTTAAAAGAGAATTCAAATTTATGATGCCACTTTTGAGCAATGAACTTTCATAGTTTTTGAGAGGAAGAATAATTCATTCAGACAGCAGCATTAGTTTTTTAAGTCTTGAGCGCAATTTATAAAAATATGTTAAGATCAGGAGTGTCAAAGTAGCTGTGATCACCTATCGACTGGTTAAAAAGGCGATAATTAAATGATCAACAATGTTTTACAAACTACACTGTTTTAAATATTCATTTTTTGTGTAATTGATACTACTAAATTGAGGTTTTCACGTAAATACTTAATTTCCAGAGACCAGAAAGAATTAAAGCAATCCTAAACCGAATTTTGTATCTAAATTGATATCACAGGAAATAACCATCTAAATAGTGCAATTCTAGTTTCATCAAAGTCGGTTGACATTTAAAGTCTTCCAATAATTAAGAAGTATTTCAATCCAAGTCAGAATTTTCTTTGGTGTGAGACGACAAGAAAAATCTCACTCGTATTTCAAGCCAAAAACGAGGTAGCTCAATTTTGCATAGTTGCTGGCCCTCGCCAAAATCGGGTAATTTCGTCTACGACATTCAACCCTTCAGGTGAATAAGAACAAGCGCACCTTATTGATTTTTAGCGCACAGAAACCTCGGGAAGCATTTTTGTTCTTTCAGTCTTGAAAACAAAAACTAAAAATTATGTCAGCTACAGAAGAAAAAAACAAAGGAAAACAAGGAGGAGGTGCAAACACCAAAAACCCACAGACGGACGAGCACAAAGGAAAGAAAGGTGCTCACAACAGAAAGTCCAAGTACGCCAAAGAGTCTAAAAACTAGGATTCAGAATGATTCGCGAAAACAAAATCGTACTAAAAAAGCCGCTTCAAGATGAAGCGGCTTTTTTAGTAACAGGTGTTGTAAGTCTTCCACTCCAGAAATTCGACTTTAGCTTTTTACTTTATCTGAACAATTAACATAAAAAAACCACGCCTGCCATTTCTGACAAGGATGGTGACTTTAGGGACAAAAAATATTTCACAATTTGCAACTACATTAGATTTTCAAACCTAATGTCAATTGCACCCATTGATTCTTGTAACGCGGGGTTGATGTTGTTCCATCTCCATCATTGTTTTGCAAATCCCAACCAGCTCTTGCCGATATTACAAGGTGAGAAACAATGACATCTACTCCACCAACCAAACCCAGCACGTTCTTACGAATATTGTCATTTTCAAATTCCTGTTCCTGAGCTGTGCTGGAATTTCCAAAAGAATAGGAATCCTTCTGATGAAGGAGGTAAGAATACTGAGGACCAGCAACGAAGGTCAAATTCTCTGTAGGCTTCAACTGTAACTGAAGTGGAATATCGAGGTAAGTTGTTGTTCTGGAAAAAGAATAAGGGGCATCGAACAGCGTTCCTGAGCCTTTGAATCCTTTTTGCGAAATCAATATTTCGGGTTGAAACCCGAGAAACTCTCCAACGGGAACACTGAGGAAGAGTCCTCCAGCGAATCCCAGTTTGCCATCGGCTTCAAAGTCCTGACCGCGTTCGTCCCAAACACGTGAGAAATTGACACCTGCTTTGGCTCCAAATTCTAAGTTTTCGCGGTGATCACCGTCTGTGGCTTGGGCCTGAACGAAGGTCGCTGATGAAATTAGAATGATGCTCAGTATAATTGATTTTTTCACTTTGATTCTAAATTAGATAGTGAATGATTTTTCACTTAATCAAAGGTGATGAAGTTCTATGCATTTAGTAATACATAAAAAGCACTAAAGGTTACACATATCACACATCCCGCTTTTATTACTGATTGAAGAGAAGGACTTACAAAATCCCTAATCGATCTTCAGATCAACGCAAAAGATTCAGCGAAGAAATCGATGGCGTTAAAACCTAATTTTCAGCTAATTAATTTGTATTTTCACCTAAAGCAGAATTGAGTTTCTAAATGGAAAATCACCTCTGTAGAGACCTTTTACTTTTATGATTATACACATCAAATATATGGTGAGCCTCCGATGCAAAATGTTGGTTCGTGAAGAGTTGAAAAAAATCGGCTTGCACGCAGTGGCTATCGATTTGGGGAGGATTGAGATCATGGAGGACATATCTGACGGTCAACATCAATTGCTGAAGGCAAATTTAATGAAAGCCGGCCTGGAATTGCTCGATGACCACAAGAGCATTTTGGTGGATAAAATTTGCAATGTCATAATAGAGATGGTTCATCATTCTGAAGTGTTTCCGAAGATAAATTTTTCGGACTATATCAGTAAAAAGCTGGACTACGACTACACCTACCTCTCAAATCTTTTTACAGAAGTAAAAGGCACCACGATTCAACAATACATCATTGCTCATAAAATAGAGAAGGTAAAAGAACTGATCTTGTACGATGAGTTTAACCTAACAGAAATTTCTTACATGCTTCACTACAGTAGTGTCGGACACTTGTCTAACCAGTTTAAGAAGGTTACCGGACTTTCACCAACCTTCTATAAAAAGCTGGGCATCAAGAGAAAACAAAACCTTGAAGACGTTTATCCTGACCTGGATATTGAAGCCAATGTCGATCTAAAGAAGAGATGAAGTCTGAAGAGTTAAATACCGTTCGATTTGCACCCAGAGGAAAAGATAGTTTCCACCAGGCTGTCATTGGCGCAGTGCGCGAGTATTTTAAAAAGAATGAGATTTCTCCTTATGCAAATGCCGAAATGTGGATCAAGACAGTTGTCATGCTTGTGCTCTATTTCTGCCCTTACACCCTGTTGGTTACAGGATTGGCCGCCAACAACTTATTTCTGTTCTTCAGTATGTGGTTTCTGATGGGCCTGGGTATGGTCGGCATAGGCACCTGCGTAATGCACGATGCTAACCACGGAGCATACTCCCCTAAGCGAAAAGTGAATAATTTCATCGGGCATATTCTTGAAATCATTGGAGGCTATTCGGTCAACTGGAAAATCCAACACAATCAGTTGCATCACACCTACACCAACATTGCCGGACTCGATGAAGACATCGATTCTATGGTGTTTTTGAGATTCTCTCCGAATCAACCGCGTCATTGGTTTCACCGCTATCAACATGTTTATGCGTGGTTCTTTTACATGATAATGACGCTCTACTGGATGACTGCTAAAGATTACCTTCAGATAATTCGTTACAAACAGCACAATCTTTTAAAACAGCGTAAACTGCCTCTCCCACGGGCCCTGTTCAGAATTACTGTCTACAAGGTTATCTATTACTCTTACGTTCTGGTGCTGCCTTTGATTTTCTCAGGACAACCCTGGTACGCTGTGCTTCTAGGGTTCTTGCTCATGCATTTTACTGCGGGTTTCATCCTTTCTTGCATCTTTCAACCCGCGCACGTGATGACTACCTCTTCTTTTGCTCTTCCAAAATCTACTGACGGAATAAAAAAGATGGAAGATACCTGGGCGCAACATGAAGTAGCCAATACCACCAATTTTGCCACAAAAAATCGTTTCCTTACCTGGTGCATTGGTGGGTTAAACTATCAAATAGAGCATCATCTATTTACAGGCATTTGCCATGTTCATTATCCGCAACTGGCGCCAATAGTGAAAGCTACGACTTCGAAATTCAACATTCCATACAATGTGGAACCAACCTTTTTTAGCGCTCTTGCCGGCCATGCCAGAATGTTGAAAAAACTTGGCAGAGAGTAGTTTATCGAAAGTTCCCCAAACCGTACTTGAACGAAACGCTATACAATCGCCAGAGACTTCAGGTCAAAAAACAAACTCTTTCTCCCGAGAATCCAAAGAGAGCTGAAAATGAGTAAGTTTAAACGATTGCCTATTAATCTGGCTACATCGAACGAATTACACTAAAGCAAATGAATTTATCTTTCAAAAACATCTTCTTTGCCCTCGGTTCCATTTTTCTGATTTTGCTATCGCTCATTTATGCGAGAACCCTACTTATCCCCATTGCGTTTGCTTTGCTCATTTCATTCATATTGCTACCTCTAGTCAACAGACTTGAAAAATGGGGTGTTAATCGAATTATGGCTGCAATTTTCTCGCTGGTTGCAGTAATACTGATATTAACTGCCACAGTTGGCTTTATTTCCAGTCAGTTACTGCAACTTTCCCAGGAACTGACTACTTTCCAGGATCGACTCATCAAGATTTTCACTGAAGTCTCAGTCTATTTCAATGAGCATTTTAGCTTTCTGGGCGAGTTGAGCAAAGAGGATATTTATCAGCGAATTAAAAACCTTCTTGAGAGCTCTGCCGGCTACCTTGTAGGACAGACTTTTTCGAACACAGCCAGTTTTGTTGCCGGACTCGTTGCCACTGTCATTTACGCCTTTCTAATTCTGATTTATCGCAAGGGGCTGACAAATGCAGTAGCACACTTTTACACTGAAGAAAATCGTCCCAGGGCCATTTATATGTTTAAGAAAATTCAACAGGTTGGCCAAAAGTACCTGGTCGGCATGCTCACTCTCATTATCATTATAGGTGTGGTTAACAGTGTGGGACTGTGGATTATTGGCGTTGATAGTCCGTTCTTATTTGGATTCCTGGGAGCCTTGCTTTCCGTAATTCCTTATGTCGGTACCGTAATGGGAGCCGTCATTCCCATCCTTTACGTGTTCATTGCTCAGGATTCTCTTGGAAAAGCCATTGCCGTGGCCATTTTGTTTTGGGCTGTTCAATTGGTCACTGACAATTTCCTCAGTCCAAAAATAGTTGGTGGCAATTTGCGGGTGAATGCGTTGGCAGCAATCTTAAGTCTGATTATTGGAGCCCTCGTGTGGGGCGTGGCCGGGATGATTTTGTTTCTACCTTTTACAGCAATGCTTCTTATTGTGAGCGAAGAATTCAAAGAGCTCAAACCTTTGGCCCTGATGATTGGCACCTATGAATCGGATAAAAAGGCGCAAAGCGGCAACGCAGTGATTTGGATAAAAAAAATCATTTCCTGGGCCAAAAAAGTTTTTACTGGTCGATAGGAAAATTGAAAATCTAAGTATGGATTGGGTTTTGCTTCAAAACCAAAAAAAGCCACTTCATTTGAAGCAGCTCTTTCCAGGTAAGTTTAAAATATTTATTCTTAAGCGTTCACGCCAAGCACTTCTGCCATTTTCTCACCGATTTTGGCCGGAGAGTCAACAACGTGAATGCCGCATTCGCGCATGATTTTCTTTTTGGCTTCTGCCGACTCGTCTTCTCCTGAAACGATCGCACCAGCGTGACCCATGGTTCTTCCTTTTGGAGCCGTTACTCCAGCGATGAATCCAACAACCGGTTTAGTCGCGTTGTCTTTGATCCACTGTGCGGCCTTCACCTCGAGGTCTCCACCGATCTCACCGATCATCACAATTCCTTCTGTGTCGTCATCTTCCATGAAAAGCTTGATGGCTTCGAGAGTTGTAGTCCCAATGATTGGGTCACCGCCAATTCCGATGGCAGTAGACTGGCCCATTCCGGCTTTGGTGATTTGATCAACAGCTTCGTAAGTCAGCGTTCCCGACTTCGATACAATTCCGATTTTTCCAGGTTCGAAGATGAAGCCCGGCATAATACCAATTTTAGCTTCTCCGGCAGTGATGATACCCGGGCAGTTTGGCCCGATCAACGTGCAGTCCTTGTCGCTGATGTATTCTTTCACCTTCACCATGTCGAGCACCGGAATGCCTTCGGTGATAGTAACGATCACTTTGATTCCAGCCTCAGCTGCTTCCATAATTGCATCGGCAGCAAATGCCGGTGGCACGAAAATTATCGACACGTCAGCTTCGGTTTCTTTTACCGCATCAGCTACTGTGTTGAACACTGGCTTGTCGAGGTGAGTTTGTCCACCTTTTCCGGGAGTAACTCCACCAACCACATTGGTACCGTATTCTATCATTTGACCGGCATGGAAAGTTCCTTCACTACCGGTAAAACCCTGTACTATTACTTTTGAATCTTTGTTGACTAAAACGCTCATGGTTTCTATGCTATTATTGTCATGTTTTTTGGCCCGCCAAAGTTAGGTTTTTAAATTGTGGATGCAAATAATTTGGCCGACTTGCGAAGCAGACTGAAGTGCCTCCAACAAAGCTCGCAAGGCTGAGGACTTTTACTTGGACTCTCCTGCTGTTTAATAGCAATCGGCAAATTCCAAATCGCAAGCTCCAAATGCCAAGTCCCGCTCTGAAATTCCAAAATTCAAATCCCAAAACCCAAACGGGCTCCCCAACTCCTCAATTCCCAATTCGCAATTCTTCATTCGTAATTCGTAATTCATAATTGATCATTCGTAATTCTTAACTAACGCTCTCCTTTTGGAATCACTAATTTTGCGGACATGAATTTCGCCAAACAGGACGACACCATCTGCGCTCTTTCTACTGCTTCGGGAGTAGCAGCCATCGGAGTGATTCGCATTTCCGGAAAGGAAACTTTTCCGATCACCGAAAAGCTGTTTTCTAAAAAGCTATCGGACAAAAAGAGCCACACCGTTCATTTTGGTGTGATCAAAAAAGAAGACCGCGTAGTCGATGAAGTGGTGATTACCATTTTTAAAGGTCCGAACTCCTTCACCGGAGAAGACACAGTGGAAATTTCTTGTCACGGTTCGCCCTACATCGAAGAGCAGATCTTGCAGGCCTGCCTCGACACCGGTTGTCGAATGGCCGAGCCGGGTGAATTTACCATGCGCGGATTCATGAATGGCAAGATGGACCTCAGTCAGGCCGAAGCTGTTGCCGACCTCATCTCCTCCTCTAGCAAAGCTTCTCACCAACTGGCGATGCATCAGATGCGCGGTGGTTTTTCGAAAGACATTTCCGAACTGCGTGAAAAGCTGATCCACTTTGCCTCCATGATTGAGCTGGAGCTCGATTTTTCTGAAGAAGACGTGGAGTTTGCCGATCGCGGTGACCTCAAGGAATTGGTTGATGAAATCCGGAAAGTACTTCGCAAACTCGTGGATTCTTTTGCCACTGGTAACGTGTTGAAAAACGGAGTCCCAGTGACCATTGCAGGAGCTCCCAACATGGGAAAAAGTACCTTGCTCAACGCACTGCTGAACGACAATCGCGCAATCGTTTCTGAAATTGCAGGAACTACCAGAGATGTGATCGAGGATGAAATCTCAATTGGCGGAGTTGGCTTCCGCTTTATCGACACGGCCGGAATTCGCGAAACAGCCGACACCATCGAGACGATGGGAATTGAAAAGACTTTCGAAAAGGCCAACCAGGCCAGCATCGTGGTTTACATGGTGGATGCTGTGGACAGCACCCGCGATGAAATCCTCGAAGTGATTGAGCAGTTCAAAGAAAAGATCACCGACAAGGACAAAAAGCTGGTAATCGTGGCCAACAAAATCGACAAAGCCGAAAATGGCAGCGATGTGAAGACGAAGTTTGCGGGAATTGAAAACGTGATTTTCATGTCGGCACTCACCCGCGACAACCTGAGTGCACTTGAAGAAAAGCTCCTGGAAACCGTAAACACAGGAGTGCTCAACCGCGAAGAATCCATCGTCACCAACGCCCGTCACTACGAAGCTCTGAGCAAAGCCCTCAACTCACTGGACGATGTCCGCACCGGCCTCGACAACAACATCACAGGCGACTTCCTCGCCATCGACATCCGCAAGTCGCTCCACCACCTCGGAGAAATCACCGGAGAGATTACTACGGATGATCTGCTTGGGAATATTTTTTCGAAGTTTTGTATCGGAAAGTAATTACTTTTCTTTTGTTTGTTATACCCTTGCTATTACTGGGTTTCAACGATATTTCACTTCTTATTTTTGTTGCCCAACCCCTCTTTTTTGCTTATATTTGATGTACAGTTGTTGCCCATCATTGTTGCCTTTGTTTCTGGGCAACAGATTTTAAGGGGGTAGAGAAATCTTGCTACATAGAGCAACAAGTAGCTACTCCAGGCAACAGCCAGCGACATCAAGCAACATGAGCAGTAATATCCGAATAGAGAAAACTTGCCACCACTGCGGTGAGACCTTTGTTGCCAAAACAACGGTTACAAAGTTCTGCTCTGACCGCTGCGCGAAGATGAACTACAAGAAGCGCAAGCGCGAAGAAAAGCTGCAAAGTGCCATTGAGCGGGAGCAACACAAAGCCCCCGTTACCGGTATCGTTTCCAACAAGGATTTTCTGAGCGTAAAAGATGTTTGTGTGCTATTAGGTGCCAGCCGCTGGACCATCTACCGGATGATCGGAAACGGCCAGTTGAAAGCAGCCAAAATCGGCAGGCGCACCATCATTTCAAGAGAAGCCATCAACCAATTGTTTAAATAAGCAGCCATGAAAGTAACATTAAGACAACGGAAGAAAGGAGACAAAATCAGCCTTTACCTTGATTACTACCACCAAGGCAAACGCTCTTATGAATACTTGCAACTGTACCTCCACCCTGAGCCGGAGAAAGGAAAGCTCACCAAGGAGCAGAAGAAGGAGAATAAAGACACCCTCAGCCTGGCAGAGACAATCCGGGCGAAGCGACATTTAGAGGTGCAGAATGGTGTTTATGGAATGCAGGACAGCTCCAAACTCAAGGGAAGCTTTATCAAGTATATGGAGCACCTGATGGAGAAGCGCAAGGACAGCAAAGGCAATTACGATAATTGGGATAGCTCATTGAAACATCTGAAGAAGTTTGCCAAGCATGATGTTACTTTCTCAGAAATTGATAAGCAATGGTTGGAGGATTTCAAGGACTACTTGAAGCATGAAGCCGAAACACCGGCCAAGCGAAAGCTTTCCCAGAACTCCTGCTATTCCTACTTCAATAAGGTAAGAGCCGCTTTAAAGCAAGCTTTCAAAGATGGAATCATTGCCCGTAATCCTGCGGATCGGGTCTCAGGCTTTAAGCAAGCGGAGCCCCAGCGGGAGTTTCTTACCCTGGAAGAATTGCAAGCGGCTGCAAATACAGAATGCGAAATCCCCATTATCAAAGACGCTTTTATTTTCAGTGCGCTTACCGGCCTTCGCTGGTCTGATATTAATAAGTTGATTTGGTCTGAGGTGCAGCACTCCGAGAAAAACGGCTGGTATATCCGTTTTCGCCAGAAGAAGACCAAAGGAGCCGAAACACTGCCTATTTCGGAGCAAGCCCGAAATATCCTTGGTGAAAAGGGTGAACCAACAGAGCGCGTGTTCAGAGGATTACAGTACAGTGCCTGGCACAACCTGAAATTGCAACAATGGATGATGAAAGCAGGAATCTCCAAAACCATCACTTTCCATTGCGCCCGCCACACCTACGCTACTTTACAGCTTTCATTAGGCACTGATATTTACACCGTTTCAAAACTACTTGGCCACCGCGAGTTGAAAACCACTCAGATTTATGCTAAGATTATTGACGAGAAAAAGCAGGAGGCCGCCAACCGAATCAAATTAGACCTATAGATGAACCTCACAATATTTAACAGCATTCTACGGGGCGACTTGCGCCCCTGGAAGAACCAGCGAACAGAGAAATATTACCGACAGGTAATGACTAAACTTTTCTTCCAGCCTCAAAACTCAATGGATGAGTTTTTCGCTGTACTCAAAAAGATCTTCAGTGAGAACCCCGATCTGTTGAAGGATGAAAAGCTTACAGTTTATCTCCAGCTGCCACCCGGCAAGCTTGAGTTTAATATTACAGAGCCACTCATTGAAATTGACCTCCCGGAGCCATTCGACATTACCTCGCGATTTTATCACTACTTAATAAAGAACGAGACGACACGAACCACCGCCAACCTATTCAACGCAATTACCCGCGACCTGGACGACACCGACCGTCACTATTTAATTAACTCACTTCGTTCCGGAGTAATTGACAAGCTCCGGGACTTGGCAGAAATAAAATCAGACTTACAGGACGATCAACTTTCTGCTTACGTGCTGGACGTTCTGAAATGGTCGCTCATTCGCTTACTGCTTGAAACCGACAAACTCTACCCGCAATACGTTGACCCAATACCGGCCACTGATTCAGAAATCTTTGCCGAATATCTGAGAGAGCCAGTCCCTGAGTTTGACTACATCAAATCAACTGTAAAGGTGGATCAGCTTCGTGAACAACTGCAGGAAGTCATTAATCAGGAGGACAAACCCAAAAAGCCAAAACCTACCCTGAGAGCCAACGATGATTTTAGCTTTGGTTACATCGGTGACCCTAAGAAGCTTGAAAATGTAATTAAGCAACTGAACCTGAAGGTTGAATTGCTAAAGGATGGCAAGACCACACCGGAAGAACTTCTGCATGTGCTAACTGCAAAATCACTGACCTCCACAGCACCAGAAATTCACCTGGACTGTGAAACCACCCAATTCCGATACATTTTAGACCGCTTGGAGCCTCACTTCACCAATTTAAAGCCATCTACAGTTGATAAGGCAGGTAACTTTTACTCCAAGAAAAACACGCGGATCAACAAACAAAACCTCTACTCCAACAAGATCGCCAACCCTAAAAATCAACCCACTATAGACGACATTCTGAAAGAACTGCAATAAAAAACAGTGAGTTCAGGGAGCTAACTCAGTGAGATGTAAATATCTCACTGTTTACGGCCTCTCTATGCGCTCAATTTGCTCTTGATCATTCGCCTGAAACCAGTGCCTTGTTTCGGGCGAGTGAAAGGCACAAAAGAAACCCTTTTGTAAACTTTTAAAATCAAGAGTACCATGAACACTCAAGATAATATCATCGAAAGACTCGACAAGATCGAGCAGTTGATTGTTGAGCAGGGAATCCTTCAAAAAGAAGTCCTCTCCTTCAACGAAGCAAGCCAATACCTGGGGCTCAGTCAGAGCCACCTTTATAAGCTCACCAGCACCAAGGCTATCCCGCATTTCTGTCCGCAGGGCAAACGCCTCTATTTCAACCGCAAGGAACTGGATGAATGGTTGCAGCGCAACCGCCAAACCTCAGCGGATGACATCGAGAAGCGAGCCGCTGACTACTTGGTAACCAAAGGACGGAGGGGTTAGCCATGGAGAAGATCGAATTAAGCGACAGAGCTTTTAAAGCAATCATGGACCGCCTCAAAAACATTGAGGCGGCCCTTCACACCAAGCAGACCAATCTTAATGATGTCTTTCTCGACAATCAGGAATTTCTGCAACTCATGTACATCAGTAAGCGCACCGCTCAGTCCTGGAGGAATGAAGGGGTCATTGCTTACTCGCAGATCGGCAACAAGATCTACTACCGCATGAGCGACATCGTGAAAATGCTGGAAGAACACCGACAGCCTTCCAGAGCAGGTATTAACGCAACTTCAAAATCTTGAGACATGGCAACATCAACTATATTCAAGCACTTCACCCAAAAGGTGGAGGATAAATCAATTGTACTGATCACTAAAGACATCCAGGAAGGTGTTTATGAAGATCAAATTCACGAAATCCGCAAACTCCTTTACAGCGGAGATCGGGAAAACGCAGACCTTCAAAAGAAAAAGCTTCCTGCATTCACTCCTTCGGGAACCTTTGAAGGTGGCCGCGCAGCAGACAAGCTGCTTCGCTACAGCCAGTTCATCATTCTCGACCTCGATAAGCTTTCCGATCAGCAGCTCTCAGAAGCTTTTGACAAAGCTTCCGCTGAACCCTACACTTTCTGCTGCTTTCGCAGCCCAAGTGGCCAGGGCTTAAAAATCCTTATTGAAGTGGACAGCGAACAGGAGCACCACTCAGAAGCTTTTGAGCAAGTGGCCACTTATTATGAAGAGGCTCTCCAGCTAAAGCTGGATCGCTCCGGGAAAGACATCCCGCGCCTTTGTTTCTTTTCTTCTGATCCTGAATGCTACCGTAACTTGAATCACAAAAAGTTTCATGTTGAACTTCCGGGAACTGAGGCTGAAGAACCTGCGGTTCCACATCAGCCCACTCCGGTAAACCATCAGGAACAACCGGAAGAAATCACCACTTCCTTTGAGAATTGCATCCAGTTCACCGAAAAAAAGATGAGCTATGCAGAAGGCAACAGGAACAACTTCGTTTACCTGTTGGCCTCCAACTGCAATCGTGCCGGAATTGAGGAAATGGAAGCACGGGAACTGATCAGAAACCGCTATGATCTGAGCTTTAAGGAAATTGAAGCGGCTGTCAAAAGTGCCTACAATCACCATTCCCACGAGTTTGCAAAGTTTGCAAACGCTTCAAATGGTGTAAACCACGCCCGGCAGCAGGAGGAAGAAGATTACCTGCTACAGTCCCCTACCATTCCCGATGAAGTCTATCAGGCTTTGCCTGAAATCCTTCAGGAAGGAGCTTCCGGCTTTTCCGACTCTCGCGAGCGGGATGTCTTTCTGACCGGGGCACTCTGCATTTTGAGCGGTTGTTTGCCGAATGTCACGGGAATCTACGCCCAGAGAACGGTTCATCCGAACCTTTTCTCTTTCATTATTGCCCCAGCCGCAAGCGGCAAAGGCTCTTTGCTGTCCGCAAAGAACCTGGGCGACCGCATACATGAACACATGAGAACAGCCAGTGAGCAACGAATGAAAGATTATGAGCTGGAACTGGAAGATCACAAGATGGAGCAGAAAAGCAGGAAGAAAGGCGAACCGGCAACCGAACCACCGGAGAAGCCACAGTATGAAGTGCTCTATATTCCTGCCAACACCAGCAACGCCAAAATCCTTTGGCACCTGGAAGAAAATGGTGGCTCAGGTATTATTTGCGAAACAGAAGCCGACACCATGGGCAACATCTTCAAACAGGAATGGGGTTCATATTCGGATATGCTGCGCAAGGCTTTCCATCACGAGAAAATCTCATGCAGCCGAAAGACCAATAATGAATACGTGGAGGTGAAAGCACCGCAACTATCCGTTGCGCTTTCCGGTACGCCCAGCCAAGTGCCTAACCTCATCAATTCTGCTGAGGATGGTCTCTTCAGCCGCTTTCTATTCTATGCTTTCAAGACGCAGCAAATTTGGCGGGATGTATCGCCATTTGGTAATCAGGTAAACCTGACAGAACTGTTTGAAAGGCTTTCGAAACGCGTATTTGATATGCACCAGTTTCTGCAAGGTTCCGACACAGAAGTTCAGCTCTCCCGCGAGCAATGGGACCAGCTCAACGAGACCTTCGGTCTGTGGCTGAAGGAAGTGGATAACTTCATCAGCGATGAAGCTACCAGCGTAGTAAAAAGGCTTGGCCTCGTTTGTTACCGCATTACTATGATCTTTACTGCACTCCGCAAATTTGAAAACGGAGAACTGACCGTAAAGCAGGAATGCCTGGACGATGATTTTCAAGCTGCTTTGCAGCTTTCAAATATCTATCTGAAACACAGCCTTTTGATGTTTCACAACTTGCCCAGGCAAGAAGACCCGGAGCCCTTTCGCGGAGGCGATAACAAGCGAAAGCTTTTTGAAAAGCTCCCCTCCACTTTCAAACGGATGGAAGCCGTGGAGTTGGGCAAGCAATTAAACCTCAGTGCACGGTCAGTGGATTATTTTCTCAAGAAGCTCCAGCCCGATTATGTGGCGTGCCCGAAGACGGGATATTACAAGAAGGTGTAAATCTCTGTTGATAAGATTTGTTCTTCTTTAGCTGTTTTTCCCCTTTTATTTTCTTATAATTGTCAAATACTGACAAGTCAATAATTTGGAAGTAAATAGTCGTTTTGGACAGCGTATAAAGCAATTGAGGGAGGAAAAGAGCTTATTGCAACGGCAGGTAGCAGTCAAGCTTGATATAGACACTCCTATGCTTAGTAAACTTGAGCGAGGCGAAAGGAAAGCCAAGAGAGAACAGGTACTCAAGCTTGCTGAACTCTTTAAAGTGAACAGTGATGAGCTTTTGACTCTCTGGCTTGCTGATAAGTTGTACGAAATCATTAAGGACGAAGACTTGGCTACAAATGCTTTAAGAGTAGCGGAAAGTGAAGTCAGGTATTCAAAAAGAACTAAAGCACAATAGTGTTACAGCGTATTATGGAATTAGAAACCCTATATAGTCAACCATTACCTTCAAACCGAAAAGGAGCATTGTATAATGCATTTCCGTATCCCACCAAAATTTCACCAGAGGCGATTGCAATATACATAGCTTGTCATACAGAGGTAGGTGACAATATTTTAGATCCTTTTGCCGGTAGCGGAACTACTGGACTGGCAACCCTTCTTTGTGATACCCCAACTGAAGAAATGATTTCCCAAACTGAAAAACTGGGAGTCAAACCAAAGTGGGGCAAACGCAATGCAACACTAATTGAACTTAGTACCCTGGGGGCTGCTGTGGCTGAAGCAATGTGTAATCCACCTGACCCCCAAGCCTTTCGAAAAGCTGCTTTTCAGATAATTTCTGAAGTTGCTGGGGACTTGGGTGATATTTATTCAATAAAAGATCCGGAGGGTAATGTAGGGCATATCAGATATGTTATCTGGTCGGATGTCCTCAATTGCCCGAATTGCAAATCATCGACTACTTTCTGGGATGCTGCTGTAAACCAATCCCCTCTTTCTATTAAGGATCATTTTGAGTGTCCGAATTGCGGCTTCACTCAGCAAATGTCAACTATCAAAAGGATCCAAGAGAAAGTTCATGATCCAGTTCTGAACAAAACAATCACACGGAAAAGGAGAAGACCTGCTTGGATATACGGCAAGACAGGGAAAAAAACCTGGAATAGAGCTGCTGAACCAAGAGACTATAAGTTACTTCAGGATAAATTAGGTGCTCACTCTTTAGCTAATGTTCCTACCCATGCGATGAATTGGGGCGTACTGCATAGAAAAGGCTACCACTCTGGTATTACCCATCTTCATCATTTTTATTCAGACAGAAATCTTTTGGTTTTTTCTAAACTATGGGAAAGAACCCGGCAATTCCCTGACTCTTTAAAGTCAGCTCTTCAGACATGGCTTTTGAGTTATAATGCATCTCACTCTACTTTAATGTCTCGTGTAGTGGTGAAGAAAAACAGTCGGGACTTTGTAATAACCGGAGCGCAATCCGGTGTGCTCTACATTAGCAGTTTACCAGTCGAAAAAAATATTCTTGAAGGAGTAGAGCGTAAAATCAAGACTTTCTACAATGCTTTTGGAATGGTAAAGAAAAGTAACAGCAAGGTAACTGTTATAAATTCAAGTAGCACTGCCATTCCTCTCCTGGATGCCTCTCAAAACTACATTTTTACCGATCCTCCTTTTGGCGACTATATCCCATATTCTGAAATCAATCAAATAAATGAAGCCTGGTTAGGTAGAGTTACTGATAATAAGGAGGAAGTAATAGTCAACACCTCCCAGAAGAAGACAACTACGCAGTACGGAGAGCTTATGACACAAGTTTTCTCTGAGGCCAGCAGAGTATTAAAGCCCAGTGGATCCATGAGTTTAGTTTTTCATTCTGCTAAAGCAGAAATATGGCAAGCATTAGTGAAGTCTTTTCAGGAGAATGACTTCATGGTATATTTTTCTAACATTCTGGATAAAATGCAGGGAAGCTTTAAACAAGTTACATCAACGGTAAAGGTGCAAGGCGATGCATTGGTTCTCCTTAAAAAATCTGAAATGAGGGATGACGAGGAAGTATGTATAGAGTCAGAGAAGGAAGTTGATTTGATTAGACGGATTATATACAACTCACTGAGCAATGGCAGCAGTCATGATGAGAAAAAGCCGGAGAGAGTATACTCAAGATATGTTACCGCTTGCTTAAAGTCAGGTATACCCATTTCCATGGATGCCAGGCAATTTTATGATGTTTTAGCACAAGAAGCCCCTCAGGTATAAAAAGGATCAATTAGTTGAATGGAGTTAGCAGAAACCAGCATAAAACGACAAAAGCACCTCGGTCAATATTTTTCTGGCCCGTTGGTAGCTTCTTTGCTGGCATATTTGGCCAAACATTATGAAGCTAAATCAATAATTGATCCTATGTGCGGAACAGGTGATATGCTCAAAGCCTGTAATCCTACAAGTAATCCTTATAAAAATTTTGTAGGGGTTGAGATTGATAGCTCCGTTTCTGAGTATGCTCAAAGTCGCTTTGCTTCTGCGTCCAACGTCCATATTACTAATAGTAGTGCTTTCGACAAGGATATTCTCAAGGGGATCATGTCTTCTGAGTTTGACTTGGTAATTACCAATCCTCCATATGTTCGTTACCAAACCATCGCAGAAAGCAAGTCTTTAAACGAGGAAAGCCAGTCCACATCTGAAATAAAGCAAAACTTACTGTCAGCTTTGCTTTGCCACTCCAATTTACCTCCCCGGGAAAAAGATGTTTTTAAAAGGATAATTTCCAACTACTCTGGTTTAGCAGACTTGGCAGTTCCATCATGGATTTTATGCGCCTTACTTGTAAAGCAAGGCGGGAGAATTGCTATGGTTGTGCCTCAAACCTGGTTGAATAGGGATTATTCCGAGGCTATTCACTACTTACTTGTGAAGCTTTTTCAAATCGAGTTTATTATTGAAGATGCTAACTCCGTCTGGTTCCCTGATGCACAAGTTAAAACCACCCTACTCATAGCCAAGAGGATTGAAATCAAAGAATCCATTCTGGATTGGACTAATGAGAGCTTTTCTTTCTGTAGGATCTTTTCATCTGCCATATCTCGAAATAGCTTGGTTGGTAAGATTTTTCCAGATTCTTCAAATCCTGAAAAAGAGTTCTATAATGCGCTTGAATCTAATCAGTCCAAAGAAGGCATTTATTCAAACCAAAAGATATTAATAAATCATTTTTCAACAGACGCGGGCAAAAGACTTCAAAACTCAAAATGGTTCAATTTACTTGAACCCAACATTGATAGGCGTACGCTGAAAACAGCACATCTAAAGCCTTCCTCTTTATTATTCAAATGGCTGGAGGGCGCAACTCCAGATTTTTCTTGCCTACAGGAGTTAGGCATTAATGTCTCTCAAGGGCTTAGGACTGGAGCCAATTCTTTTTTTTATTTTAAGCTATGCTCTGAATCACCGGAAGGAGTAGAGGCCATGCCTAGTAAATATTTTTTTCAGTCCCCAATTACTATTCCCTCAGGATCTTACCGAAAAGTAATTACAAAGCAAAGTGAGGTCAGTGAGCAATATAGTACTGCTTATTTGAAGCCATTGAGTGTAGTGCTTTATCTTCAGGAAGCGGTAATTAAAGGAGATTTTGAGAACAACCTAAAAAAGGATATAGATTTAAGGAAGTGGTATACAGTTCTACCCGTACAGCTTTCAGCACATGTTGAAAATGCCCAGAGCATAAACGTTGGCACAATTGAGAAACCTAAGAGATACCCCCATCTCTCAGCAGTAAGCCCAAATATTAGGCAATGGAATCCATTGAAGCCAAATACCCCTCCCCGTTTTTGGTATATGCTTCCCAAATTTACAGATAGGCACTTACCTGACTTATTTATTCCCCGGGTAAATAACCTACACCCTCAAACAAGGCTTAATCTTAGACAAGAATTTGTTATTGACGCCAACTTTTCAAGTTTGTGGTTGGGGGAGAATAATAATAGGCATACACTTCATTCACTGTTGGCAGTACTTAATAGTAGCTGGGCGCACATTGCAATGGAAGAGTTTGGCACAGCCATGGGTGGGGGAGCATTAAAATTAGAGGCTACCCAGCTTAAAAAGCTACCTATCCCTCGATTTACAGCGATTGAAATTGACAAGCTCGATAGGCTGGGACGAAGACTTGCTCTATCCCACGAGTCACATGAAAAAGTGCTTAGTGAATTGGATAAATTTATAGTTTCCAAAATGGGCTTCGAAGCTAACCTAACCACGAAGTTGAATGAGCTGAACTCAATAAAACAGACGCTTCTAAATTACAGACAGAGTTAATGAAAGATATTACAGTTGACATACCAGCAGCGCAAAAGAGCATAGAAGATAGTTTAGCCCTGATAGTCGAAGGCAAGAAAGAGCAAGTTATAAGGGATAGCTTTACATCCTTCCTTAGGAAAATATTCCCTGAGCAACCTGGATGGGTAATAAGGCATATTCAAGGAAGTGAAGCATCCGTCAAGGTCTCTAAAGGTGAAAAGACAGGTACTGGCTTTGTAGATAACCTGGTGGATCTTACTGCAATAGAGTATGAAGGCAATTTAACTTCAAAACCAAAATTCGACACAGGCTATGGTCAAGTTCAGGACTACTGTGCAAGCCTAATCAATGATGGTCATGATCCAGAATTAGTTATTGGAATCCTTTCTGATACAATCAGGTGGTATGCCTACAAAATAGATGTTGAAAATCTTCCGGAGGGAAAAGTAGAAAGATCAAATATTCCACTGATTCAAATCGATTCAGTGGACTGTTCAGCTGGTACAGTAAAGGACGCTAAAGATTTGGTGAATTTTCTCATTAAGTATTTGGCTAGAGTTGGATCACGCACCGTGACCGCAAATGCAATAGCTAAAGATCTTGGTTTTGAAAGTCCTTTTGGCCAAACACACGTGAAATCTCTGACTGAGAATGTTGTTGGAGCATTTAAAAATAACCCGAAATATGCTGATCTCATTTCCGAGCTTTGGTGCAGCTTTGTAAGCTACCTCAGAGAAGAAGGCGTATCTGATCAATTCGATCTCACAACTTACGTTGACGAATACTATATCTTGACCCTTGGTAAACTTCTTTGCGCTAATTATATAGAAGGCCAAGCACTTAGCTCTGACAGAGATGAACTAGCTTCAATACTCGATGGAAGGTTTTTTGAAAACCGAGGACTTGTCAATTTTGTGGAATATGATTATTTCGGCTGGTTAAACTCTACGCCTTACATCGAAGAATTAATACCCGTAGCTGAAGCTATTCAGCAGGACTTGGTTGCCTACAACTTTAAAGAAGCGCCTAATGAGGACTTATTTGGTCGCCTCATGGCTCAATTAGCTCATAGATCTCAAAGGCTTCTTTTAGGTCAAGAATGGACACCAAGTTGGCTTTCGCACCAGTTGGTCAGTAATGTTGTAGATCAAATACCTGAAGGGCAAAACCTTTTTCTCCTTGACATGTGCTGTGGTTCTGGTTCAATGATTGTCGAAGCAATAAACATTGCTAAGAGCCGGATCACAAAAGATGAGGATGAGTTATCCAGTGAAGGAAAATTAAACTTGCTGGTACAATCCATAACCGGTTTTGACATAGACCCATTAGCTGTAATGCTGTCAAAAGTGAACTGGGTATTGACCACAATGGATTGGCTACAACCTCTGGGTTCGCATCAGGTCACAATACCAGTATATCATGCTGATTCTCTTTTTGCCATTACTCCTATTTCCCAAAATACAAATGATGAAGAAGACCCCGTTTTCTCCTTAAAAATTGCTGAGTATACCATAGATCTGCCGGACTTTCTTGTCTCCCCCGATTTTAAGTCTCTATTCGATGCGCTTATCGATATTACTTACAGGATCGTTATAGATGCCGCAGGCCAAGATCAATTAGAGTTAAGTGCCAGTGAATTAAAGGACTATTATGATGAATTAGTATCGCATGTTGAAATAGAAATCTCAGAGGATCAGGAATCTCAAATTTTAGGCTTCCTGGGTAAATTGATTGAGGCTATTGACAAACTCAATAGAGATGGACGGAATGGCATTTGGCCCTATATTCTAAGAAACAGTTTCAGGCCGGGACTGGTAGCTGGTCAGTTTAATGGACTTGTATCAAATCCTCCTTGGCTTGCCCTCAGTAAGGTTGCTAATAACCCTTATCAGGCGGTTCTTAAACGAAAAGCAATCAGCTATGAGATCAAGCCGCCCGGTTCGTCTCACCTTCATATTGAGCTTGCAACGATCTTCTTGCTACATGCAGTTGAAAAGTATTTAACCGAAAATGCGAAAGTTGGATGCATCGTGCCTGAAACGGTCTTGAATGGCCATCATCAGAACCCATTTCGGAAATTTCAGTTCTTCAACTCTCCCCAGGCAGTATCACTTGATATAACAGAGATATGGAAAATTGAGAAGCATGTTTTTAAGAACAATGCTGTAGTTCTATTTGGTGAGAAATCAAGCCCCAATCCAGATTCAACAGAACCTATCCCTGGCAAATTGGCTCTAAGCAACGGAAGCTTTGAAGACATTGTATTTTACCGAAACAAGCAAGGTGAAAGAACCGCTTGGAGCGAACAGGAGATTTCAGAAGAGGCAACCGGGTTTTATACTCCGGCCAATTTTAGACAGGGAGCTGATATAATGCCTCGCAAGCTTCTTTTTTATGAAGTCTCTCCAACACCAAATCCTGCTTTTGTTAAAGCTAAATCTATTGATCCTATTAAGAGCCCTCTTGCTTTTACGGTAAAAGATGCCAAGAAGAATAAAGATTTTAATCTCACAGAAAGGGTTCTGCAAACTGAATTGATCTTTGATGTAATCACCTCCAACCTGCTGACTCCATTCAATCTCGCTGATGTACAAAAAGCTCTCTTACCCATTAAAAAGGACGATACAGGTCATTGGGAAATGATTTCAGAAAGAGAGGTCAGACTTAAAGGTGCGCCAACTCGAAATACCTTTAGGGCAATTTGCAATGAACTTGATACCGATAACGCTTCTATCTCAGATCTTTTCGATTTAATCAATGAAAGAGGTAAGCTGGTTCAGCAGGTCCTTGAAAAGACGGGCTACTTGGTATTTACAGGAGCTGGGGGCGGTAGAGTGTGTTCTGCATATTTGAACATAGAAGATTGTGATTTCGAAAGGCTTGTCCTTGACCAAACCGTTTATTGGGCTCAGGTTGAGACCGAAGATGAAGCCATTTACCTCACAGGTTTGCTAAACAGTGAAGCCATTGGTTCAATAATAGAGGACTTTCAGCCAAGAGGTGCCTTTGGAAAGAGGCATATCCACAAATTACCATTTGGAGTAACACCACCTTTTGACCCATCTCAGGCTGGTCATCAAGATGTAGTCAATTGCACTCGTTCATTACTTAAAGAATATGAGGGAATAAAGGCAGGGCCGGCCGATCTTGTAAAGGCCCTTGACCCAAATTCGGCACCACTTCACATCAGGAGAAAAAAGATATGGGAATACATTAAAGAATTAAACTCTTATGAGGAATATGAAGAAGCTTGTAAAGCACTGTACGGTGTATAAAACCCTGTTTTGTATGTAATAAGAAAAACGATCCCTGCCTATGCCAGACCAGAAACTAAAGCTCAACATATTAAACTTTGAACATCCACAGGAGAAGATTGAAGTAAGTCTCTTTCGAGAGAAAGCTGAAGGGCTATCCCCTATTGCGAAGTATGAAGTTCCTTTGGAGATATATGATTCGAACCCGGAGCTAAAGGATGACGAGTTTGAATACTTGTACTCGGATTTCACCAACCGTGAAAATGCCGACTACTCTGTTACCGTTGATTTAAACAATAGTATCCGCTTCGCTAAACATTACTACACCTGGCGCATCAAACAATACTTCCGGGGAGTCGCCAGCATCACTACACCCAATTTTATTAAAGACATTGAACTTTGGTTTAAGGATCCTCAACGCAGCAACAAGCAGTGGACTACATTTAAAAAGTTTGCGCTAAAGGTTAACATTGGCCGGATTACCAAGTTTCCTGAGCTTTCTATTTCCTTCGAAAGCCATTCAAGGGTTTATAATACCAGTTTATTAGACCTCGATGTAGATACCGATCTGTTTAAGTGGATCATTTACAAAAGGGAAAAGATCAAGTTTGAAGAAAGACCCGAAGAAGTAAATCTGGACATGGACCAGGTTTATCCTGTTCTGAATAACCCTTTGAAAGCCGCATTAAACATAGACATCCCTTACGAACGGGTGCCCAATAAATATGAGCGTTACTACAATTGTATTTCTGATTTTTATGCCAATTACTTAGATACACCAGAGTTTCGCTCCATTATTCCCATTACATCTAACGGCTTCATTCCAGTCAAAGATTTTCGGATAGGCTACACCAGCAAGGGCAGCAATCAATTGATCTTTGGCAGGGACAAGCCAGGAATCCGCCCATTTGATGGAATCAAACAGTTTGGGCCTAACCACCCATCCCCTTTGTCGCATGTAAGGATGTTTTTCATCTGTCATGAAGACGATGCCCAGGACTCCGCCAATCTTCTTTATAGCCATTTACAAAATGGCTTTAAAAGTTTCCGTGGGCTGAAACGCTTTGTGCGTTTACCAATAAGCATTAAAAAAGATGAACAGATCACTTTTACTGATAAAGATGATCCTCTAACCGAGATCAGGCAGCATCTTACTCAAAAGACACTTGATCCACAGGTAAGCTATCTTGCCATGTATATTCACCCGCGGTCTAAGGAAGAACAGACAGAAGCTGACCGAAGAGCTTTTTACCAGGTAAAAGAGGAGCTACTGAAATTTGGTATAACATCCCAGGGAGTGGTGAAGAATACCATTTCCGACCCCGAGGCTCAGTTCAGCCTTTCTAATATTGCGGTCGCATTGCTTGCAAAGTTGGATGGTATACCCTGGCGATTGGAGAGATCAACCTACAGCGAGTTAATTGTGGGTGTAGGAGCATTCAAACCTCGCAGTGCGCAATATCGCTATGTGGGTAGTGCTTTTTGCTTCTCTAATGATGGACGCTTTCAGGGCTTCGAGTGCTACTCGGAAAACAGTACGAAAATGCTCGCAGGTTCCATTCGCAAGGCGGTAAGAACCTATTCCTCTGTTCACCCTGATGTGAAGCGGCTTGTGATTCACTTTTACAAGAACATGAGCAATGATGAATTGAAACCAATTCTGAAGGCACTCCATGATTTAGGTTTAGATATACCGGTAATTGTAATCACTATAAATAAGACTACTTCAAAAGACATGGTGGTATTCGATACTAAATCGAAAGGTCTAATGCCAGTCAGTGGCACTTTTGTAAATGTTGGTCGAAATCAGTTTCTGTTGTGCAACAACACCAGGTATTCTGAAAACACTGCAAAAATTGACAGTTTCCCATTTCCCGTTAAAATAACCATCCAGGCAGATAAATCAGTCCTGAATGATCAAAAAACGGTTCGCAACCTCATTGATCAGGTGTACCAATTTAGCCGGATGTACTGGAAGTCTACTAAGCAGCAGAATCTACCCGTAACCATCAAATACCCAGAAATGGTAGCGGAGGCTTTTCCCTATTTCAAGAGTAATCGTATCCCGGAATTTGGAGAAAATAATCTTTGGTTCTTATAAAATGCCTGACCAGCTCAGACCATATCAGAAAAACGGCATTACCCAAATTTTTGAGGCTTGGGACCCGAAGCGCAAGAACCTCATGAACGTTCTATTCCAGATGCCTACCGGCACTGGAAAGACTCATGTGTTTTCTGAAATAGTCAGGAAAGCCCATCTAAAAAAGAAGAAAGTACTTCTTGTAGTCCATAGGAAAGAATTGGTAGAGCAGATTGTTGAAAGGCTCCAGGATAAGTTTGAAGTGGAAGTTGGGGTAATTCTGGCCGGAACAAAGCCTGACCCTGATAAGAACATACAGGTTGCCAGTATTCAAACCCTTTCGAGACGCAAATTTCCTCCTGCGGATATTGTCATTATTGACGAATGCCACCACTCAAAAGCCGCCACCTACAAGAAGCTCTGGGAAATTTACCCTGATGCACGATTTCTTGGAGTGACTGCTACTCCTGTCCGATTAAACGGTGAAGGCTTCGATGATCAGTACCAAATTCTTATTCCTCTGGGCAAACTCAGTTACTTTTTTGAAAAAGGATATTTAGCCAGAATCAAACATCTCGTGGGAGCTATTCCTGATCTCAGTAAAGTGAAAAAGAAGATGAGGGATTACGACCTTCAGATGCTGAGAAACGTAATGTTAGCCAATCACTTAATGGCTGACTTGGTGAAGACTTACAAGAACAAAGCAAACGGAAAAAAGACTATCGTCTTTGCTGTTGATGTCGAACATAGCAAATCCATTGTACAGCGTTACAATGGCGAGGGTATTGCCGCTGCCCATGTGGATGCTAATACACCAAAAGAAGAACGAAAGTCTATTCTCGAGAAATTCAAAAAAGGGGAAATCCTCATCCTTTCCAATGTCGATATCGTGTCTGAAGGGTTTGATGTTCCTGATTGTGAAGCCGTGCAGCTTGCCCGGCCAACAAAATCGTTAGTTCTCTACCTTCAGCAAGTAGGACGGTGTATGCGCCCTGCCCCAGGAAAGGAATTCGGACTTGTTCTGGATAATGCTGGCTTATGGCTTGAACATGGATTAAGCTACGTAGACCGCGAATGGACATTGGAAGGAGTTAAAAAACGGAAAGGCACAGCTGCTTCCAAAGAAATTATAGTAGAGGATGAAGAGGGGATAGTCCGCAAAGTAAAGGCCCCTCATGAAGCCGAAGGCTTAGAATTGATGGAGTTAACAGAAGAATTAGAGCGGCTCCTTATTTTTGAAAGCTCTATCAGCTTTGCCAAGAGCAAGGATCATAAGTTGATCTCAGCCGTTTACAAATACCGGGAATACCTCATTGAAAGAAGGTTGGAATTGTCCGATACAGAGGCTTCCTATTGTCACAAACGCTTAGCCACCTTAGGCAACCCGGTCAAGAAAGGATTTTGGTATCACTTGAGAAAGGATATTCGCGAAGAAATAAAAGCGTCTCTAAAAGTTGAAGAAACCTCATTCTGAGACCTTCGGGCCTCCAGCAGCTACTTTTTGAAATCTCAAGACCTTTTCTTATTTTTGCCGACTGTGAAATGGCTATGCTACATATTGGCAGTTTATTTTCTGGGTCTTTCGTTCATAACCTGTGCGGATGATCTTAGCAATAATCCCTCTACTGAAAATCAGCAGGTTGTGATGAACAGTGATTCCCATTCCGGGCACGATAACGGGTCATCTTCCAATGATTTATGTAATCCAATATGCTCCTGCCATTGTTGTCATATCCATGTTATCTTCCCCAATGCAATGAGCAAAGCCAATCCACTTGGCAATCCATCGCATTACCCTTTTTATCATCAAAATTTCAAAAGCCTCGACCTCTTCGAGCTTTTTATTCCTCCAAGAGCCTAAACCCGGGCAATTTCAGGATAGTTATGCCTTTTCATCTCCTCAGAGGAGCTGATAGAGCAGCTATTTCAATAATCCTGATTTCATAAGCCTTTTTTGTGTCAGGCCGGAAAACGGCATTATCTGTAGCAAGAATTTTTAATTCAAGAAAAGGGCAGTTGAGTAAAAAGAAAAAAGGCAGCGAGAAAGTTACCTGGCAAAAAGTGCTAAAGTGGTTCTTAATTGCCATTGGTTGTATAATCCTGCTCTTAGCCACTATCGAACGGGTACATCATTACTTCACTGTCCATTTAAAATAACATCAAAGCATTATGATAGACAAAATCATTTCCTTTTCCATAAGGAATAAATTTATTGTGGGCCTGCTCACATTGGCCCTCATAGGAGTGGGTATCTACTCCATGTCCACGGTTAACCTAGGTTCGGTGCCGGATATCACCAACAACCAGGTACAGGTAATGACCGTATCCGAAAACCTGGCTACCGAAGATATCGAGCAGTTTGTCACTTATCCGGTGGAACTGGCCATGGGAAATCTTCCCGGAGTGGAAGAAATCCGTTCCGTTTCAAGGTTTGGCCTGTCGGTCGTCACCATCGTTTTTGAAGACGATATGGGTACTTATCTGCCCCGCCAACTGGTACAGGAAAAACTGAATGAATTACAGGAGACCATCCCCGAAAAGTTTGGCGACCCAACTATGGGTCCTATTTCTACAGGCTTGGGCCAGATCTATGAATATACCATCCAACCGAAACCGGGTTATGACACTGTCTACAGTCCAATGGAACTGCGAACCATTCAGGATTGGATCGTAAAAAGACAACTCACCTTGCTTAATGGTGTGGTGGAGGTCAACTCATTTGGTGGTTACATCAAACAATACGAAGTGGCTATTAATCCTGAAAAGCTCAACGCCATGGATGTGAGCATTTCAGAGGTTTACGGTGCCCTTGCCCGAAATAACGTAAATACTGGCGGTGCTTACATCGAAAAAAACCGGATGTCCAATTTCATTCGCGGGGAAGGACTGGTGCGCTCTCTGGACGACATACGGAGTATTGTAATCCGAAACGAAAATGGCATTCCCATCACCATTGATGACGTGGCCGAGAAAGTTCATTTTGGTCACCAGGTGCGCTACGGGGCTTTCACCCGTGATGGTAAAGAAGCCGTAGGAGGCATAATAATGATGCTGAGGGGATCCAACCCTAATGCCGTTATCCAAAACGTGAAAGAGCGCATGGAGGAAGTAGAAAAATCGCTTCCCGAAGGGCTCACGATTGATGCTTTTATCGACCGTAGCGCACTTATAGGGAGAACCACTGATACGGTAAAGAACAACCTGATTGAAGGCGCACTGATCGTAATATTTGCACTGGTAATCCTCCTGGGAAGTTTGCGCGGGGGTCTCATTACGGCCACTACCATTCCGCTTTCTCTGCTCTTTGCCTTCATTTTGATGAAGCAGTTTAACGTTTGGGCCAACCTGATGAGCCTGGGCGCTATTGACTTCGGGATTATCATTGACGGGGCAGTGATCATTATTGAAGGAACAGTTTACGAAATCCAGAAACGTATTCGGTCAGGGAAAATCAAGTTCAACCAGAGTGTAATGGATGAGGTAGCTTATGAGTCCGGCAGCACAATGATGGGTTCAGCCTTTTTCGGACAGATTATCATCCTGATTGTATTTGCCCCTATTCTTTTCCTCACAGGTGTGGAAGGTAAAATGTTCCAGCCCATGGCTTACACCTTTGGGTTTGCCATGATAGGTGCTATAGTCTTGTGCCTCACTTACGTTCCCATGATGTCTGCCCTTTTCATGAAACCCATCCAAAACAGAAAGAACTGGTTTGGGCGATTTGAACGCTGGCTGGAAAAAATCAGTGATAAAATCATTGGTGGCATTCATGGGGCCTATCTACCCTTACTCAAAAGTGCACTCAGGTTTAAAACAATGGTAATTATCGTTGCTGTTGTTCTGCTCGGCATAGCAGGCTATACCTTTTCCCGAATGGGAGGAGAATTTGTGCCCCAACTGGATGAAGGTGATATCGCCATGCAGGCATTGATAAGGCCGGGAAGTTCGCTCAGTGAATCTACAGAATTATCCTATAAAATTGAAAACCTCTTACTGGAGAATTTCCCGGAAATCAAAACGGTAACAGCCCGCATTGGAGTGGCCGACATTCCTACCGACCCTATGCCAATGGATATTGCCGATATGTACCTCATTCTGGAAAAAGACCGGGATAAGTGGACTACGGCAGAAACGAAGGAAGGGCTTATTGACGAAATCAAGGAACTGCTTGAAGAGCGGTTGACTGGTGTCAACCTTGTGTTCACACAACCTGTGGAACTTCGATTCAATGAACTACTGGAAGGTGTGCGTGAGGACATTGCTGTCAAGCTCTATGGTGAAGACCTGGATGTACTGGCTACCAAAGTGCAGGAAATGGCCGATATTATTGAAACCGTGCCGGGTGCTGGTGATGTAAATCCCGAACGGACTTCGGGTTTGCCTCAAATGACCGTGCGCTATAACCGTAAGAAAATGGCGCAATACGGCTTGGACATTGAAAAGGTGAACGAGTATATCAGTTCTGCTTTTGCAGGTGGAAAGGCAGGGGTGATTTTTGAAGGCGAAAAACGCTTTGATCTGGTCATCCGTTTTGATGAGGCCCACCGCCAGGGTATAGACGACCTGCGCACCCTGTATATCGACCTTGAGAACGGAACACAAATTCCCATCAAAGAAATAGCTGACATAAGCTACCAACCAGGCCCGATGCAGATTAGCCGCGACAATACCTACCGTAGGACTTACGTAGGTGTAAATGTGCGAGGCCGGGATGTGGAGTCGGTAGTGAATGATATACAAGTCAAATTAGATGAACAGCTGAATCTGCCATCTGGCTATTATATTACGTATGGTGGCGAATTTGAGAATTTACAGAGTGCCAAAAAACGGCTCACTATTGTAGTGCCCATTGCACTCTTTTTGATATTCGTGCTGCTCTATTTTGCACTAAAGTCATTTTCGCAATCCATTATGATCTACATGGCCATTCCCCTGGCAGCCATAGGGGGCGTTTTTGCCTTGTGGATGAGAGATATGCCATTTAGTATTTCAGCCGGTGTTGGATTTATCGTGCTGTTTGGTGTAGCTGTATTGAATGGTTTGGTTCTGATCAACCGCTTCAATTCCCTCAAAGAAGAAGGGGTGACCAGCTTAAAGGATCGAATTTTGACCGGTACCAAAGAAAGGATTCGCCCCATCATGCTTACGGCAACCACGGATATATTCGGTTTCCTGCCTATGGCTTTCTCGGCATCTGCCGGAGCGGAAGTGCAACGGCCTTTGGCCACCGTAGTAATTGGCGGTATGCTGTCGGCTACACTTCTTACGCTGGTTGTACTGCCTGTACTCTATACCTTCGTTGAGAAACGCAGGGAAAAGAAAATCGGAAACCAGGGGCATAAAACAGCTCTGAACACCATCGTTCTACTTATTGGTTTAGGTAGTTTTCTCGGGTTTTCCCAATCTGCAAAGGCGCAAGGAATAAACCCGGATACCTTGCAAAGCATTTCCCTTAAAGATGCCCAAAATCGGGCTGTTGAGTATTTCCCTCAGATCAAGGCCAAAAGGCTTCAAATAGAAAGCGAAGCAGCGCTGAAGAAAACAGCCTGGGACTTTGGGAACACCCAAATTTTCACGGGAGCGGAAGAAGCAAGCAGCAATACTGATGGAGTTTATACGCGGATAGGGGTTCAACAACAAAATATTGATGTTTTTGGAATTGCTCCACGACTGCGCTTGCAAAAGGAACGGGTAGCCCTTGCCGAAAGCGCTCTCGACCTGTCATTAACAGAGCTTAAACGAGAAGTGAAGTTGGCCTGGGGCCAGGTTTACACCGCTAAAAACACCTACCAGGTGTACAACCGTTTGGATTCGCTCTTTACCGATATAGAACGAGCGGCAGATGTGAGATTGGAAGTAGAAGAAACTTCTAAACTGGCCTATTTGGCCACTAAAAACCAGGCCAATGAAGTGCGCATCCAAAAGGAACAGGCCTATCGCGATTACCTGGGCGCTTTGCAGCGGCTCAACTTATGGCTGGTCAGCGATACCCTTTATACAGTACCGGATGTGCCCAGTGAGCAATTGACCGGAATCCTTAATTATGACTTGGATTCCCTAAGTACTCACCCTTTGCTTAATGTGTATCAACAGCAAATAAAAGTGGCCGATGCTCGAATAAAGGAAAGAAGATCGGAGTTTTTGCCCAAGTTACAAGGACAGTATGGCTGGCAAGAAGTTGGGGGGCAAACCGGGTTTTACACCTACCAAATAGGCATACAAATCCCCTTGTTTTTTGGGCCCGAGCTGGGCCGTACGCAAGAGGCTAAAATCCAGCGCGAAATTGCCACGGAAAATCTCAGGCAAAATCAGCTACAACTCAATGCCGAGTACCAATCCATGCGGGAAGAATACCTGAAATGGCGTAACTCATGGATTTACTATCGAGACCAGGCATTGCCGCTGGCACGCGAGCAAAGACAAGGTTCGATAACGGCTTACCGAGAAGGCGCAATAGACTATGTAAGTTTTTTGCAAAACATAAGGGACGCTATCCGCATAGAAGTGGATTCATGGAATGCCCTGGGCAATTACCTGGACAGCCGCTATGAACTCGAATACTATTTACAAACAACAAACTAAAACCGGTAACGGATAAAAATAAACGACATGAAAAATCAGATCATAAAATTATTTGCACTGCTATTTATAGCAGGTTTTGTTTCGGCCTGTGGCAACGAAACCGATGGCGATGGGCATAATCACGAGGAAGGTGAGCAGCACGAATCGCACGAAGGCCACGGTGAAGAAGACGGCCATGAGGGGCATGGCGATGAAGAAGGCGGGCACGAAGGCCACGGGGAAGAAGGCATGGGCGAAGTTCATTTGTCCAACTTAAAATTTAAGAGCCTGGGGATGAAAGTGGACACTATGCCCACTCGCCCCATATCGGGCGTGGTAGAAGCCAATGGCCAGTTGGAAGTGCCACCACAACACGAGGCCACCGTTACAGCGATAGTTGGAGGCAATATCACTTCCATCAAAGTGATAGAAGGGGATAAGGTCAGTAAAGGCCAGGTGCTGGCATACCTGTCTCACCCTGATCTAACCGAGATTCAAACCAAGTACATCACGGCCTACAACCGCAGTGAATACCTTGAGCAGGAATACAACCGGCAAAAGAAGCTGTACGAAGAAGAAGTAGGTTCCGGCAAAACCTTTCAGGAGACCAAGTCTGACTATCAATCCATGAAAGGAGAAGTAAAGGGCTACGAAGCCCAACTGCGCCAGTTGAACCTGAAGGTAGAGAAAATCAGGAATGGTGATGTATATGAGCAGGTGCCGGTGGTAAGCCCCATAGATGGCTACATTGAAAAAGTGTTGATCCAGTTAGGTCAGTACATTCAGCCGCAAACGGGAATGTTCAAAATTGTCAATACCCAGCACATCCACGCAGATTTAATGGTATTCGAAAAAGATGTATACAAAGTGAAAGAAGGGCAGAAAGTTTCTTTTACTGTGGAGTCCGTGCCCGGTTCACGCCTTACAGCCGAAATTTATTCGGTAGGGAAACAATTTGAACAAAACCCCAAAGCGGTTCACATCCACGCAGAAATTGAGCAAAAGAAGGAATTCCTGATACCAGGGATGTACATCAACGGAAAAATCCACACGGAGAATAAAGCTGTAAACGCCCTGCCGGAAAGTGCCATTATCGAGGAAGAAGGTAAACCCTATATCTTCATAGCTGAACAGCACAATGAGGATGGTGAGACGGAGTGGGCATTTAAACCCGTGGAAATACGAACTGGTGTTATTGATGAAGGTTGGGTGGAAATAAACCTGCTGGAACCACTTCCCAAAGGAACTAAAGTAGCCTGGAACAATGCCTACTACCTTATCTCAGAGATGAAGAAAAGTCAGACATCGCATAGTCATTAAAATGAAAAAATCCACTTTCATAATTTCAAAAATGGACTGTCCCTCAGAAGAACAGATGATCCGTATGAAGCTGGAACCTTATAATGAAGTAAAGCAGCTTTCATTTGATATCCCCAATCGCAAACTGGAAGTATATCACACAAACGAAGTGGATAAGATCCATCAGGCCATTAGTGAACTTAAGCTCAGTGACCACTTGGAAAGTACGGAAGATGAAGCTGAGTTGCCGTTGGCTACTGACGACTCCCAACAGCGAAAAATACTTTGGTGGGTGCTGGCTATCAATTTCAGCTTATTTGTAATAGAAATGACTACCGGATGGATTTCCAGTTCTATGGGCTTAATAGCCGATTCTCTGGATATGCTGGCAGATTCCATCGTTTACGGTCTGAGCCTATTTGCTGTAGGTGCTGCCATGTCTCGTAAGAAAAAAGTAGCTAAAATCAGTGGCTATTTTCAGATGGGACTGGCACTATTAGGCTTTTCAGAAGTATTGCGCAGGTTTTTCAGCGAAAGCGGAACGCCCCTGTTTCAGTGGATGATCATCATATCAGTACTGGCACTCATAGGCAATCTGGTTTCGCTTTGGCTGATCAATAAAGCTAAGAGCGATGAAGCTCACATGCAGGCCAGTGCCATATTTACTTCCAACGACATTATTGTTAATGGCGGAGTGATCCTGGCCGGTGTTATGGTTTATTTTCTAAACAGCAAATGGCCGGACCTGTTAATTGGTGGAATCGTGTTCGCCTTTGTGATGCGGGGAGCTATTCGCATTTTGAAACTTTCTAAATAGTAACGACATGATACAGATAGAAGAAAATATAGACAAAATTTACATGGTTGCTACAGGCAAACTTGATGATACCGATTACGATAAAATGTTACCACTACTGTGGCAGAAAATTGAGCAGCACGAACAAATTAGCTGGTACTTTGAGATGCAGGATTTTGAAGGCTGGTCAGCAAGCGCTCTTTGGCGCGATGCGAAGTTTGATCTTAAAAATAAGGAGCATCTTAAAAAAGTAGCCATTGTTGGCCAAAAGAAGTGGCACGAACTCATGACAGATATCATGAAACCTTTTACCGATGCAGACATCCGGTATTTTGATGAGGAAGAAGCTGAGGAGGCGAGGGAGTGGATTAATAGCAAGTAACTTCTTATGGAAAAGGAAAGAGGAAAATATCTTAGAAAGGCCCGTAAAGTACAGGTTTACAATGTCATTTACGACACCATTGAAGTAGTTGTATCTCTCATTGCAGGTTTCTCTTCCGGCAGTGCAGCTTTGATCGGTTGGGGCCTCGATAGCATAATTGAAGTAGTGTCGGCAAGTACCTTGTGGTGGCGGCTTAATGGTGAAGTGAAAGGCATCAGTGAAAAGCGCGTTCGAAAAAGGGAAAGAGCCACTCTCTATGTTATCGCCATTTCATTTTTACTGGTAAGCGCCTTTATTACCTATGATTCTATTTCAAAGCTGATAGCTCAAAACCCTCCTTCCTGGAGTACAGCCGGAATTGTAATACTCGTGATTTCTCTCGTGGTAAATCCGATCCTGATTTGGTACAAATACCGCTATGGCAAAAAGCTGGACAGCAAGGAGCTAATTGCAGATTCCAAGGATACCTTTGTATGCCTTTATCAGACCATTGCAGTCTTAGGGGGTCTGCTTGCTGTTCGTTATCTGGATTGGTGGTGGGCCGATCCTGTTGCAGCATTTCTGATCGTGCCCTATGCTCTTAAAGAGGGTTGGGAAGCTTTTCAGAACGGAAGAAAGATTGATGTTTAGGTTTGTTCTATGATGTAGCTAAAGCAAACAATATGAAATTCAACACTATTAAGCCTTCCAGGTTGCAGCCATACTTCGAGCAGGAGCTTAGAGTATATCGGGCAGCTCTGGAAAAGGATCAATTTAGAATTGCCTGGAGACATCTTGAAAGGGCACATATAATCGGCCAGTCTTGCCCCTGGGAACACAGCTATTTGCATTGGAAGATGCTTCTCTTTGGTATCAGAATTAAAAGTGCCAAAGAGGTGATCGGTCAAATACCACGGTTACTGGTAGGTGGGGTAAAGTCTTTTGTTGGGAAAATTCCTGTAGGTAATACAGGAGGAGCCAAGGTTCCACCTCTAAAATCAATGGAAATACCTCCGGATATTCAACAATTAATTAACAGTGTGAAATGATTACTATCCTTAAATCAATGGTTCTGTTTGTATTAGCCGGCTTATTCGAAATCGGAGGCGGTTATATGGTTTGGCTCAGCTTAAGGGAAGGTAGGCCCTGGTGGATTGGCGTTTTGGGTGGTCTTATTTTAATAGGCTATGGAGTGGTGGCCACCTTTCAACCGGCAAATTTTGGCCGGGTGTATGCAGCCTATGGCGGCATTTTCATTGTGATGGCTATTATCTGGGGCTGGAAGGTGGATGGAGTTGTGCCGGATAAGTATGACCTTATCGGTGGCACTGTTGCATTGCTTGGTGTACTGATTATTATGTATGCTCCAAGATCAACGTAGTACATCCTTATCTCATTCCGTGTAATGTACAAGAGCGCAATTAAGCTTTTGGCGAAAAATATTTTCTATTACATTTAATCATTTGCTTAAATGACAACAGTAATGTACCTTTGTGGTCAAAGTGAAGCAGAATGTCAAAAGCAGATCCCATAAATTGCATACGTGCCGAGGCAGACCAGGCGCAAATTGTAAGAGGAAGGTCCGAATTGGAAAATCTCCAGCCTCAGGTAAATCAGTTAGCCTCTGTGCTTGCTTTGGCAGGAAATGAAGTGCGCCTGAAGATGCTTTACCTCCTCTTTTTAGAACGAGAACTTTGTCCCTGCGACTTAGCCGACATCCTACAAATGAGCGTTCCGGCTGTTTCGCAGCACCTGCGGAAAATGCGAGACGGACGGATTATTATTTCAAGAAAAGAAGGCAAGACCATCTTCTATTCGCTGGAAAATGAAGCATTAAAAGATTTGAAACCAATGCTGGAAAATCTTCGGGTTCCATCCATAAAAGAAGCTACACAATGAGTGAAAGTAAATCATCCAAAGGACTTTTAGGAACAGGGATAGTTGCTGCGATTGCAGCATCACTATGTTGTATAACACCGGTGTTGGCTCTGATCGCAGGCGCCAGCGGTGCAGCCTCAACTTTCTCATGGCTTGATCCTGCACGGCCCTACCTGATAGGCATTACCATACTTGTTTTGGGCTTTGCCTGGTATCAAAAATTAAAGCCACGTTCTAAAGAAGAAATTGATTGTGCTTGTGAGGATGATGAAAAGCCGTCTTTCTGGCAATCCAAAAAATTCCTGGGCATAGTCACCGTTTTTGCTGGATTGATGCTGGCATTTCCGCTCTACGCAGATGTTTTTTATCCCAAGCAGGATCGACAAGTGATTGTTGTTGATCGGCAAAACGTTCAAACAGCAACCTTTTCTGTAAGTGGCATGACCTGCACAGGGTGCGAAGAACATGTCAGCCATGAAGTGAATAAATTGGATGGTATCGTGGGCGTGAAAGCTTCTTATGAAAATGAAAATGCCATCGTACAGTTTGATTCCTCTAAAACTTCAGTCGGTGAAATTGAAAAAGCAATCAATAGCACAGGTTATAAAGTGACCGACATAAAAAATCAATAACCCATGCAGCATTTTGATGTATTTATAATTGGCGCTGGAATGGCAGGTATCACTGTCGCAAATAAATGTGCTGCTTCTGGTTTATCGGTAGGCATTACCGATGAATTACCTTACGGAGGCACGTGTGCGCTGAGGGGTTGCGATCCAAAGAAGGTATTAATCAGTGCCACTGAAGCAACAAATATGGCAGAGAATCTCCAGGGAAAAGGAATTACCGGAAAGCCGGAAATAAACTGGAGCGACTTGATGCGCTTTAAAAACACCTTTACGGAACCAATGCCTGCTAAAGTAGAAAAAGGCTTCCGTAAAAATGGGGTAAAGTCTTTTCATGAAAAAGCTGAATTTATTGGAAAGAACAAACTTCAATTAGGAAATGAGCAGATAGAGGCTGGAAAGATCCTCATAGCTACCGGTGCTCAACCACGTCCGCTGGGAATACTGGGGGCAAATTATGCATTGACGAGTACAGACTTTCTGAATCTTGATGTATTGCCTGACTCCATCTTATTCATAGGAGGCGGTTATATTGCCTTTGAGTTTGCCCACATTGCGGCCCGGGCAGGCGCAGAGGTTACCATTATTCACCGTGGAACTCACTCCCTGGAGAATTTTGACCCAGACATCGTGAAACATCTACAGTCGGCTACAGAAAAATTAGGCGTTAAAATCCATCTGAAAACTGAAGCATTAGAAATTCACAAAGAAGAAAACACACTAATCGTTAAAGGCCGACAAGATGAAAAGGAGGTGCATTTTCAGGCCGAAGCTGTTTTTAATTCCTCCGGTCGAGTGCCGGCCATTGCAGATTTAGCCCTGGATAAAGCCGGAGTTTCCCATGGCAATAATGGTGTTGAAGTAAACCGGCACCTGCAAAGTGTTTCAAATCCGCACGTTTATGCGGCTGGCGATACAGCTGATACTGATGGTTTGCCACTGACTCCGGTTGCGGTCATGGAAGGTCACGTTGTAGCCTCTAATATCATTAATGGAAATAAAAAATCTGTTAATTATGGTGCAATTCCCTCGGTGGTTTTCACCCTTCCTTCCATTGCTGCTGTGGGTCTAACGGAGCAGACTGCTAAGGCAAAGAATATCGATGTGTCTGTAAATTACCAGGAAGCCAGTTCCTGGTTCAATGCAAAACGGCTAAATGAAAATCAGTACGCTTTTAAAACCATCACTGATAAAAATAGTGGTCAGTTGCTGGGAGCACATCTGATTGGCCCAGAGGCAGCCGAAACCATTAATCTTTTTGCGATAGCCATTACAGCCGGATTGAAATCAAAGGATTTAAAAAAGATGATCTATGCCTATCCAACCTTCGGTTCAGATCTCTCATACATGGTTTAAGAATTACGAAAAGAGTGAATATGAAAATTATATCAACGTCAATCATTACTTGTCCAAAATGCGGTTTTCAGAAAGAAGAAACCATGCCTACGGATGCCTGTCAATACTTCTATGAATGCGAGAACTGCTCCAAAGTATTAAAACCCAAAAAAGGTGACTGCTGCGTCTATTGCAGTTATGGTACGGTAAATTGTCCACCGATTCAGCAGGACAAATCTTGTTGCAATTGAAAGTACACATTTAATAAAGCAATATGCCTCCAGCAGGTTCCTTCCAGTCGGTCGTTCCTCCCTTCTTGCAGTCACCAGCTTCCGTCACCGCGCAGCAAGAGTAGCACCTTCTCTTCATTCCGCTAAAGCTCCATTCCGTTCAGTTGCCACACTTGCTTAACCAGCCGCACAAAACGCAGGAAAAGCGGTGTTCGTCTTCCTCCTTCGGCAAAGTATCATGCCAGGCCGTTTCTACAGCCTTCCACTAAGCGTTAATTTTATAAGGTGTTCCAGGCAGTATCACGCCCTACGGGTGCCTTTCAGGCAGCCTGTCATGCTACTTGCAGCTCAGTCGTCATCCTCACGGCAGCCTACTCTGTCCTGCTGTCCCGCTTCTTTACATTTCGTTGCGAGCCCTCACTTCATTCCATTCAGCCGGTCAGCAGTCCACCGGCTGCCCATAATTTTGCTCGCCTGCGGGTCGCTGCGGGCTGCGGGCTGTCATGTTTTTTGTATTCAGGGCGAATAGATTGATTTTCAAAGGTTGCCCTGAAATGCAACAAAAAAACACGCCAGCCCTTGTGTAAGTCCTTCCTCAAGCCTCGGCTCATTACGGTCTCCGCTAAAGCTCCGCCCTCCAATCGCCTCCATTTTCGTCAGTCCACATATGTCGCCCAGCCGCCTTCGTACCTCAGGCTTTAACTGTTCTCCACCCTTGCTCCACTCGCAGGTCGGCTCGCTAAAGCTTGTCTGGCGGTCCGCAATCCGTTCGTTCCTCACTCATTGCAGCCGCCAGCCAGCCGTTTGGCCGCAGGCGCTTTTTCCTGCGTTTCCCCCCAGACTAAGCATCTTATAGAATCACTAAAGATTTGTTAGAAGATCTATACTCCAAAGGTTTTAAGAAGCCTATCCGTTGAAATTAATACTCCTTACTTTAAAAGACAATCCCCTTCCTTCTAAGTACTGCACTTGTTCTCAGTCGGTTTTAAAGTATAGACTCCTGATTGAAATTCAGTTACAATTTGATTTAAAAACATTAAGCAAAGTTACACAGTGCGGAGATGAGTGCATCAAGGGTTCGCTTCGCCTGGGAATAAAAAAATCTCCAGCCCTTACGGGTAGTATTTTTTCTCCCAGCCCTGGCTGCAATCACTCCTCCTGTGAGTAGAGGCATAATGTTTAATCAAATTCTATCATTATGTTCAAGTCAATCTTCAAAGTTCGTCTAGGCAGTCGCTGGCTGTTCGTTGGTTTCCGCACCTCTGGTCATCCCTTCTTTTGTGGTGTTGTCCGGTCAGGTGTTGTAGATTATGTTTTCCGTTTCCTCTGGCTAGAGGTCTCGTTGTCAGAGCTTCCGTTTTAGGGGGCTCTTTTTTTGGAAAGCTTAATGATCTCTAAATCAATAGGAGGATAATCTTCCCTATTTTGCAACGATTGCAAAGTTTGCAAACCTTGCATTTTGCTTATTTCAATTAGATATGCCTGTTGATTCCATAGCTTTTGAAGCTGACATTGTCCAAATAATTAAGGAGCGATTTGCCAGATGGAATCTTCGTCCTCCAAAGAAAAATGATTTATCATCCTTGCTCACGGATTTCCTGACTATAAACGAAAAGCTCATCCGGTCAGTACCTCGTGAAGTGCTTTATAGTCCAGGCTTTCATGAATACCTTCAAACACTTCCTTCCCATCAAAAAGGGATCATCCAGTCGATTACAAAAAGACTAAAAGCAGGTGCTGACATAAATTACCATCAAAGCAAAAAGCTTCTACAATCGAAATTTCACGATCACCTGGTGTATGAATGGAAGATTCATCACCTACATTTATCCAACACCCGAAAAGCCAAATCTTACTTTGTAAAACCCGGGGATCAGTTGCTTTTTGTGTACATCGATGACAATATGGCCATCTTTTTAGGCATTGACCGCCATCGTCCAGGTGTTTTTGCTGACGCCAAATGGATTGAAATACTTCACGACCATTTTCCCGATACAATAGCTCATCTTAGACTTGATCACATTTCTGATGTGAATCCTAAGGTCAACGCGGAAGAACGTCAAACTCTTTGGGATAAAGGTTACACTCTAGGAATGACTAAAGTTAAAGACACTGTATACTGGAGTTCAGGAGTGGGAAGATCTACATCAGGCCATAGTATGATGGTGATGAAGCATGTCGGTCAGATTCTACGTTGGCACTGGAAAATAAAAGAGCAGTTCACCAACCACTTTGATTTAATCTGCGACTCTTTCAACTTCAACCCTTCAAAATCACGTTTCAAGGTTATCCTTGGCCAACAAACATTTGAGGTAGTTGAAATAACAACTCGATCCTCCATTCTTACTTGCCCAACATTCTTTGATATTGAGAATGAATAATTTTCTTGAAGGAGAAAAAACAAAAAGAGGCAAGCAAAAGTAGTCGGGCTCCGCACAGCCCCTCGCTTTGGTCTGCCAAGGTCAAGCCCTGCGGGTTTTGGATGAAAAATCTCCACCCTGCGGGTAGTATTTTTAATCCAAAAACCTTGTCAGTCCAGCCCCGCCCGCCTGATGACATGGCTTCTCTTTTCTTTTTTCGGTTTTCTTTTCTCTTAAAAAAATATTGATGGGGTTGATGCGGTGATGTGCCGCGGCCTGATCTCTGTAGCCACCTTTGAAGCTTCCGCAAACTTTGCAGAAATGCAAAAAGAGGGTCTTTTATAGTTGTTCTCCGTTTGCTCTTGAATGCCAAATAAAGCAAGGTTCGGCAGACGGGCGCAACCCACTCTCAACCAGCACTCTTTACCGCAATTTCACGTCATATTTGTAGTAAGGACAAGGCCGTACCAAGTCCGTGTCAAGTCCGAAAAATTTGTTTAACCCCATAAAAATTTAAAAGCCATGGGAAAAATTAATCAAGGAATCTTGGGAGGTGTGTCCGGACAGGTAGGAAACGTTATCGGTGGTACCTGGAAGGGCATTGACTACTTACGTATCAAGCCCTCAAGTGTAGCAAACCCTAAAACCCCCGATCAGGTCGATCAGCGAACCAAGTTCGTGACCGTATTGCGATTCTTACAGCCAATTACTGAGTTCCTCAAGACTGGCTTTAAGAAGTATGCCAGTGGTATGACCCAGTTTAACAGCGCAATGTCATACAACTTGAAAAACGCAATCACCGGAACTTACCCGAACTACTCCATCGACTACCCGAATGCGCTGGTGAGTCGAGGAAACCTTGCCGGAGGTGAAAACGGTGGAGCTGCTTCCACCAATGCCGCAGAGGTAGATGTGTCCTGGGATGACAACTCAGGCTCTGGAGGCGCTCAGGCAACCGATAAGGCACTTATCGTGATCCTGAACCAAACCAAGGGAGAAGCAGTGTACACCACTGCAGGAGCTGCCCGATCAGCCACCGCAGAAACCCTTACCGTGCCTTCTAACTTCACCGGTGATGATGTCGAAGTGTTCTTAGGCTTCATCTCTGAAGATGGCACTAAGGTCTCCAACAGCGCTTATTTAGGATCAGTAACTGTTGCTTAATACTGGTTGATGTTGCAGATGTCGGGAACCGCTTCCACTTGGAAGCGGTTCTTTTTTTGCCTATTATTGAAGGTAGAAGCTCTTTTAAAATATTTCGTGCTCTCAGGTCAATTGTGGCAATTGAAGGTTTCCAGCTTTCATACTGGATTCAAAAAATAAATCAATTGCTTATGGACAATTTAATTCTGACTTGCATTCTTACAGCGGGGCTCTTCGTGCGGAAACCAGAGAATGTTACAAAAGACCTTTGAGCGGAATACGAATGAGCCAGGGGGTGCAACTCCCCCTACCTCCGCGCCATTTCCCACTAATTTCCTTTCTTTACCGTGTGTTTTCTGAAGGCATCCCTTTTTTTGTTGCCCAATTGTTGCCCGTTTCAGGAAATTCGCTCTGAACGGCTTATATAACAACAGGTTCAGAAAACTCGTTACTTTTTGTATCGGGAAGTAAGACTCTGACTCATATGCTCTTATTCGTTTCGGTTAGTTAAATTGTCACGCGATGAAATCGCGCGCTGGCTGGGATGGGAAACAATTATTTATACCATATAAAATGAGAAAGCCAATACCCGATGATAAAATTCAAAAAATAGATAAGCCATGGTAGATGTTATAGAGATAAGGAGGTTGCACAAAGATTTGATCAAACATCTTTCCAGTCGAGATGAGGAGCCACTAGTGAAAGACTATCTTGATTACGTTGAATACGAATTAGAAGATTACATTGACCCTTCTGAGTCGAGCAACCTGGACTTTGTGAGCGAGGTTCCATTTAGATTAAATAGGTATTTACAGGAATTCAATTTCAATGAAGAGCTTACTCATGAAATCAAATTTTATATAAAGAAAATGATGAAATATATCTAAACACTTATGAACTAACAGATTCTTCTTAGGTAACTCCTAAGATTAACCAACCAAAACATTCCCAGGGAAGAGATACCATTCGGAGACGACTCGTTCGGAAACAATTTCACAATCTCGACCAGAGAAGAAGACTATGGCAAAGTCTATTATTGGGAAATGGATGTAGGTGAGCTTAGAAAAAGTTTAGCTGGAAACTCTTTGGAAGAGTCCTTTTGAAGTTTTGTGTCAGATTTCTCTTCTACTCTGGCAATGATTTAGCACGCGATGAAATCGCGCGCTAGCGGGGGCTTTCTTCTTATAAATTTGGAAAGCAAATGGATAAGGGATGGATAAAATCAAGATTAGAAAAACTAATTGGTGACGACTTTATGCTACTTGATGAAATTTCCAATAATGAAATTACTCCAATTTTGGCAAAAGTTAATAAGGACGGAAAAATACTTTACCAGCAATTAAATGATGAAGCAAAAATTGTAAATACTAATCTAAACTTATGAGAGATACTAATTTGAATTACGATTATTTTCTGAAAGCACTGAAGAAGAAAGTGAAATTCATAAATGGTTATGAGGAAATGGTTTCTCAAGACGAGAATGAGAAGAGAAACCCAAATAGGTACTATTATTTAAGAAAGTGGTATTATGATCAGTTTATTTTAGAGTATTCTATGGGAATGTTTCAGTTCTCTTTTAGTTGGCCAAGATATTTCAAGGCTTTTTTGAATATGAGCCCGGATTTAATAAATTATAATACACTTCTTCAAAGTATTGCTTTAGGTGTGCTTTTCCAAGCTCCATTAGAAGAACTTTTAAAGATAAAGGAAAAAGCCATAGAAAGACGAGAATACGATGATGCATTAAGGCTTTTAACTTCACTAGATCCAAATGAAACTTCTCAAATGCGGGCAATTATACCTGAGAATAATGATCTGATCCAGGGAATGGAGACAAAAAATCCTCAATTCATAATGAACTACTTAAATTCCTGGTATAGAAGTAATGAAGGTGAATATTGGCACGGTGAACACACGGATCCTGAAGGATTGGCCTATATCGGGTATTGGTGTATTGAAGCCGCAGCTGCCGTGAAGAAATTCAATATTCCGTACGATTTAATTCGCAACCACAAATATTTTCCAGTGGATATGGTGGAGATGTAGGTAGATACTGTTTAAAGAGGTGCAATATGGCGCCTCTTTCATTCTCCTTAAGTCAGGAAACCATAACATACTGTCCTCATATTGTCCCGGAAAACCCTTTCAACACTGTATTCCAGTAGCATACACTTATTGTATCGGGAAATAAGACACTGACTCATAATGTCTTATTCGTTTCAGTTAGTTAAATTTTCACGCGATGAAATCGCGCGCTAGCGGGGGGGAATTAACCAAAGAAATGTACGTTTTTAATAAAGTGATTGAGTCAAAACAGAACTTCACTAGGGCTGAACTTAAACATGCCCTGGAGTATATTAATGAGGGAGTCCGTGAAAAATTTGGCCTTGAACCTGTTGAATTATCTTTGGAAGAGATTCCAACCGTCAGACCGAAAATTAAAATTGAAAAAATCCTAAATGCCAAATAAATGATATCAAAAGAAAAAATACACAGCATAGCTCTAGAGTACTTAAGAAAGAAGCAAAGATCCTTTCTTGAATTAAGCAAACCGGAGGAAGTTAGGCTTAGAGAAGATCATGAAATACTTTATGGTGACCGAGCTGGTGAGCGTACAGATCTATTCATCGTAGAATATACTGTACAAGTTGGCCTTTCGGAAGAGGGTGTACTAATTTATATCGATGCCTACACTGGAGAAGTGCTTTATTCAATGTCTGCCACTTCCTGGATTGAAGATATTGAGAGATCAAATGAATAAAGTTATAAGTTACGTAACGTTAACTATCATTTGATATTCAGGAAGAGTACTTTAAATATGTCTTGGAAGAAGAAGTTTATGAGTTCATTCAGGATGAGGATCTAGGTGAGGCCGAAAAGCTCGCTGAAGCACTTTCAGAAAAACTCGGTGAGGACTATATCGTTACAGCAAAGCTTGAGGATTGGTAGACCTTGAGGTTGTAAACTCACAGTTTTCCTTTATAGAGCGAGAAGTGAATAACTAAGAAGAAATCATATAATAATTTACGGCTTGACTGTGAGTATAGAGGTCAAATGTTTTTCAGGAAATATCTCCATTTGTCCAATATTGTTGTAGACAAACAAACAGTCAATCGTTCCTTTTTTGTCCCTCTAAAATAACTACCCCCTCATTTTCAAATATCTACATTTATTGTATCGGGAAGTAACACTCTGACTCATACGCTCTTATTCGTTTCGGTTAGTTAAATTGTCACGCGATTAAATCGCGCGCCAGTGGGGAAGCTGACTCCTCCACAATCCCAATCTCCTCCTCCGTCAATCCATAAAGCTCATAAACCATCTCGTCAATTTGCTCACCGCAGATTTAATTTTCTTGACCTTGTCAGCGAATCTCCCTTCACTCCCACTTCCTCCACCACTCTTCAAAAGTTTGAGTGCTGTCTTTTAGGTAAACCATTTCTCCGATTTTGGGGGTCATCACTGGGAGACTGGCTTCTTGTTCAGCGATCATTTTTAGCGGTTCGTTCCAGGGATGGGCAGCCAGCGCAAACTTGGAGTTGTGCACAGGAAAAACCCGATTCGCTGAGAGCTCACCTGCTGCAGTGAACAACTCCGTGGGATGAAGGTGAATGTTCTGCCACCTTTTGTTGTACTGCCCCTGCTCGAGAATGGCCAAATCAAACGGTCCGTATTTTTCACCCAGCTTCTTGAAAAATGGATCGTGACCGCCATCGCCTCCAATGAACATTTTGAATGCATCCGATTGCAAAACATAGGAAGCCCACAGCGATTGATTTCTCTTCAGTCCTCGACCGGAAAAATGGCGTGCCGGAGTGGCTGTCAGTTTCATCTGGTCACCCAGGTCGATGTCATCGTACCAGTCGAGCTCGGTGATCATGGAGTTGTCGTAGCCCCAGAACTCGAAGTGCTGCCCCACGCCCAATCCACAAATGACTTGTTTCACTTTGCCGTTAAGCTTCAGAATTGTCTGGTGGTCGAGGTGGTCGTAGTGATCGTGCGAAATGATCAGGTAATCGATTTCGGGCAGGTCTTCTGTGACGTAGAGGTCGGTACCTTTAAACGCTTTGTTGGTAAAAGAAAAAGGCGCTGCATAACCACTAAAAACCGGATCTACTAAAAACGTTTTCCCGTCCAGTTGAATGTAGTACGAAGAATGGCCAAACCAAATCAGCACGTTTTCCTGTCTGCTCAAACTTTTGATGTCCGACTTTTCGAACTCGAGGGAATCGTCCGGATTGAGATTTTCCTTTTTGGAAAAGGCGAAATCGAGCATGGTCATAAAACCACTTTTGTCTGATGTGAACGTAGGTGTCTCACTCAGGTTTTTAAACTCTCCATCCCGATAATTTGGCGATGCTTTTATTCGCTCCAGCCTTTCGCCCTTTGGCAACTGCCCAAACTGTGGTTGATTTAGGATACCGATCATAGCTACAACTAGTAAAATTGCGAAATCCAACAGCAGAAGAAGAGCACGTTTCCATTTGCGAGATTTCATGACGTTAAATATCGTTTTTAATTATTGGCTCTGGTAGTTCATTCACAAATATTGAGTCTAAACTATCGTCCGGTCACAATGTTAACTTTGGCACCTGAAGAACCAGAAAAAATTTAAACCACAGCATGAACAAAATAGCACTTGTAACCGGGGGCAGCCGTGGTCTTGGGAAAGACATGGCGCTCAACATTGCCAAAAAAGGAATCGACCTCGTTATCACTTATCACAACAATGAAGAAGGTGCTAACAAAACTGCACAGGAAATAAAAAAACTCGGTCAGGAAGCACATGTTTTTCAACTCGACACGCGTGATGTGAGCAGCTTCGATCACTTCCTCAAAAACATGAGCTCCACTTTGAAGGAAAAACGCGGTAGCGAAAAGATCGATTTCCTGGTCAATAATGCCGGCATCGGGATTTACAAGCCTTTCAGCGAAACCACCGAAGAAGATTTTGACGAATTGATGAACACCAATTTCAAAGGTGTTTATTTCCTCACACAAAAAGCGCTGGAATTCATGAATGACGAAGGCAGAATCATCAACATCTCCTCCGGTCTGGCACGTTTTTCACTTCCCGGTTCTTCGGCTTACGGACCGATGAAAGCTGCGATAGATTCTTTCACGCGCTACCTGGCAAAAGAACTCGCTCCGCGAAAAATCCGCGCTAACGTGGTAGCTCCCGGAGCCATCGCCACAGATTTTGGCGGAGGCGAAAACCGCGACAACGAAAAGAAACGCGAAGTAGTGGCTGCCAACACAGCTTTGGGTCGTGTTGGCGAGCCCGAAGACATCGGTGGTGTGGTGGCCTTCCTCTGCACCGAAGACGCACGTTGGATCAACGGACAGCGGATTGAAGCTACAGGTGGGATGATGCTTTGATTTTCGACAGCATTGACAAAATCCTCAACTCTACAAAAAAAGCGCAGCGGGCTTTCAGCTTAACTGAAATTCCCACTGCGCTTCTAGTCTAATCAAAGGTTGGTCTTATTCGACCACAATAAATTTACCTCTCATCATCATGTAGTGTCCTGGGAAACTACAGATGTACCAGTAGGTTCCTGCTTCGGGCGCAGTAAAGGTGATGGTGTCTTCCTGTCCTCCACCAAGCATTTTGGTGTGGGCAATAATTTGACCCTCCATAGATTTCGGAATGTAGCCATTGTCTGGAGCTTCTGATGCTGCCAGAGCAAACTTGTCCAGATCAGCTCCCTGCTTCATTAGCACCCAGTTGTGCCCCATTGCTTTGATGTCCTGTTTTCCAACGTGCTTCAACGTGAGGGTCACTTCCTGACCAGCTCTCGCATACATTTCGCGTTTGTTGTACTTCATTTCATCGTTGCCTTCGATGGTCAGCTCAATAGCTGGACCCTCGGGAACCTCAACTTTTGGCTCCTCTTCTTTTTTCGGCTCGGCTTTTTCAGTTTTTGCTGGTTTCTGCTGAGTTGTTGTTTCCTCTTTTTTTGCCTTGTCAGATTCCGATGATCCCCCACCACATGATGCGAGAATGAAAGTAGCGCTGAGTGCGGCAAAAAGAAATAATTTCAAATTTTTCATTGCTATTTATTTTTCTTTAAAAAGTTGGTTTCTAAACTTCTGGTGTGGTAACCAGTAAGACTTAGTGATGTTCTTTGAGTTTTCGATGATTCTTGAACACCTAAAAAAGTCTCCGCAGTTACCTGACCTTCTGATTTAATTTAACGCAAAAGTAGAGGGCAACTCTTAAGGAAACACTAACCCAGATTAAGGTAAAACATGACATTGGTCAGAATTGGAAGAAGGATGAATAATGGTAGTGACCAAAAGCCTTTTGAACTCAGCCGCCTTTCATCCAAAATTGATCTTCCCAGCCGTTGTCGCTCACTCCATCGGAGTTGTGTCTTTTTTCGATTTCCGAAAGCTCGTCCTGAGATGCGGCATCCTGAACTTTATTGAAAAGCTTGCGCTCTTCGAACCGAATGTGATCGTTGAGTAAATCGGCAAACTCCAGCAAATGGCTGTAATCCATTTCATCTTCAGACATCATTCTTTCAATCTGGCGATGCTCTTTGAGGGCCCTTTTGACAAGAGGATCTGCAGCACCCAAAACCGGAAAAACCCATCTCTCTTCCATCTGGAAATGGTCGGTAAGAAATTTCTCGTAGAACCAGTTGACGTAGGCTGCTATTCTTTTAGATTCAATGCTTTTAGAAACGCCCTGTTTAATCTTCCAGCTGAGAAGTAATCCGTGGTGGTGCTCTCGGCTGAGCGGCTGCAGTTCTTCAAATCTTTTTATGGGTTTGTTTTTCATAGCCCTACATTTTCAGTGAAGTAGATCTTAAGTTAAAAAATCACCAAAACAATTTTCCATGGATCAGGTAACTTTCACTACATTTCTATTCCTTTGATTGTTGACCTTTGGTAGAAATCAATCCCTCGACCCATGAAAACTCTCGGAATGATCGGTGGCACCTCCTGGCACGCTACTATTGAGTACTATCGATTTATCAATGAAGGCGTGGCCAGGGAAATCGGCACGCAGGGAAATCCCCCACTCATCATCCACAGCATCAACATTGAGGTGATGCGATCTCAGGACAAGGACAGAATAGTTTCGACTTACACAGATGTGGCTAAAAAACTTGAAGCTGCCGGAGCTGAAGCCATTGTGATTTGTGCCAACACCCCGCACCTGGTTTACAAAGAAGTGCAACCGCAGATCACAATTCCCTTTTTGCACATCGCCAGAGCCACTGGCAAAGAGGCCCAAAAACTGGGACTCAAAAAGCTCGGCATCCTCGGCAACAAGCCCACAATGACCGGCAACTTCATCCACAACATTATCGAAAATGAGTTTGAAATTGACCTCATCACTCCGCAGGGTGAGTCGCTAGATCGGTCGCACCACTTCGTTTCAAAAGAGTTGACACAGGGCGAATTCACCAAAGAGGCCCGCCAGTTTTATAAACGCGAAATTGAAAATCTGCAAAGCCGCGGTGCAGATGGAATCGTTCTGGGCTGCACCGAGCTGCCGATTTTATTGAAAGACCAGCAAAGTGAGATTCCGCTCCTTTCAACAACGCACCTGCACGCTCAAATGGCTGTGGATTTTATTTTAGGTCACTGACGGGAAAACAATCTGCGCTCTTAGGACTTGTCTAGTTAAAAGACAAAATCATTATGAGCAATAGTTGGAATTGGAAAGAAGCTCCCCTACAGACAGGAAAAATCGCGGTTGTGACAGGAGCCAACACAGGGCTTGGTTTTGAAGCCACAAAAGCACTAGCAGAAAAAGGAGCCAAAGTAATCATGGCTTGCCGAAACATGGATAAGGCTAAAGCTGCACAGCGCGAACTTCTGTTGGAAAATCAGGGGTTACTCCTGGAGCCTATGGAACTCGACCTGGCGGACTTTGAATCAGTGAGAGGGTTTGCTAAAAACTTCTCATCTAAATACGACAGTCTTGATTTGTTGATCAACAATGCCGGAGTGATGATGCCGCCTTTCACCAAAACCAAAGACGGCTTCGAGCTGCAGTTTCAGGCCAACTACCTCAGTCATTTCTTGCTCACAAGCCTGCTGCTGAAAAACCTCGAAAATGCCGAAAACGCCAGAGTGATTTCTCTGGCCAGCCTGGCCCACATGTGGGGCGACATTCAATTTGACGATTACAATTTTGAGAAAAAGTACGACAAGCAAAAGTCCTATGGGCAAAGTAAACTGGCATGCCTGATGTTTGCTTACGAATTTCAGCGCAGGCTTCAGCGCAAGGGTAGTTCGGTGATTTCACTGGCAGCTCACCCAGGAGTTTCCGACACGGAACTGGCCCGCCACATGCCCAAATGGATGCGCGTAATCATGCCATTGGTGATGCCACTTTTTGCTCAAAAAGCAGATAAAGGAGCGCTTCCTCAAATCCGTGCAGCTCTGGATCCTACGCTTTCAGGAGGAGAATATCTGGGACCCGATGGTTCTGGCGGGAGAAAAGGAAAGCCGGTGGTGGTAGACTCCTCAGAAACTTCTAAGGATGAGAAAAAAGCAGAGAAGCTTTGGGAGCTGTCTGAAAAGCTCACGGAAACAGAAGTGTTTGAAAAAGTGTCAGTCTGAGACCGAAAGCTGACATCAAAAAGTTTCCACAGATCTGTTGACAACAAAGACTTTCAAAAACTATCGAAAATCTTACCTTTTGCGAGATCAAAATGGTAAAGGAAAATGAAACTAAATTTCTATGGAGCTGCCGGTGAGGTGACTGGAAGTAAACACCTCATCACTCTTAGCAGCGGAAAGAAAGTGCTTCTCGATTGTGGTTTTTTTCAAGGGCGTGGTGCCGAGAGTGCACAACGCAATCGCCACTTCGATTTCGAGCCAGAGGAAATAGATTACCTGATTCTCTCCCATGCGCACATCGACCACTCAGGGAACATTCCGCTACTTGTGAAAAATGGCTTTCGCGGTAAAATTTACGCCACTCCTGCCACTTTCGATCTTTGTAAAATCATGCTGACCGACAGTGCGCACATCCAACTTTACGATGTGAAGTTTATCAATAAGCGAAGAGCTTCACGCGGCATGGATCCGATCGAACCACTCTACGACCAGGCAGATGTGGAGCGATGCCTCAATCACTTTGTAACCATTCCTTATCTCGAAGAATTTAAGATTGATGATGAAGTGAAAGTGAAGTTCACAGATGCCGGCCACATCCTTGGCGCAGCGGCTGTTAATCTGACAATCAAAGACAACAACAAAACCAAGAAACTCACCTTTACGGGAGATGTGGGGCGCTATATCAATAAAATTTTAAAAAAACCACAACCGTTTCCTCAGGCTGACTACATCATTTGCGAAAGCACCTATGGCGACCGACTGCATGAATCTATTAAACAAGCGAAGGAAAGCCTCCAGAAAGCAGTAGAGGAAACCTGCGTGATGAAAAAAGGCAAGCTCATTATTCCTGCCTTTAGCATTGGTAAAACCCAGGAAATGGTTTTCACTCTCAACAAGCTCGAGCTGGAAGGAAAGCTGCCAAAAGTCCCCGTGTTTGTGGATAGTCCACTCGCAATCAATGCCACCGAAATAATGCGCAACCATCCTGAGTGTTTTGGCAGAGCCACGTTGAAGTTTATGGAAAAAGACCCCGACCCGTTTGGTTTTCAAAGCCTCACCTACGTTCGAGAGGCTGAGGATTCCAAAAAACTAAATGCCCTAAAAGGACCGGCCATTATCATCTCGGCTTCGGGAATGGCCGATGCCGGAAGAGTGAAGCACCACCTGGCAAACAGCCTTGGTGATCAAAAAAACTCAGTTCTCATAATCGGCTACAGTGAGCCTTCATCGCTTAGCGGAAGACTCCTGAGAGGCGACAAGCAGGTGACCATTTTCGGCAACGAAATAGATGTGAAGGCTGACATCTACAACATCGACTTTTTCAGTGCCCATGCCGACAGCAACGAGCTGATTCAATTCTTATCGTGCCAGGACCCATCTCTCGTTAAACGTGTATTCCTGGTGCACGGCAATCCTTCTGCATTGGACAACTTGCGCGACAATCTCAGAGAGAAAGGATTTTACGATGTCACAGTGGCCGAAAGGAAAGTCACATACGATATTTGATCATTTTTTCTTTGGGAAAATTTGATTGCAATTAGCTTTGCTCTACTTTCACATTTCCAAACCAAAATCAAAAGACATGAAATCGCGTACTTCTTTTTTCACCATACTTTTTGCACTGGCATTTTTCACTTTTACATCTTGCTCTGAAGGTGGCTCTGGCGAATCAGATTCGAATGACGAGTCAACAAAAACAGAAAATACCGAAGCGAGCTCAAAGGAAAAAAGTAAAACAGAAGAAATGCTCGAAAAACTGAGCTCCTCAGAGTATTCTTCTGAAGATATGCAGAGCGACTCCTACGCGATAGTAACTGCATACCTGACACTCAAAAAATCGCTGGTAAGCTCCAATGCAGAATTTGCTCAGGTAGCGGGCACCAACCTTGCTGAAAAAATCGAAGACAATGAAGACCTGGCTGAAGTAAAAACACAGGCAGAAGAAATTTCAAATCTCAAAGACATTGAAAAGCAACGCGAGCTTTTTCACAGCATTTCGCAAGAGATGTATACTTTCTTGAAGCAAAATCCGATTGAGGGCAAAAAGCTCTATCACCAATTCTGTCCAATGGCTTTCGACAACCAGGGTGCTCACTGGATTAGCGAGTCGAAAGAAATTCGCAATCCCTACTTCGGGGACAAAATGATGAAGTGCGGCAAGACGGAAGAAGAACTTTAATCGAGGCCCTGGCGATTTCAAGTGCTGCAATGTTTTGAAGTTAAGTTAAAGCAAACTTTATTTTAACTTTGAGCTGAAACAATTTCAGTCAGCACATGCGTTTGAATACAGTTATGCCTTCTGCTCTGAAGAAACATTACAGAGTGGAGTTATCGGGCTACAAGTTGGCAATTGACAAGAATAATTTTCAACTCGCCTGGAGACATCTGGAGCGTGCTCACGTTCTTGGCCAGGCTTATCCTTTGGAGCATTCTTTGGCCCACTGGAAAATGCTCAAGTTCGGTTTCCGAATAAAAAATACCCGAGAAATTTTGGGTCAACTGCCCCGACTCTTGGTTGGAGGTGTGAAATCTTTCGTGGGAAAAATTCCTGTAGGCAATACCGGAGGAGCAAATGTGCCACCTCTAAAATCGCTACCTATCGAGCCGGACCTTGCAAAAATCTTTCAAGAGGCAGGCGTCCAATAGATTAATTCTCAAAAAACGAAACAAGTCGTAATGAATTTTAACCTCCCAACTTTTTGTCTATTTGTACTTCTACTGTTAAAAATCACCGTTGGCCACTCGCAGGATTATGAGTTTGCGGTAGAAGGATTCACAAAAGAGATGGTTGTAAACTCCAGCGAAGTGGGCTTCCCAAGTGGAATCACCTTTGACGAAAACAACCAGGCTTACATTTGGACCAAGGAAGGGAAGGTCTTTGTGATGACGCCAGACGGTGAAGTTCTCCCCGACCCCATTTTGGATCTCACAGAGGAAGTTGGCAGCAATGGCGATCACGGCTTGCTCGGACTGGCACTCGACCCAAATTTCACAGAAAACGGGCTGATCTATCTCGCCTACAAGGTTGAAAGAAATTATCTGCTTTATTACGGCACTCCCGACTACGATCCGGAAAACACAATTTACGATGCAGCTTCAATTGGAAGGGTCACTCGCTACCAGGCAAATGTGGAAGACAACTTCCAATCGGTGGACCTCAGTTCGCGGTTCATTCTATTAGGCGACTCGATTCACAACGGTGTTCCTCAGCTTCACACCTCGCATGGAATGGGCACGCTCGAGTTTGGTGATGACGGAACATTGCTCATCGGAACTGGTGACGGCTCCACTTACAGTTGGCCCTACACAGGAGAAGGACCGCCCTACAACGGTGCCTTTGTAGAAAGTGCCCTGGAAGACGGCATTATTCCTCCTGAGCAGGAACGCGGCTCCTACCGCGCTCAGATGGTGCAGAGCTACAACGGAAAGATTCTCAGAATTGATCCCGAAACAGGCATGGGGCTTCCATCTAACCCCTACTACGATCCACAAAACCCACATTCCGCACAGAGCAAGGTTTGGAGCCTGGGTTTCCGAAACCCTTACCGTTTTCGCATTCTTTCGGGAACTGGTTCTACAAACCCCGCTGACGGAGATCCGGGAACTATCTACATCGGTGATGTGGGCTCCGGGAAAAGAGAAGAAATCAACATCGCCAACAGACCTGAAATGAACTTCGGATGGCCGCACTTTGAAGGAATATTACAGCACGAAACGTTTGTTTTTGCGCAGGCTCAAAACCTCTATGCGCCAAATCCACTTTACGGAACAGGCAGCTGTGAGCTAGAGTTTTTCCGTTTTGACGATTTGCTAAAGCAAGACCAACAAGGCAATGTAGTTTTTAGTCAGCCCTGCTCCCCGGATGACACCATTCCCTACCCTTACACCTTTGAGCACAGCACGCCAGCCATTACCTACACGAACAAATGGCAGAGCTCAAACACGCAGGGCTACATCCCGCAATACAATTCCGAAGGCGTTGCAGAGCCGCTTTCGATAGCCGATCCTGAAAGTGGAATTGAGTACGACAGCCTCGGTGGATACGCTGCCATTGGAGGCGATTTTTACAGTGGCGAGTCTTTTCCGCAAGACTATCACGAGCTTTTCTTTATAGCCGATTATGATGGCTGGATTAAAGCATTCGAAATTTCGGAAGATGGTGAGTTATTACTTATGCGAGATTTTCTCGATCAGGAAGGATTCGCAATCTATCATATCGAATACAACCCTCACGAGGACGCACTCTACATTTTGGAATTTCCTGGTCACATAAAAAAAATCTATTTCGGGCAAAGTGAAGATCCGGTAGCTGAAATTGAACCCAACACAACCTTTGGCAACAGCCCGCTTTCGGTAACGCTGGATGGCAGTGGATCTTATAGTCCGGTAGACAGCGAACTCACCTTCCAGTGGACAGTAGACGGTGAGGAATACACTGACGAAATTCTCGATCTTGAGCTGACCTCTGAAAGCAGCGACCCTGAAGAAATTGTGGCGAGCCTGGTGGTAAAAGACGAACTCGAACGGAAGGACAGCACCTCTGTGAGCATCTCGCTAAACAACTCACCTCCTGGAGTAGACATCGCTCCTTTCAACGAAGGTGAGTTCTATCCTCTAGATCACCCTTCTTCAATTCCACTCACGGCCTGGGTGAGCGACAGCGAAGAGAGCGAAAGCGACCTGAACCCTACCTGGACGGGAAACCTCCATCACAACACGCACTACCACATCGACATTACCCATGACCTTTTTTCAACGGTTTACAATCTGTCGACAGTCGGCTGCCATGGCCCAACCTACTACTATAGAATTCAAATCGATGTAGAAGATAACTACGGACTGGCAACTACCGAGGAATTGGAGATCCATCCTTACTGCGGGGAGGTGCCTACGCCAGCGTTCACAAACTTCGACTACTCTGTGGTGAACACGGGACCTCTACTCAGCTGGAATTCGACACACCCAGAAAACATCGATAAAGTGATTGTTCTTCGTGGGAAAAATCAATTTGACCTCTACCCTATCGACACGGTACAGGTAAATGGCGACATCAGCAAAAACACTTACCTCGATCACTATCCTCCAGGTCTCACAAACTACTACTCACTAAAAATCATGACAGAGGAAAACGTCTTTCGTTTTTCTAAAGTGAAGAAAGTTATTTCCAGCAATCGTTTCGAGGATTTTACGGTCTTCCCAAATCCGGCCGTGGATCAAGTGAGAGTTCTCAGCAAAGCTTACTCGGGACCGTTTAGAGTTCGACTGATTTCGAGCACTGGCCAACTTGTTTTGGACGAAGAGGGCACTTCTGAAAATAACATCGAGTTCGACCTTTCGGTAAGCGATTTTCAAGCTGGCATTTACTTCATCCAACTCGAAACAAACAGCTTTACTTCGTCCAAAAAATTGATGATCGGCCAGCGGGAAGAATGATTTTTCATTCAGTAGTTTATTAGCTTAGTTTTCTGTTGTTTGGTTACTACTGCAAAACCATCAAGGTGTTGCAAGCAGTGGCCTTCGTAGCTTCAGTTAAGAATGGGTTTCAGCTTGTCCTTTCCTCGAAAGAATAAGGACCTCCAATTAGTTTTCTTTAAAAGGCAATTAAAGAGATTAATTTTTTAAGAAACCTACCCTTTCAGAATCAATCCTATAAATCTTCTTCCTTATTTCGAGGGTAGAGTAAATACTAACCCTGTATGCACAGAAACAAAAAAGGCGGGCTCAAACGAGCCCGCCTTTTCAGATTTATAAGATCAGATCTAAAACTTATTCTTTGATCAATCTTTCTACGTATTGGTTTCCAGCGGCAGATACTTCTACGAAGTAAACACCTGAAGGAAGATCGCTCATATTGATTTCTACCTGAGTAGCTGCATCAATTCCAACAGTCTTCACAACTTTTCCAACCATGTCGAGTACTCTCACACCTTCAATTGTTTCAGAGGCAGTGAGTGTAACGTTTCCATTAGTTGGGTTTGGATAGAGGCTGTAGTCGATAGCATCATTTTCATCAATTCCAGTTTCTCTTGTAAATGAAATACAGAACTGACCAGTAGTGCCACCCCATCCATCAACCTGCATGAAGTAAGTAACACCCTCTTCTGTGGCAAAAGTTGTTCCTGCAAGGTAGTTCTGCGCACCGAAGTCAATGTCTTCATTACAAGCTACTTCAGTCAAGCTTCCACAAGACCCTTCGTAGATCGCAATTTGAGTGTCATCGTTGTGTGGTTCTGCAGTTCCTTCGCAGTCCATCGTTTCAATGAAGTAAGTTTCACCGTCACCTTCAAACGTGAACCAAACGTTACCTTCTAAAGACTCATCGTCAAAGCAAGAACCTGGCTCGTCATTTTCACCTACAGTTGCTCCAATGTTTGTAGAAACATCTGAGTAAGCTGATTGACCTGGCTCAAGTCCGAGAAGATCAGAAAGATCTGTAGCTCCGTCACACTCGTCATTTGGAAGTGGCTCAGTTGCCATAGTCACCTGAATCTGGAAGTTACCGGTTGTGCCATCCCATCCATCAACCTGGATGTAAACTACAGTTCCTGCAGTAAGACCTTCAAGGTTCATTGTAGAAAGATAGTTAGTCGAACTCACGTCATCTCCACAACCAATTTCTGTCAATTCACCATCGCAGTCACCTGTGTAAGCTGCAAGCTGAGTATCGTCATTATCCAGAACTTCGAGGTCGGTAGTTACACCGTAGTCTCCGTCTTCTGGAACTGTGAATTCGAACCAAACGTCTCCGTCTGCTCCGTCATCCGTCCAGCAGCTACCGATTACTGTTTCATCAAAGATTTCAGCATCGGTGTTGTCACCTTCGATAGTCGCGTCAAACTCGAGAGCAAATGCAGTACAAGGACCTCCGTTGTCGAATGGACAAACGCTTACGTCATCTACGTAGTAAGTACGTGAAGCCTCATCCGCTCCGTCACCACCAGCTGGGTAGTAATCAATTGCTGAAAGGTTCATGTCATCAGCGCTTTGGATTTGGTTTACGAAAGTTCCATCGATGTAGATGTTAACCACTTCCTGATCAACATCAGCAGTGAGACGAACTTCGAACCACTCACCTTGTGGGTAGTCACCAAATTCTTCAGTTACAGCACCGGCATCAGTTACGATTTCTCCGGTACCATCAGCGTTCATGTAGCACTCGAAAACGAAAACGTTACCTGGTGTAGCATTCCCCTGAAGGTTCCAGTAAGCTGAAGATCCAGTAGGCACGTACATCATTTTAGTTACTTCCCACATTCCAGTAGTAGCATCTCCCAAAAGAAGGAGTGCATCTGTAGCATCGCCAGTAACAATCACTGAGTTAGATCCAGAGTTGGCCTGAGCTGTAGAGATTTGTACATCCTCTGCAGTTCCGGCACCGCCACCACTCCAGGTAGCCCAGTTGTCACTGTTTTCTGCGAGGTAGTCACCATCAGCAAAGCTTTCGAAATCTTCGTCTTCAATAGCGCATTCGTTTGGTGGCTCAACAACAGTTGTGTTTGTAGTGGCCATGTCGTTGGCTGTGTCAACGTCTCCATCTACGGCAACCTGAGCAGTGAGCTCAACTTCACCGAGAACTGTAGGAACGTAGTTGAATTCAACAGTCGCTGTAGCTCCTGAAGCGATGTTGGCAGCAGTAGTTGCTACTTCAGTTCCGTCTTCAAGAAGGCTAACAATAACATCCTGCTCGTTGAGGTCTCCGAGGTTTTCGATCTCAGCAGAAACCACAGAAGCAATTCCAAGCTGAGTTTCAGCTGGTGCAGTCACGCTGTTTACAGCGATGTCTGTGTCTCCTACTGGCTCTGGGTAAGAACCTACGATAGAGATGTTTGGCCATCCTGTTGTTCCTTCAAAGAAATTCTGGAAATCAGTTGTTTCCAAAGCAGGAGGATCTTCCGTGTTGTATGTAAAAACATAACTGCGGCAAAGTTCATTGGGAACTGCATCCCACAGAAGCGCAGAAGGTGCAGTAGTAGGATCTCCGTCCCAGCTGACAGTTGTTAGAGACACGAAGAAAGGTCCGGTCACATCCAATCCTCCACCGCTGATACCTAAGTCAGTAGGGTAGAATCCAGAGTCATCCATTACTTGTGACAATGTTCCTGAAGTCCAAAGCTCTGAACCAACAGTGTGGCAGCCATCACCACCATCTACTGCTTCCCAGATTTTTACTACATATTCGAAAGTTCCAGGTGCACTATCAATACCGTTAAAAATAGATGCATCAGCAAGGTTCAAACGAATTGTGTCTACTGTGTAGGTGTATGGGGCTTCCAGGAAGCATCCCGGATCACCAGCATCACCAGACCCAGCAGGATCAAACATGACGGCCATACCCTGATCTGCTTGTCCCCAAATACCTACGGATCCAGCTGCAATTCCGCCCTGCATGTTAGTTATTTCACACGTTGTTTGTGCCTGAGTGTAACCACCAAAGGCAACTGCCATCAGTAGTGCTCCCATAACACTAAAAACTTTTCTTCCGGCATTACGCCAAGAGTATCTGTTTTTCATAATGATTAATTTAGGTTTACTAATAAATACTTTATCCTTAACACACTGTTAAGACTCCGCAACTTAATAAAAAGTTTTCTGGTTTTAAATCGGAATCATCCAATTTCGCAAGGACTATTTAATAACCGATTGTTAACATCTTTTACTACAAACAACTAGACTCTGCCGTCTGATTAAAGATTAGAGCGATCCACTTCTTTCACGCCACTAACCAAATTGTAATCCACCCCGAAGAACACAATTTTCAGAAGCCGTCATTTTACAACCCGTTTTATGCCAATTTCTCCTAAATCTATTATTTTACCTTTCGTAGAAACTTCATTCTAAAACAGATTTTGACATGACTGGAATACAAAAATCAAATTTGAACTATTCTCATTTACCTCCTGCTTTAGTATTGATGAGTCTTACAGTGGTCAGTGCTATTTTGATTCAGGTAAAAGCACCGCTTGCCATTTTGATCTTTCCACCTTCGATTGCTGCATTTATGATTTACCTATTCCCGGTAATTCCCGTTCGCCTGTTTGCTAAAAAGCGATTGTCGAGACGCATGCTCTGGCGCCCCATCATGTTTGCAATCTGCTTCCTGATTTTTTCATCAGTGCTCTTCTTCAGACAATACTTATTGCTGCCAGCCTGGATTGAGACTGCTGGATTGTTAGCTGGAGCAGGATTTTTCTTGTTCGAAACTCCCACAATCATTCGAAACTTCGATAAGTGGCAATTTAAAACCTACCTTTTTGTAGGCATAGCTTACCTCTCCATGTGGAGTTGGCTCTAAGCTCAGGCACTTCTACTCCTCCTGTCTCAAAACTTCCAGTGGCGGATTGTTGGTCACCTTACGGATGTTACTCAACCCGATGAGCATTGTGAAGAAAATGATCAAAAGCCAGGTGATCAGGAGCGGCACCACTGGCGGCAAGAAAGTAGTTTCAAAAACGTAAGCTGCCAATCCCCAGCCTACCGACAAGGCGATGAGCAACCCGGTGAAACCGGCCAGCATTCCGAGCATCAGATACTCCACTGAATTGATTCTGAAAATCTGTTTCCTGCTTGCACCGAGGGTTCGCAACAGCACACTTTCTTTCATTCGTTGAAGACGACTAATGAGCACAGATCCAATCAGTACGATCAATCCGGTGAGGATACTGAAAAACGCCATGAAACGAATCACAAAAGAAACTTTGGTGACCACGGCATCTACCGTTTCGAGGATCAACTCAAGGTCGATGATGGACACGTTGGGAAACTCCGAAACCACCGCTTGCTGGTAACGAGCCGATTCTTCCGGTGAGTCGAACCGTGTCATCAAAACATGAAACTTGGGCGCTTGCTCCAAAACACCTTCGGGAAACAAAACAAAGAAATTGGTTTGTACACGCTGCCAGTCGATGTTGCGAATGCTACCAACGTAGGTGTCGATAATCGCTCCCTGAACGTTGAAAGAAACCTTGTCGCCTATCTCGAGCTGCATGTCGCGGGCGCGTTCGTCTTCTATAGAAATGAAAATGGAGTCGCCAGGGTTTTCTACCCTTCCGCGGTATTCGCCATCTACAATTTTCTCCGATTCCGAAAGCGTGTCGCGGTAGGTCACACGATACTCTCTGCGCAACACCCAGTTTGGAATGGTAGAAGTGGTGTCTTCGCGGAGTTTGGCCACTGGCTGTCCTTTGAGCGAGTGAATTTTCATGGTGACAATCGGAACCATTTGCTTCACGGGCAATCCCTGGTCCTGGGTCAGCTCTCTCACTTCTTCCACCTGATCGTCCTGAATATCGAACAAAACCATGTTGGGACGACCTTCCGGAGCAGCGCTGAATTTCACTTTATCGAGCAACACGCTTTGTGTCATCAAAAGTGTGGTGATCAAAGCCGTTCCCAAACCGATGGTGACCACGAGAATTAGAGTCTGATTATTTGGCCTGAACAAGTTAGCCAGTCCCTGACGAAAAACGAAGGAGCTTTTTCGAGGGAAAAACCTCCTTACCAAAAACATGATAGCACGAGCGATGAGCACCAAAACTCCAAAGGCCACGAACAATCCGGCCGTGAAGATGGCAGCCCGGAACCAATTGTTGAGCTGCAAAAAGGCAAAGAGATAAATAAAAATGACGATGCCTCCGTAGACTAAATATTTTTCAGAACCTCCAACACCTTCTCCGGCAGACGTTCTCAAAGCTCTAAGTGGCGAGACTTTGCGAATAGCCAAAAGTGGAATGAGCGCAAACAAAACGGAAGTAATCAACCCGAGCATGATTCCCTGAAAAACCGAAGTCCAACTAATTGCGAGTTCCACTTCAAATGGTAGGAAGCCCTCAAAAAGAGAAGGTAAAAAGTACTGAACTACAATCCCCAGCCCTGCTCCTATTGTCCCGCCAACAAGTCCCATCACAGCCACCTGGATAAGGAAAATCTGCATACTCTGTCGGCCACTCGCTCCAAGGCAGCGCAAGATCGCCACGCTTTTCACTTTCTCTTTAATGTAAATATGCACCGAGCTGGCAACGCCAAGACAGCCGAGCAGGAGCGCGATGAAAGCCGTTAGGTTTAAAAACCCGGTGAGATCGGAATACGTATCGCCAACTTCTTCTTTCCTCTCTTCCACGTCATCGTAGCGCAGGTCCTTGTTGGCTTCAAGGCGCGGTTCGATTTCGTTTTTAAATCGTGTTGGATCAAAATTTTCCGGATACTTGAGATAGAGGATGTATTCGATGCGACTTCCTTTTTGCATCAGTCCGGAACCTTCGAGCGAAGAAAGTTCCACAAAAACCGGTGGTGCCACAGTGGACGCAATTCCCGACTGGCCAGGAACAGAGAGCACTTCTCCGTCAATTTCGTAAGTGTTTTTTCCGACTTTCACACTGTCACCCACTTCGGCATCGAACTGCAGCATAAGGGTTTGGTCAACGAGCGCAACGTTTTCTCCTCCGATCCTCTTCCCGTTTCTGGCAGGTGCTGTTTCGAGCGATCCGTAAAAAGGGAAACCATCCTCAACCGCTCTGATGTTGACGAGTCGCGTTCCTCCCGTGCCCGGAAAAAGTACCATGGAGGCGAAGTTCACCTCGCGCACCATCTCCATCTCGAGCGAGTCGAAAAAATTGTAAATATCCTGTGGAATCGGTTGTCTGCTTTCTACCTCGAGATCGGCTCCGAGTAGTTCTTTTGCCTCTCCATTAATTTGCCCCTTGAGGTTTTCGCCAAAGCTGTTGATCGACACCAGAGCTGCAATTCCGAGCACAATGCTGCTCATGAAAAGTAAAAGCCTGCCGCGATTTTTTCGACCATCGCGCAAAGCCATTTTCCAGGTCCAACTCCAGTTGTTTTGCTGCTTTTCTCTCATCATCAGTCTACCTTCGCGCTTTCGGTCTTCTCCAAACGGCCGCCTTTCATGCGGAAAATTTTGTCTGTTCTGCGAGCAAGCTCAAGGTCGTGTGTCACCAAAACTAGCGTAGTCCCCAACTCCTTATTCAAGTCAAAAATGAGTTGCTCAATTTTTTCACCGGTTTCTTCGTCCAGATTTCCGGTTGGCTCATCGGCAAAAAGAATTTTGGGATTGTTCGAAAATGCCCGGGCAATAGAAACTCTCTGCTGCTCTCCGCCAGATAGCTGAGATGGATAGTGACTAAGTCGATCGCCAAGTCCGACTTTCTCGAGAAGTTCCCTAGCCTTCTTGTCTGCGTTTTTCTCTCCCTGAAGCTCAACGGGTATCATTACATTTTCGAAAGCTGTGAGTGTTGGAAGCAAATTGAAGTTTTGAAAAATGAAGCCGACATTTCTGTTGCGCACTGCTGCGCGCTCATCTTCATTGAGGTTTTCCAGTGACTCACCACTCAGTGAAACGCTGCCCGAAGAGGCTCCATCGAGACCGGCACAAAGTCCCAGCAGGGTGGTTTTTCCGCTCCCTGATGGCCCCACAATGGCACAACTTGATCCAGCTTCTATCTCGAAGCTTACATCATCCAAAACCTTGAGGTCTTTAGATCCGCTTTGGTAAACTTTCGTGAGGTTCTTTACGCTTAAAATTGATTCATTCATTCCACTGCCAATTGAGAATTTCCCCAGTTGAAACCCCGAAACAGATGTAATGTTTCAGCGTCATTTTTACTACTTTTCGAGCCGATGAAATTAAGATACTTTTTTTACGCGGCAATCCTGACACTACTCACTGTCAGTCAATCTTGTAACTCCAGCGAGAAGCAAAACACCAAAACCACTCAGCCCCAAAGCGAAAGCACTGACGAGCAAACTTCCGAAAAAGGAAAAACCATCTTGTTCTTCGGAAACAGTCTCACAGCCGGATACGGTGTAGAAGAAGGCGAAGGTTTTGCAGAAATTATTGGCAAAAAACTCGACTCTTTGGGTTATGACTACCGCGTGATTAACGCAGGCATTTCCGGGGAAACTACATCGAGTGGTTTGCGCAGAGTCGACTGGGTGATGAGCAAGCAGGAGGTAGATGTTTTTGTACTCGAGCTCGGAGCCAACGATGGCCTAAGAGGAATCCCAACTTCTGTCACCAGATCAAACCTTTACGAAATCATAGACAAGGTTCGAGAGGCGCAGCCAGACGTCAAAATTGTACTTGCTGGCATGATGGTGCCACCAAACATGGGACAGAGTTACAGCGATGACTTCCAGAGCATTTTCCCAGATGTTGCCGATACAGCCAATGTTGAACTCATTCCATTTCTACTCAAAGATGTAGGAGGTATAGACTCGCTCAATCAAGACGATGGCATCCACCCCAACCCCAAAGGACATCGCATTTTGGCAAAAAACACATGGGATGTTTTAAAGGATGTTATTGAAAAGGAAAAATCTGCCGAGTAGTTTACGACTCCTTACTCTTCCTGCGATTTCAATTCTGACAACCATTCTAATTCACGGCTTGACTTTTTTTAGTCTGTAAATTGCTATCTTTGTGGAACTAACAAATAGTCTTATCTCTAACGTTTTTAAACCCTTAATCACATGAATGCACTTTACTCTCGGATGAGTGTGATGATTTTTTCGCTTGTCCTATTTTTCAGCATTTCCACCCCAAACAAATCCCAGGCACAAGAGCCTTCTGTCGCCAAAATCTGGAACGAAACTCTTTTAGAGTCGATCAGAAACGATTTTGCCAGACCAACAGTTCATGCCCGAAACCTTTGGCACACCTCTGTTGTGATGTACGATGCCTGGGCAGTTTATGAACCAGATCATCAACCTTATTTTCTGGGAAATACTATTGGAGGATTTGAAGTTCCTTTCGAAGGCGTGGCACAACCCGAAGATATAGAAGAAGCTCAGCGCGAAGCTATTAGCTACGCCATGTACCGCTTGTTGTTGCATCGTTTTCAAAATGCTCCAAATCCTATCGTTATCCAAAACATGGTAAATGATGTGATGATCAATGAAGTAGGATTCGACCCAGGCATCAATGGAACAGACTACGTAAATGGTGGCCCCGCAGAACTCGGGAATTACATCGCAGAGCAAATGATTGCTTTTGGTCTGCAAGATGGTGCTAACGAGGCAGGTGGGTATTCCAATGAATACTACGAGCCGGTTAACGATCCACTCATCATGGATGAACCAGGCAATCCAGACATTACAGACCCCAATCGTTGGCAGCAACTCACTCTTGAGCTAGCCATCGACCAGAGCGGAAACCCCGTAGAAAGCACGCCACCATTTCTCAGTCCCGAATGGGGAAATGTGGTTCCTTTTGCCATGGATGAAGAAGACCTCACCGTTTACGAAAGAGACGGTAATGAATACAAAGTTTTTCACGATCCGGGAGCTCCTCCTTACCTGGATACTGACAATCATTCTGGGATCGAATCGCCATACAAGTGGGGATTTGCATTAGTAGCCGTTTGGGCTTCTCACCTCGACCCTACAGATGGAGTGATGTGGGACATCTCTCCGGCCAGCATCGGTGGAATAAACATTGATTCGATTCCTACTGATTTTGCCAACTATCCTGATTTCTACGACCTACTCGAAGGTGGAGAAGGAAGCGAAGGATGGGATTTGAACCCTAAAACCGGTGAGCCATACGATCCACAAGTAGTTCCCAGAGGTGACTACGCCAGAGTACTCGCTGAATTTTGGGCAGATGGTCCAGACTCAGAAACTCCTCCGGGACACTGGTTTACCATCTTGAACTACGTCAACGAGCAACCGGAACTCGAAAAGAAATGGATGGGCGAAGGTGAAACACTTTCGGACCTTGAATGGGATATTAAATCTTACTTTACTCTGGGAGGTGCCGTGCACGATGTGGCAATTTCTTCCTGGGGAGTTAAAGGATGGTACGACTACATTCGTCCCGTATCTGCAATTCGCTACATGGCCGATCAGGGTCAGTGCACAAACATGGCACTCGATAGCTATCACCCTCAGGGAATTCCTTTGATTGATGGAAAAATTGAAGTGGTAGAGGCTGGCGATCCACTTGCAGGAGATATGGACGAAAATGTGGGAAAAATCAAACTCTACTCCTGGAAAGGCCCGGACTACATTGAAGATCCGGAAGTTGATGAAGCAGGAGTGGGTTGGATTTTGGCAGAAAACTGGTGGCCTTACCAACGACCAACCTTTGTGACGCCTCCTTTTGCGGGTTACGTATCGGGGCACTCAACCTATTCGAGAGCAAGTGCTGAGGTTTTGACTTTCATTACCGGAGACCCGTTCTTCCCAGGTGGAATGGGAGAGTTTGAAGCTCCCCAAAACGAATTCCTCGTGTTTGAAGAAGGCCCGAGTATGGATATCACCCTTCAGTGGGCCACTTACAGAGACGCCTCTGACCAATGTAGCCTTTCAAGAATCTGGGGTGGAATTCACCCACCTGCAGACGATCTGAATGGAAGAAGAATGGGTGAAACTATTGGCCTTGAATCATCAAACTACGCAAACATGATTTTCAACAATCAGATTCCGCGTGTAGATGAAGTGGTGCTTACCACAGACTCTATCTCTGATGAGGACAGCACAAGTCCGTTTGTTATCGACCTTGTTTACAGCGAAGAAATGGACACTAGCGTGGATCCCTCTTTCAGCTTTCCGGCTGACGACCCAACAGAGAACTCACTCACTTTTGTGAGTGGAACCTGGACTGATAACACGACCTACTCCCTGGAATTTGACGTGAGTGACACATTTGAGGAGTTGATGGACATAACGCTTCAGGTGAACGGAGCGCAAAACCTCGAAGGGGAAAACCAGGAGCCGCTGGTGATGACAAATGCCTTTTATCTCGACACGAGAAATCCGATGGTGCAATCGCTTAGCACATCGCAGGAAGTAATAACCGATGCCGACCTGGGAACGGCCAACTTTACAATTTCTGTTTCATTTGATGAAGAAATGGACCCCGGGGTGCTACCCGAATTTGTGTTTGTGAATGGCGCTGCAAATGGAACTTTTGTTCTAAACGAAACGGAAAGTGAGTGGCTGGATGAATTCACTTTCTCTGCTGTTTTCGACATTGAAGATGAAAACGTAGAAGCTGAAAATGCCTCCATCCAGTCGATTAGTGGTATTGACCACTTCGGTAACGAACAGATTTTCTTCGAAGAGTCGAACGTGTTGACCATCGATACGAAAAATCCAGATGTGGAATTCCTTTCTTCGAACACTTACACCATTCTTCAGGAAAATGTGGGAGACTCAAACTTCTCAATCCAGGCGGTGTTTAGCGAAGAAATGGATACAAGCACAGATGCAACTATCGGCTTCCCGCAAGAAGATCCGACAAGCGTGATTTCTCTGAATACAGATGAAACCGGATGGCTCAATGCATTTACATTTGTAGCACGCTACAATGTGGCCAGCTCCCTTGCGGTTATCGAAGATATAGATGTAAACATCACTGGAGTTCAAGATCTCTTGGGTAATCCGGAGAATGAAATCCAAATCCCCGATTACTTTACTATCAACATGGACACGACCTCATCAGTGGGTGAGTTCGATTCGCCACTGGCTCAGGTGAAGATCTACCCTAACCCTTCTGCTACCGGCAACCCAATCGTTGTTGAACTCCCTGGCGGATTCAATACAGAAACCGATTTGGTGCTTTACACACCACAGGGCAAAACGGTTTACAGCAAAGAGTTTAGAAACCAAAGCGGTGACCTTTTGATAGAAACCGAAGGACTTTCAGCAGGACTTTACTTCTTGCAGTTGAGAACCAAAAACAACAAGAAAACTTTTAAAGTTCAGATAACGAATTAGAAGAGGTTCCCTAAATCACTCAACCGGCCGGGCAACAGATTGAAAAGATCACCCGGCCGGTTTTTTTGTTACATTTCTCCCATGAAATTACCGTATTCACTCATAGCCGTTTTTGACGAACCGAAAGAAGAAATCCTGGGGAATATCTCAGCTGTTTTCCTGCTGGACAAACCACTTGAAGAAGAAACATTTCAAAAAATTGCTGCCGACCTCAACCAGCCGGCAACGACCTTTTTGTGGCCGGCAGAAGAAGAAGGCCATTTTCATGTAAGATGGTTTGCTCCCGATGCGGAAATTGGCTTGTGCGGGCATGGCACTCATGCAGCAACGGCATTTCTTACGCAGCCTAACTCACTAAACACTGTAGTGCTTCATTACAAAAATGGAATGCTCAAGGGCCAACTCGATGCCAGCGGCAGCTGCTCTATTTGGATCGAGCCTATTCCGATCATGGAAGAGCTGGAAGTCACTGATCACCTGCAGGATGCGCTGGGAGTGAACATCGCCAGCCACTACTCCACCAACAACAAGCACATTGTGGTAATCGGATCGGAAGATGAACTCGCCACTATGAATCCGAATTTCGCCAAGTTGAGAGAAAGCGAAATTTTTGGATACGCGGTGACTGCTCCCGGCAACGAAGTGGATTTTGTGAGTAGAACCATCGTTCCTCACGTGCGCCAATTGGAAGATCACGCCACGGGATCGTCCCACGCTGCGCTCACTCCATTTTGGTCAGAGAGACTCGAAAAGATCGAAATGCATTCCTTGCAATTAAGCCCGAGAAAAGGAAAGTTCACATGTGCTCTGGACGAGTCAATGGTGAAGCTCACAGGTAACTTCACCACCGTAGCTCACGGAGAATATTTGCTTCAGGATTAATTCAGTCGAAACTTCTTAGGATCTGGTCTTACGTCACGAGTGCCGAGCACCAAAAACTCGATGATAAAGGCGAGAATCACCATCAGAGTGATTTCGAAAGTGTTCATCAAACTGACACTGGCGAACTTGTGCTCTGAGCCGGTGGTAAGATCTTTTCCGATGTTGATCTGAATGCTGCTCAGCCTGGTCAGCTCGTTCTTTGTGAGGTAAAAAGTGGTTTCAAGTGCCAGGAGGTCTTGATGGACATCGCCACCATTCCTGATTTTTTCAATTAGTCTGTGCTCTTCCAAATTGTAAGCCTCGTAAGAATCTTCAAAGCGATGAAGTGAAGCACTCTCTTCGGCCACCAGGTAAGTAGATTCAAAGTTTTCTACTAGGGTGTCGATGGCACTGTTGTGAAGTGCAAGCTGCTGCTCTACCTCATCAACATGGCCCACTGGATTGTCTGCCAAATGCTCGAGAGCCAATCTTTTTTCGTAAAGCTTATCAGTGAGGTGAAAGATGTAAGTCGAAGGCAGCAATCGGTCTTCATAAATTGAAGAGAAGTTCTTGTTTAGGTCGGTCATGCTATTTTTCTCCCACACATTGCTGAGAATAATAACTCCAAAAACTGCAACGAGAAGCATCGCTGATTTTACTCGTTGTCTAAAACCCATTGTCCAAAACATCATTTCGTAAGATTGTTAATTTACTTTTTTAGAAAACTGAGAGTGGTCGTAAAAACCCAAGTTTTTTTACTATTCTTCAGAGTGCAAAGTTATTCTTCTTTCTGTCGCTAAGCATGACAATGATCAGCAACGGGAATGTTTTCTGAAGTTCTAAATCTGCTCTATTCCACAACCAATTTTGTGCTTCATATATTGCATTCTGAAACTCTTGTAAAATACGATTTTCATGTCAAAAGATTCGACATTTGCTCAGAAGGTTATCGCTTTCAATGAATCTCTATCGCTCGATACCAGGCTCCCCAAAGACGTTGGAGTGATGAATCCCTTTCGAGAAAATGAATTTGCCACACCCATCTCTGAGGAGTTCTACAAGAAATATTATTCTGATAACAACAAACGCACATACATCATTGGCATTAACCCCGGCCGCTTTGGAGCCGGAGTCACCGGAGTTCCCTTCACCGACACCAAAAGAATGGAAAGTGAATGCGGAATCGAAGTGGAAGCCATGAGCACACACGAACCTTCTTCGGTTTTCGTTTACGAGTTCATCAATGCCTACGGTGGGCCGGAGGCTTTCTATCGCGATTTCTATATCAACTCAGTGAGTCCACTGGGATTTTTGAAACACAAGGAAAACGGGAAATCTGTCAACTATAACTACTACGACAGCAAGGAACTGGAAAAAGCTGTTGAGCCTTTTGTAAAAGAGAAGATGGAAGAGCAGATTGATTTTGGTTTACACCGAAAAGTAGCCTTAGCGCTGGGCAGCGGCAAGAATTACAAATACCTGAAAAAGCTCAATGAGGAAGAGCAATATTTTGAAGAGATCATTCCTTTGGAGCATCCCCGATATGTGATGCAGTACAAGTCGAAAAACAAGGACGAGTACATCGCGAAATTTGTAGAAAAACTTCGACTTGCCGACCGTCTAAACAATGAAGGCTAATCTTACCGGAGCTCTTTTATTTCAGGAAAAACCAGAACAAATGCACCTCAACTCCATTGAGTTTTTATTCGAAATATCGCTTACATTTGGCATCCGCTGAGTAATCGCTTGAAGTGAAAGAAAAGCTCTTCGATTTTTAGAACCCGTGATAAAGGACAGAGCGCATGATGAATTTTTACTACCGTGAAGGTGACAACATAAAAACGAGCAAGAATCTCGAAGTCCTGCGCAAGACGGACAAGCAAACCATTTTATGGGTCGATTTACTGAGAGCTTCACGCGAAGAAAAAGACTGTGTGGAAGACAAACTCGGCATCGAACTTTTCACCCGCCAGGAAAGTGAGGAAATTGAGAGTAGCTCGAAGTACTCAGAAGATCAAAACGAAGTAGGGATCAACATGAACTTCCTCACCAAGCAAGACAATGAGTACATCATTGATCCCGTGTCTTTCATCTTAAAAGGACAGAGCGTGGTGACTCAGAGAAATGCGGAATTCAAGACTTTTACCGATGCGCTAAAAAAGACTTACGCACTGAAAGCCAAACGCGGATCGGATGTGCTGCTCAACCTCATCGAAACTCGCATCGACTACGATGCCGACCTCATCGAGATCATCACCGAGCGAATTACAAAGATCTCACAGCGCATGGTGAAAGACTACGAGCTCGAAAGAGACCAGCTTCTGCGCATCACTGCTCTGCAGGAGACTACCATTTTGATTCGGGAAAACATCATTGAAAAGCAACGAATTTTGTCGTCTATTCTCAAGAGCGATTACTTCCCGCAGGATAACTACGAGAAGATCAGAATTATGATCAAGGACGTGGGTTCACTGTTAGATCACGCGTCTTTCAACTTCGAACGGCTGGAGTTTTTACAAAACACATTTCTCGGGTTGGTCGATATGGAGCAGAACCGGGTGATAAAGATTTTCACTGTTGTGACGGTGATTTTCATGCCGCCCACACTCATTGCCAGCATGTACGGGATGAACTTCGAGTTTATGCCCGAGCTAGATGAAAGGTACGGCTATCCGATGGCTATCGGGATGATGCTCGTTTCTTCTGCTCTCACTCTCTTATTCTTCAAACGCAAAAAATGGCTGTAGCTAGCTCATGACAATTTTAGAAGCAATCATCCTTGGGATCATCCAGGGACTTACCGAATTTTTACCAGTATCCAGCAGCGGCCACCTCGAGCTTGGCGCTGCACTCCTCAACGCCTACGAAAGCGAGCCGCTCTTATTCACCGTTGCGGTGCACGCTGCCACAGCGCTGAGCACGATCGTTGTCTTTAGAAAAGACCTCGCCAACATCATTCGCGATTTGCTGAAATTCCGCTGGAACGACTCGTGGGATTTTGTCACCAAAATTGCTGTCTCCTTGATTCCCATCGCCATTGTAGGGGTTTTCTTCGAAGAAGAGGTCGAGACATTTTTTGGCGGTCGAACACTACTTGTGGGCTGCATGCTCCTGATCACAGCCCTGCTTTTGTCCTTCACCTATTTTGTGAGAGACGTGAAAGGCGGACCAGTGACCTACGGAAAGGCCGTAGTAATCGGAATTGCGCAAACACTGGCAATTATGCCAGGAATCAGTCGCTCGGGATCTACAATTGCCACTGCCCTACTCATGAAAGTCGATAAAGAAAAAGCCACCCGATTTTCATTCCTGATGGTACTCATTCCGATTTTGGGAGCGAGCGCACTGAAACTGAAGGATTACATCGAAGCACCTGCCGGTGAATTCGACAACATTGCCGGCATGCCGCTGCTGGTTGGGTTTCTCGCAGCTTTTGTAGCAGGACTTGCCGCCTGCCAGTGGATGATCAAAATCGTGAAGCGCGGAAAGCTGATCTGGTTTGCCGTGTATTGCGCCATCGTGGGAACAGTAGCGATTTTGGTTTCGCTTTTTGGATAGAAATAAAAAAGCGGAGCTCAAATTGATTTCATTGAACTCCGCCTTTTTAATGTTAATTCGTGTTTTACTGAACGACCCTGTGGCTGCATCAGAAAGTCTGAGACAAGCCTGCCTGCCGGCAGGCAGGCGTAACGCAGCTATCGGGCTTTCTGAATAGACACCATTTCACTTCGTTTCTTCCAACACCTTCAAACGAGCCATGAGATCCTCTTCCGAAAGTGCGTGATTCTTCAGCTCATTTTTGAAGTAAGATTCGTAAGCTCCCAAATCAAAGTGACCGTGGCCGCACATGTTCATCAGGATCACCCTGTTGTCACCGGCTTGCTTTGCTTTTTCACCTTCCTGAATGGCAGCGGCAATTCCGTGAGTGGCTTCGGGAGCGGGAATGATTCCCTCGGTTCTGGCGAAAAGCACACCAGCACCAAAGCACTCCAACTGATCGAGTGCCTGAGCTTCAATCAACTCGTCCTTGAGCAACTGACTCACCAACACTCCGGCCCCGTGGTAGCGCAATCCGCCAGCGTGAATTTTGGCTGGCACAAAATCATGGCCCAGCGTGTACATCGGTAAGAGCGGAGTCATCCCAATGGTGTCGCCAAAGTCATACTGGAATTTACCTTTGGTCAATTTAGGACAGCTCGATGGCTCCACAGCCAGGCAGCGGATCGACTTTCCTTCGGTCATGTTTTGTTTCAAAAACGGAAAAGCGAGCCCGGCAAAGTTGCTTCCTCCGCCAAACGGAGCAATCACCACATTGGGTTCATCGCCAGCCATTTCCATTTGTTTGACGGCTTCCTGGCCGATGATGGTTTGGTGAAGCAGCACGTGGTTGAGCACCGAACCGAGAGCGTACTTCGTGCCTTCATCGCCAGCCGCAACTTCTATGGCTTCGCTAATGGCTATGCCCAGGCTGCCCGGTGAGTCAGGATCTTGAGCAAGGATCTTTTTCCCAGCTTCTGTTCGGTTGCTCGGTGAAGGGTAAACATTGGCCCCGTAGGTGTGCATCATCATCGCGCGATAGGGCTTTTGATCGTAGCTCAGCCTCACCATGTAAACCTCCAGGTCGATGCCGAATTTCTGGCAGGCAAAGCTCAGAGCCGAGCCCCACTGCCCTGCTCCGGTTTCGGTGGTGATGCGTTTCACTCCCTCTTTGGCGTTGTAGTAGGCCTGGGCAATTGCCGTGTTGGGTTTGTGCGACCCACTCGGACTCCCACCTTCGTACTTGTAGTAGATTTTGGCGGGCGTCCCCAGTGCCTTCTCGAGCGCTCTGGCACGAACCAGTGGAGCCGGCCTGTAGAGCTTGTAGATGTCTCTCACCTCTTCGGGAATTTCGATAAAACGCTCGGTGCTCACCTCCTGCTCGATCAGGCCTTTGGGAAAAAGCGGTTCGAGAGCCGAAGGATCCATTGGCTCGCGTGTTTGTGGGTTTAGCGGAGGCATTGGCTTGTTGGGCATATCCGCAGCGATGTTGTAGTAATGTGTTGGCATTTCCTCCTCCGGGAGGATAAACTTTGTTCTTTCTGACATTTTAAATGGTTTTTGTGAATTGAAAAATTGGACATGAAAAAAGGCGAGCTACACCGTGTAACTCGCCTTTCCGATTATTTGAAAACTATCTTTCTTCTCTAGGAATACGCACAATTAGGTGTAACTCTCATCTGGGAAAGTTGCCACCACCAAAAATTAAATTGTACCTGTGCGTTTTGCATGAGTCAAATTTGGGAAAAAAATTGATAGGGTTGAGATCAAGCATTAAAATACTTTTGATTCTGAGTCCTTCACCCTGTCTTAATACTGATTTTAGAAAAAAAGTACGGAAGAAATTTGCAATTCTCGCTTCTTTCATCGTAATATTGCAATGTATTAAATAGAAAGAAAAATGGGAGTCACCCGAACTGACCTTTTTACAGCAGAACAAAACAAAATTGCGGACCTGGCAAAAGCGTGTGCGCATCCGGCCAGAGTGGCTATTTTGCAATATCTGCTAAAAGCCAACCAGTGCATCAACAGCCATTTGGTTGAAGAGCTCGGACTGGCACAAGCTACCATCTCGCAGCACTTGCGCGCATTGAAAGATGCGGGATTGATTCAGGGAACTGTGGAAGGTACTTCCGTTTGTTACTGCATCAACCCGGAAAACTGGGAAAGCGCCAGAAAAACGCTCAACCAACTTTTTGACATGAGCGGACCCGACCAGGTGTGCTGCTAAAAAAATTTAACAGAATCCATCGCTTTATTGCGATATAATCATAAATCAAAACACACAACCATGGAAACATCAGAAAATCTCAAGGAGGTAGTCAGAAAGAAATACACAGAAATCGCTCTTCAAGACAAAGAAACCAACCAGTCATCCTGTTGTGGAGCTGGCGGCTGCTCTACTGAAGTGTACAACATCATGACAGACGACTACAGCACGTTAGAAGGCTACAGCGAAGAGGGCGACCTCGGCCTCGGTTGCGGCTTACCCACACAGTTTGCCAAAATCAAAAAAGGCGATTACGTGATTGACCTCGGCTCGGGAGCGGGCAACGACTGCTTTGTAGCTCGTCACGAAACCGGTCCAGAGGGAAAGGTCCTCGGAATCGATTTCACCGAAAAGATGATTGAAAAGGCGAGAATAAATGCCGACAAACTCGGATACAACAATGTGGAATTTCGCCAGGGCGACATTGAAGAAATGCCAGTTGCAGAAAATTCAGCAGATGTGATCGTGAGCAACTGCGTACTCAATCTGGTTCCAAACAAGAAGCAGGTTTTTAAAGAAATGTACCGCGTGCTAAAAACCGGAGGTCATTTTAGCATCTCTGACATCGTGCTGGTTGGCGAGTTGCCGGAAAAACTGCACACCGATGCAGAAATGTATGCCGGTTGTGTTTCAGGCGCAATCCAAAAAGATGAATACCTGCAATTCATCCACGATGCCGGATTCAAAAACGTTACCATCCAAAAGGAAAAGGCCATCGACATCCCGAACGACATCCTTTCGAAATACTTAAACGAACCGGAGATTAAAGACTTTAAATCTGGAAAAACAGGAGTTTTCAGTATCACTGTTAATGCAGAGAAGCAAGAAGCGTGCTGCGAACCGGGTAATGGTTGCTGTTAAATAAAACGAGATGCATATCCACAAGTTTTCCCTAACTAAATTTCAATAATACTGTCATCCCTCTCCTCCCCCTTGTCTCGACTCCGCTCGACAACCGGCAATCGCGCGTTGGCC